>CAZSNV010000022.1:0-32777 GCA_964608035.1 uncultured Gemmatimonadaceae bacterium | reverse complement strand
CATCGCAGGGCCCGAACATCGCAGGGCCCGAACATCGCAGGGCCCAAACATCGCAAGGCCGCAAACATCGCAGGGCCCGGCAGTTCGCGCCGTTCGGCATTTCGCGCCGTTCGGGTTCTGCGCCGTTCGGGTTCTGCGCCGTTCGGGTTCTGCGCCCTTCGGCATCTCGCGCCGTTGCTTAGGACGCTTTGCACGCCGCCGCCCGCTCGAGAAGGAGATGTCGTTCCCGCGTGTTTTGCGTGAGAAACGCGGCGCGTTCGAACTCGCCGCGGGCTTCATCGCGGCGGCCGAGCTTCACGAGCAGGTCGCCGTGAACGGCCGGGAGCAGGTGGTAGCTCCTGAGTGAGGGCTCGTCGAGCAGCGACTCGACGACATCGAGACCCGCGGCGGGACCGTCGGCCATAGAGATCGCGACGGCGCGATTCAGCTCAATGATCGGCGACGGGGTCAACTCGGCGAGCGCGTCGTACAACGCGACGATGCGGTGCCAGTCGGTGTCCTCGGGCCGGAGCGCGCGGGCATGACACGCCGCGATGGCGGCCTGCAGCGCGTAGGGGCCTAACGAGCCGCCAATGGTTTCGGCGCGCGCCAGGGCGGCCAGGCCGCGTCCGATGAGCAGACGGTCCCATCGAGAGCGATCCTGATCCAGCAACAGCACGGGTTCGCCGTTCGGCCCGACCCGTGCCCGCGAGCGCGACGACTGAATTTCCATGAGCGCTACCAGCCCATGGACCTCGGCCTCGTCAGGCGCCAGACCGGCGAGAATGCGGCCGAGTCGCAGTGCATCGTCACAGAGCGCCGGCCGCATCCAATCCTCGCCCGTGGTTGCTGAATACCCCTCGTTGAAAACGAGATAGATGACGCCAAGCACCGACGTGATTCTCGCGGCGCGATCGGTGCCGCGCGGGACTTCGTACGGAACGCGCGCCTCGGCAATCGTGCGCTTTGCCCTGACGATTCGCTGGGCGATTGTGGGCTCAGGCACCAGGAACGCGCGGGCGATCTCCGTCGTCGTCAGGCCGCCGAGCAGCCGGAGGGTCAATGCCGCGCGGGCCTCGAGGGAGAGGACCGGGTGGCAGGAGATGAACAGCAACCGGAGCAGATCGTCGCCTATCTCGTCGTCCATGGTCGTCACGAGGTTGTCGGCGGTGTCCGATTGGGTTTCATCGATCTCGCGTCCCAACTGCTCGTGCTTCTGCTCGGCCATCCCCGTGTGACGGAAGTGGTCGATGGCCCGGCGTCGCGCGGTCGACATGAGCCAGGCGCCCGGGTTGCGCGGCACTCCCGTCTCGGGCCACTGCTCGAGCGCGGCGACGAGTGCGTCCTGGGCGAGATCTTCCGCCATGCCGACGTCGCGCACGATGCGCACGAGACCGCCGATCAGGCGCGCGGACTCGATGCGCCAGACGGTTTCGATGGCGCGGTGGGTTTCTGACGAGCCCATTCTTGAGAGGGTAGAGGCTCGAGGCTCGAGGGAAGGTGAGAGGCTTGAGGCTAGTCCGCAGAACTGACCACTACTCTCGAACCTCGAGCCTCAAGCCTCGACCCTATTGGTTAAGGGCCGCCGCTGCCGTACGAAGACGTTCCTCCTTGGCACGGAGCTCCGGCGTCAGCTCGGCTCCAAAGTCATCGGACTCGAAGACCTGACGGATCTCGATCTCGGAGGTGCTCGGCATGGGGTTCGGGCAGCGCTTCACCCACTCGACAGCTTCTTCCATCGAGCGCACCTGCCACATCCAGTAGCCGGCGACGAGCTCCTTCGTCTCGGTGAACGGACCGTCGATCACCGTGCGCTTGTCGCCCTGGAAGCGAACTCGCTTTCCCTTGTTGCTCGGGTGCAGACCATCGCCGGCCAGCATGATACCGGCTTTCACGAGCTGTTCGTTGTAGGCGAGCATTTCGGCGAACATTTGCTCCTTGGGCATCTCTCCCGCTTCGGACTCCGGGGTGGCTTTTACCATGACCATGACTCGCATTCTTGAACCCTCGTTTTGGTGTTGTAGCCGTTGCCCCTACTGAAGTGTCGAATGAGAACCCGCGAAATCGACATGGATGTCGGATGTCCGATTGCGGATCTGGGATAAACTGCGTAAAGCCTGATCAGGTCGGATTTTGGCCGCGCCTCGACCTCGGGCCTCTGACCTCTGACCTCGCTTACCTTAATCCTTGGCCCACACCTCAACCAAACCGTGACGGACAGCTCAATAGCTCATCGGGACTTCATTCGTGACATGGTGGCGGAAGACGTCGCTAGCGACCGCTTTGGGCGGCCGATCAAGACGCGTTTTCCGCCTGAACCGAACGGCTTTCCGCATATCGGCCACGTCAAGGCGATCAGCCTGAACTTCGGCATTGCGCGCGAGTTCGGTGGAGCGTGCAACCTGCGCTTCGACGACACCAACCCGGAAACGGAAGACATCAAGTACGTCGAGGCGATCAAGAACGACATCGCATGGCTCGGCTTCAAGTGGGACGCCGAGCTCTATGCGAGCGATTATTTCGGCCAGCTCTACGGTTTTGGAGTGCTGCTGGTGGAGAAGGGATCGGCCTACGTCGATTCGCAGAGCGATAAGGAAATCCGCGAGACGCGCGGAACTGTCACGTCACCGGGCACCAACAGTCCATTTCGCACGCGTCCCGTTGAAGAGAGCCTCGATCTGTTGCGTCGCATGCGGGACGGAGAGTTCCCCGACGGTGCGCATGTGCTGCGCGCAAAGGTCGACATGGCGCATCCGAACATGATCATGCGCGATCCAATCCTGCTCCGGATCCGGCACGCGCATCATTACCGCCAAGGCGACGCGTGGTGCCTGTACCCATTGTATGACTTTGCGCATCCGCTGTCGGACGCCATTGAAGGCATCACCCATTCTCTCTGTTCACTGGAGTTCAAGGACAACAACGACATCTACGAGTGGCTCGTGCGCGAATGCGGCTTCGATCGGCCGCCCGAGCAGACCGAATTCTCTCGACTGGCGCTCGAATACACCGTGACGAGCAAGCGCAAACTGCTGCGACTTGTGGAAGAGGGGCGCGTCGCGGGGTGGGATGATCCGCGCATGCCGACCGTGTCCGGTCTTCGCCGCCGCGGCGTGACTCCCGAAGCGCTGCGTGCGTTTGTCGAAACCGCGGGCGTGTCGCGCAAGCCGCAGAACACCGAGCTGGCGACGTTCGAGGCGGCGATTCGGGACGACCTCAACCTGCAAGTGCGGCGCATGCTATGCGTGCTCAATCCGCTCAAAGTGGTTTTGACGAATTATCCCGAAGGGCAGGTGGAGTGGCTGGATGCGTCGTACTACCCGCACGATGTGCCACTCACCGGATCGCGGAAGCTGCCGTTTTCGCGTGAGCTTTACATCGACCGCGACGACTTCATGGAGGATCCCCCGAAGAAGTTTTTCCGGCTGGCACCGGGCCGCGAAGTCCGGCTGCGATACGGCTATTTCATCACGTGCCAGGAAGTCGTGAAGGACGCCGCGGGGAACGTCACGGAGATCCGCTGCACGTATGATCCGGCGACGCGCGGAGGAGATTCGCCCGACGGGCGGAAAGTGCAGGGCACCATTCATTGGGTCGAAGCGAGCCACGCACTCGACTGCGAGGTCCGCCTCTACGATCGACTCTTCAGCATTCCCGATCCTGACATGGTCGATGACTTCATGGCGGCGCTGAATCCGGATTCGCTCACGGTCGTGACGGGAGCGAAGATCGAGCCGAGTGTAGCGCAGGATCCTGGCGGATCCCGGTATCAGTTCGAGCGAACGGGATACTTCATGAGCGACCCGGTTGACTCTCGTGCTGGTGCGCTCGTGTTCAACAGAACGGTGGGGCTCCGCGACTCCTGGGCAAAGGTGAAGAACCGGTAGGACACCACAATCCCGTTCAATTGAGCACCGATCGCGGTCGATAGATTCGCCCGCATGATCGTGATGCGCGCGGCGGCTCTGATCGCGACTACTGGCGACGGTGGGTGTGACCTGGGCGCGGTCGGAGACGCGCGAAGCCTGCCGCGTCGATGGCGTGAACGAGAATGTGCGCTGCCTCAGCGTCATGGTGCCGGAATCCGCGGCGAATCCCTCGGGTCGAACGCTCCGCATCAACGTGATTCTACTGCCTGCTCGCGGTCCAACGCCGCATCGCGAGCCGTTGCTGCTGATTCAAGGCGGGCCCGGTGTCCCTGGCACCCTCATGGCGCGGAACTTCGCGCTGCGGGAGGCACTCAGGGATCGTCGCGATCTGGTATTCTTCGATCAACGTGGAACTGGTGGATCGGGCGCGCTCTCCTGCGCATTCCTGGGTCGCCACAATTTTCTCGGCGCCTTGTTTCCATCGGATCATCTCACGGCCTGCCGGCGCGCGCTGACTCGTCAGGCAGATCTCTCCGCGTACACGAACGCGACCTCCACGGAAGATCTCGAGGCAGTCCGGAAAGCCCTGGGCGCGGAAACGTGGTCGTTGGCCGGTTTCTCCTTCGGCACCAGGCTGGCACAGACGTACGCGCGTCGCTACCCGGATCGCGTGCGCGCTGTCGTCCTCGACGGCGTCGTGCCGTTCGATGCCGACCTCACGGCTGATCTCGCGGCCTCGATGGATCGCAGCCTCGATTTCGTGGTTACCCGCTGCCAAAGAGACCGGGAGTGCCGGACGCGGTATCCAGACACGCAGCGATCGCTCGTCAGGCTCGCGCGGCAGCTCGACAGCGTTCCAGCCACGATCCAGGTAGCCGATTCGGCGGGCCGCGTGCTTTCGGGCTCGTTCGGCCGATGGGATTTCGCGTATGCCGTCCGGGGAATGCTGTACGGTCCTATGGCTGCATTACTGCCGGCGTGGGTTCACGACGCCGAGCGCACGCGTGATTTCAATTCCTTTGGGCGTGTGTATTGGCAGCGTTCGCGATGGGTTGGTGACTCGACGAGTCTTCCACTCCACCTGGGCGTCTACTGCAGCGAGGACCTGCCGTTCATCGATTCGGTGGACGCTGTCCGCCGCGCGCGCGGAACGCTGATCGGGCCAGGCTACTACCTGGCGTATCGCGCCGGTTGCGCCTCGTGGCCCATGCCGGCGGCGGCACGTGGCATGCGCGAGCCATGGAAGTCCGACATCCCGACATTGCTGTTTTCCGGGGAGCGGGACCCGGTTACGCCACCGGAGTACGGGGAGCGAGTCTCGCGGAACCTTTCCCGCAGCCGCCACATCGTCATCCGCGGCGGGGGGCACTCCGAGCAGAGCGCGTGCAAGACGCAGGTCGTCGCATCGTTCCTTGCCGCCCCGCGCGAAAGGATTCCCGCCAGGACCTGCCTCGATCAACTCGACTTTCCGTCGTTCGTTTTCGGACGAGAATGAATGCATAATGCAAAATGCAAAATGCAAAATGAGTGGTCGGCTTCTCAATTCTGCATTCTGCATTCTGCATTCTGCATTTTGCATTCTGCAAGTTCCTACGGATTCACGCGGATCTGGCCGTGCTCGAGAGGGAAGATCGATGCGGGATTCCAGACGAGCGCTCCATTGAGGGTTCCGGTGAACGGAAGAGCGCAGTACTCCGCCGACGTGTTCACCAGTGTCGGCTTGAACCCGAGCGTCGTGCTGGACTCAAAGGTGCCGTTGCCGACGTCGTCCTGGACGCGGAACCAGACGTCGTCACCCACTTCATGATTTGTCGTCAGGGAGCCCGGAGCCGTCGAGTTGTTTTCGGTGACGATGCCTCCGATGCGCGCCCGACCGGGGAAGTTCGGATCGACGGTTACGCAGGTCACATCCCCCTCGAACTCGACCAGGCCAGCCGCGCTCTCGCGGCTGAAACGGAAATGTCCATTGACCGTGCCGTCGCCCTTGCGATGGGCGACAAACTGGAAGCTCATGTTCGGCACCGCGGCCGCACTGAGATCCACCGAGCCGGCCCCATTCACCTGGAGCTCGACGCCCACGCCGTTGTTCAGCGTGGCGGACGTGGCGATGATCGGTGCGCTTGGTTCGGTTCCGGCTGAACATGCGACCAGCGCGACAACGAACACGGGAATTGCTCTCTTACTCGGCATGAACATGGTCTCCTCCGTCTGGGTGATCAGTGCCGGCGGATTGGAGCGATGCCCGCGAGTCAGGTCCATCCGGCGGTTGGAGGGCAAACGCTAGGCGGCCGATGAGGTCGCGTATTGCACGGCGTTGTGAGGATTTGGGCAGGATTGCGGTCTTTTTCCGTCTCCTCAGCACCGTATCCCGTGCCTCCGTCACTCCGTCACTCGATGGTCTCCCGACGGCGCGTTAGGTTGGCACACCGCCGCAGGAGCCAGTGCATGCGATACCGACCGGTCCCGGTCACGATGGGCAGTCCATGGTCCCGTTCGATGAACACGCAGACGTGTCTTTTCACGGAAGCGCGGTTCAGCGCCGGCGACGCGTTGCACCCGCACACGCATGACCGACCGATCATGGCGGTCATGCTGGAGGGCTCCTTCGACACCACGATCGGGAGCAAGCGCTTTCCGTGCACACCCGGCTGGGCCTGGACGGAACCGTGTGAGGAACGTCATGCGAACTACATAGGCCAGCGGGGCGCCCGGGTGCTCGTCATGCAGCCTGATCCGGCGGCGATGGCCTCGTTCGAGTTCATCGGTCCATTGATCGACGACGTCGTCCACGTCAGGGACGCGCTCGTTGCCGTCGATGCGCGCCGCGTCCTCGCGGAAATGGATCGCGGTGACGCGCTTTCCGCTCTCGCCGTTGACGCGCTCATGGTCGGGATGCTGGTTCGCGTTTCACGGGGCGGCCGCCGTGAACGCGCGCCGCGCCGACCTCCCTCCTGGCTTGGTCGCATCCAGGACATCCTGAACGAGGAGTTCAGAAGCCCGCCGTCCCTGCTGCAGCTTGCCGGCGAGGCTGGAGTCACTCCGACGCACCTCTGCCACGCGTTCCGCGCGCACGCGGGGACAACCATTGGCCGGTATGTCCGATCGGCGCGGGCCTCGTGGGCGGCGGAACAACTCCGGAGCACGGACCACTCGCTGTCCGCGATTGCCACGGCGGCCGGGTACGCGGACCAGAGTCACTTCATTCGCGAGTGTCGCCGTTTGCTGGGCGCCTGCCCATCGGATTACCGGCGGAGCAGCAGAAGTCGGACGTAGCGCGACTCTTACCGACCACGGCGACAACCTGATTTCGCCAATACCTGAGGGGCTTCTCCCGATGCGTTCCGTGTGCTGCGGTACATCGCAAACGTGCCTTTCGACGACACGAGCTTCTGCCACCTCACAACTGACTGGCCTCTAGTCATCATTAGCGACAGCACACGCAACTGCGCGATACATGGCGTGTTACGCGTCGTCCTTGAGAAGAGAGCATCGGCCCCGTTCAGCACGAATCGCTGGAGGCGTCTTTCATTCCTCGTGGAGCGCGCATGAAAATCGAACAACGGCAGTGGATAGCGGCTCGAGGCTGGAGAGTAACGTCGAAACGCGATGATATGGCTTCGCCGCACCTCGTGCTGTTCTTCGCCGCCAGCGCCGCGATGCGCTCGGGTGAGGTCATCGACGAACTCCGGGGCTTGTATCCGATGGCTCACGTGCTCGGATGCTCCACGGCGGGCGAGATTTGCGGCACCGAAGTCAGCGACGGTTCGGTCGTCGCGACCGCTATCCATTTTGAGCACTCGCGCGTTCACGCCGTCTATGGCCGGATCGATGATGTCTCCCACAGCGCATTCGAAGGCCGCAGACTCGCGGAGCAGCTGCCTCGGGCCGGGCTCGTTCACGTGATGGTGCTCGCCGAGGGACTCAACGTGAACGGTTCGGAGTTGGCGGCCGGTTTGCGCGCGGGACTGCCTTCGACCGTGGCGGTCACCGGTGGCCTCGCGGGCGATGGCGCCGACTTCAAGCGCACCAGCGTTTACTTCGACGGCCAGTTTCATGATGGCGGCCTCGTCCTGGTTGGTTTCTACGGGGAGCGTCTGCGCGTCGGTTACGGATCGCTTGGCGGTTGGGATTCATTCGGCCCCGAACGCGTCGTGACCCGCTCACGCGGCAATGTGCTGTACGAGCTCGATGGCGCGTCCGCGCTCGACCTGTACCGCGACTATCTGGGCGAGCACGCCGCGGACCTCCCTTCGAGCGGACTGCTGTTTCCGCTCAGTCTGCGGGGTGAGGGGAGCGAGCCAGGCGTCGTGCGGACGATTCTGGGAATCGACGAGAATGCGCGCAGCGTCGTGTTTGCGGGAGATATCCCTGAAGGAAGCTTCGCGCGGCTCATGAAGGCCAACGTCGATCGTCTCATCGATGGAGCGCATGGAGCGGCTAGCGCCAGCCATGAGGCGCTCGGCAATGTGGAGCCGGAACTCGCCATCCTAATCAGCTGCGTCGGCCGCAAGCTGGTGCTGAAGCAGCGCGTGGAGGAGGAGCCCGAAAGTGTCCGAGACGTGCTGGGCAACGCCGCTGTACTCAGCGGGTTCTACTCGTACGGCGAGATCGCGCCCTTTGCGAATTCCGTGAAGTGCGAGCTCCATAACCAGACCATGACCATTACGACTTTTTCCGAGCGTTAGGATGCACAAGTTGCTGATTCGTCAACTTCGGCGTCACCTCGGTTCCGCCGATGACATTCCGCAATCGATCGCCCCGTTTGTCGCGGCGGTCAATCAGGCGTACCATCAATCGGATGAAGATCGCGCCTTCCTCGATCACACCATGGAGCGAGCGTCGCGCGAACTCATTGAACGCCAACGCCAGCTTCAGGAGGCGTTGGCGACGAGTCAGGAGACGCAACGTCAGCTGACGCATCAGGCTCTGCATGATGCGCTCACCGGTCTGCCGAACCGCGTGTTGTTCCTGGACCGTGTCGAGCATGCGCTGGCGAGGCGTCCGCGGACGAACACCACCGTCGCTGTGTTGTTCATTGACCTCGATGACTTCAAGGGCGTGAATGACACGCTGGGACACGGGGCCGGTGACGAGTTGCTTCGCGCAACCGCGCAACGCCTGCGTCCCATGGTGCGTAACTCCGACACCTGCGCCCGGCTTGGTGGCGACGAATTCGCCATCGTGCTCGAGGATGCGAACTCTGTCGATGTGGCGAGGGTTGTCGCGGAGCGAGTGCTCGGCGCACTCAGAACGACATTCCCCCTTGGACAACAGAACGTGTTCATCGGCGCGAGCATCGGCATTGCGCTGGCGACCGCGAACGATACGGCATCCGAGCTGATGCGGAACGCCGATCTCGCCATGTACATGGCGAAGACCGGCGGGAAGCACCGCGCGGTAGTCTATGAGTCTTCCATGCATGCCGCGGTAACACGACGCGTTGAGGTGGAGCAGGAGTTGCGCGGGGCGCTCGACCGGAAGGAATTCCTGCTGAACTTTCAGCCGATCGTCTCACTCGAGACGGGTGCGGTCACAGCGCTGGAGGCGCTCGTGCGCTGGGACCATCCAGTTCGCGGACGCATAGCGCCGCGGGAGTTCATTCCGATCGCCGAACAATCCGGAGTGATTCTGGAGCTTGGTCGCTGGATTGTGAACCAAGCCTGTCACGCTTGCGTGGAATGGGAGTCCGCATCGCCAACCGGCGGTGTGTCCGTAACCGTGAATGTCTCCGGTCGCGAACTGCGCGAAGCGTCGTACGTCGACCATGTGCGTCAGGCGCTCGAGGCGAGCGGGCTGCCACCAGATCGACTGATTCTCGAGGTGACGGAAAACATTCTGGTCGGAAACGACAAGGCGACTATCGAACGCCTCAGAGCTCTGAAAACTCTGGGTGTGCTTCTGGCCATCGACGACTTCGGGACCGGCTACTCATCCCTTGCCTATCTGCAGCAATTCCCGTTTGACATCATCAAAATCGACAAGTCATTCATCGACAAGCTCGGTATTCAGGGTGAGGAGTCGCCTCTCTCCGGCGCGGTCGTCTCCCTTGGCTCTGCCTTGCGCCTTCGTACCATAGCGGAAGGTGTTGAAACCGTGGAGCAATACGACCGGCTCCGGGAGCTTGGCTGCCTTTACGGACAGGGCTTTCTGTTCGCCAGGCCACTACCTGCTGGCTGGGTGATGCCGGTGCTGCAGCGCGGGTTGGGCGAAGAGCAGAATGGACGCGCGCTAGCCGCGATTCCCCGCGAACAAGACAATGGTTTCCTGGGTCCGAGACTCATGGTATCTGTCGCCTGATCCTCCTGATCTCCTCTCGCAAAGCGGTGTAGACGCACTCCCTTTTTCCGGGTCGTCGCGGCTGCAGCCCATAGGGCCCGCGCTCCCTCACCGAAGCGAGCGTCGGGCCCACACCCTTTTTGAGAACTGATTGTACGTTATGCTGCGATCGAGCGGCTGTTGCGGCAAACCAGTATTTTGCATGCGGCACCACTCATCCACGACATCGCCGCCTGACGGTATCCGTGCATACGAACGGAAGGCCCCAGCCCAGTACTTCGACGAGCCCCCTCGGTCGCGTCGTCGCCACCGAGCGCCGGCCCAACACGCCCCACGAGTTTCACTTCTGGACCGCGCTCGATTCGCCGGTAGGTATCGGCACGATCGTGCGGGTCGATGGGGCCCACCCGATCGATGGCCAGCTGCCGCACATCTACGGCGTCATCACCGATGGCCTCAGTTACACCGATCTGATCACGCCTCTTCACGACGTGATCGGGGCCGATGGCGATCCTGATCGCGCCGGCGCGGCTGCGACCCTGCGGCCCGAGATCCGTCTCTACACCGCCGCCGTACTGCGCCAGTTCCCTGAAGAGCCGCTGCAGCCGGTGCCTATGGGCAAGGTGTTCCTCGCCGATGCCGACGATGTGGCCATTGCGCTCCGGATGGACTCCTACCTTCGCCCCGAGAGTCGCACGGCCATTCCCGTCGGCGTCTATCGGGCCGGCGCCACGAATTCGCCGATCTACGTGGACGCCGATTTCCTGCTCGGTCCCGAAGCGGCGCATCTCAACATCACCGGCGTGTCGGGCCTCGCGACAAAAACAAGCGCGGTCGAATTCCTGCTGGCTTCGATCTTCACGCATTTCCCTGCGTCGAAGGGATCGGTCGCGGCGCTCTGCTTCAACGTGAAGGGCCCGGACCTGTGCTTCCTCGACCAGCCGGGGCGCCTCGAAGACAGCGACCGCGAGATGTACCGCTTGATGGGAATCGAGGCCAAACCGTTCGAGCATGTTCATTACTTTGCCCCGTTTACGGCGCGTGGTCTCGCGCTCAACACGCTCCGTTCGCACCCCGCGCTTTCCGCCAACGTTTCACCGTTGACGTGGGGCCTGACCGACGTCCTGCGATTCGCACCCGTGCTGCTGAACCGGGACGATGTCGACGCCAAGGCCGATGCACTGATCGACTTCATCGGCGACCGCATCGTCGATCATGACTTCACCGACGAGCGCCTGGCGAATGGAAAGCGCTATCGCGTCCAGTCGTTTGCCGACCTCGAGGAATGGTTCCGCGACGTGCTGGATCACATGGAGGACCGTGGGATCGAGGCCTGGCGTACGCACCACATCGCCACCATCCGGAAAATCAGAAATCGGCTGATCAACATCGCCCAGCGCTGCAAGGGACTGGTCACCGATGCGGGAGTCCGGTCGGACCTTCCCTGGGGCACCTTCCAGGACAGGACGGTGTACGTGATCGACATCGCGAACCTGGAGGAAGACGCCCAGGATCTCGTTTTCGCGAGAGTCGTTTCGCTCCTTCGGGAACACCTGGAGCGGCGAACGCTCGGCGTGAGCCACCTGATCGTCTTCGTCGATGAGTTGAACAAGTATGCCCAATCGGACGGGCCGGACACGCACGTCCGACGAATGCTTCTCGACATCTCGGAGCGCGGCCGGTACCTCGGCCTGGTGCTCTTTGGCGCGCAGCAATTCCGGTCACAGGTTCACCGGCGAGTGGTTGGCAATGCCGCGACAGCACTGTTTGGCCGGATGGATCCGGACGAGCTCGCGACACCCGGGTATCAGGTCCTCGGACCTGCAACCAGGACCAAGCTCGCAACGCTGGACAAGGGACAGTTGATGGTCAGACATCCACACTTCACGCAGCCGATTTTTGTCCGTTTCCCGCGCCCGCCGGTTCTTTCCGGCCGGGAGGGCGCTGATCGTTTCCCGCAGGCCGAGGAGCCCTCGCTCACCGAAGCGGTGCTGCGTTCGCTGCGGTCGCTCGACTCCTCGATTCAGCTCAGTTTTGTCGAGGACGTGATCGCGCTCTACGAGGAGCACGAAGTCCTTCGGGCGCGCGACGCGACCGTGAAGACGCGACCACAGGACGTGAAGGCGTACTTCAAGGCCCAGTTTCGCCGCATCGTGCGAAGCGAGCAGGCGCCGGTCCAGCGAGCCACGCTCCGGACCACCCCGCTCGATGACCCGTACGGGTAAGCAATTGCAGCGGGCGAGTCGCTGGCACTGCCTCCTGTCCGGCGTGGTCGCGTTGTTGATGGTGCCGTCTGAACGGTCGCATGCGCAGGGCGTCGTGTTGCAAGTCCGACCCAGCGCCGGCGACACCATCCGCGTGCGCCTCGACCAGACGGTGGAGATGACCGGACCTCCGGGCCCTGATGGGAAGCCCGTGGTCGAATCCGGAACGCTGGTGCTGCTGGCGACGCTCGCGGTGGAATCCGTGGATATCGAGGGCGCGACGATCGTGAGCGTGACCGATTCGATCCGCGTCAATTCGCCGCCCAATTCCGCATCCAGCGCCGTTCTCGCCTGGGCCGCGATCGCCGCCAACCGCGCCATCCGGTTCCGCGTGGCGCCTAACGGTTCGGCCTACGTGCCCTCCGGACGCGGCAATGCCGTCCCATCCGCGGCACTGGCGTCACACATGCCGGCCACGCTTCCCGCGCGCGCGATATCACCCGGCGACACGTGGTCCAGCGTGTTGCAGGTGCCGCTGGCAAGCTCCGTGGATCCGAAGGGATCGGCCACGCTGGTGGCAACCTTCACCCTCGACTCGCTCTCCAAGTCGGGGGAGCTGGCCTTCCTTTCCATGCGCGGCCGGCTGATGAAGGCGGACAACGATGCGAAGGAGCCGACCAGCGGCAGGAGCATCGTCGAAACATCAGGAACGGTCGTCGGCCAGGTGCTGCTCGATCGGCGGCGCGGCTGGATCACCGATGCCCGGACGACGTTTTCCTTGTTCTCGCTGGTCACTCCCGCCGATCCGACCAAGCCGCCGGTGCGGGTCAGGATGACGATTTCGCAGTGGTTGAGAGCAATGTGAGACGGGGGACGGGCGACGGGTGACGGGAGCGCGCTCTCTCCCGTCCCCCGTCCCCCGTCCCCCGTCCGGTATATTGGCAGTGCGGAAGCAATTCAACGCCTCCCGAAGCCACTTGATCGCGCTTTCGTGCGCCTCGTCCACCTCTCCGATCTCCACCTAGGCTACCGCCAGTTCCAGCGGCAGACTGCCGCCGGAATCAACCAGCGGGAGGCCGATGTCGCGTCCGTATTCAAGGCGGCGATCGACAAGATCATCGACATCAAGCCTGACCTGGTGCTGATCGCCGGCGATGTGTTCCACAACGTCCGCCCGCCGAATCCCGCGATCCTCCTCGCGTTCACGCAGTTCTCGCGCCTGGTGCGATCCCTGCCCGACGCGCTCGTGGTCATGATCGCCGGCAATCACGACGCGCCGCGCTCGGCCGAAACCGTCTGCATCCTCCGGCTGTTCTCGCCCCTCGGTATCCAGGTCGTCGACGCCGAGCCGCGCCGGTTGACGTTTCCTGAGCGAGACCTCGCGGTACTCGCGGTCCCCGGAATTCCCGGTCCGCGACCCTCGCTCAGCCCCGATCCGGCGTTCGGCCGGAACGTGCTCGTTATGCATTCGGAGCTGCGCGGGATCATTCCGCTGTCGGCCGCCGACACCGAGCGGTCCGCGCTGCAGGTTGATCCCGACGAGATCGGCTATGACCGGTGGTCGTACGTGGCGATGGGCGAATACCACATCCACCGCAAGCTGCACAAGAACGCGAATTACTCCGGCGCCATCGAGTACACGAGCTTCAACATCTGGGGCGAGCGGCAGGAAGAACGCGAAGCGCGCCTGAAGGGTAAAGGCATAGTCGAGTTCGATCTCGACTCCGGGAAGCGTGTCTTCCACCACCTCGCGCCCGCGCGCCAGCTGGTCGATCTGCCCCTCGTCAGCGGCAAGGGAGTCACGGCTGCCGAAGTCGACGCCGCCATCCGGGCCAACATCGAGACGTGGCCGGGTGGCATCGACGACAAGATCGTCAGGCAGGTCGTGATCGACATCCCGCGCCACGTCTCGCGCGAGCTGGACCAGCGGGCCTTGCGGGAGTACAAGCGCCGGGCGCTGTCATTCCAGCTCGACCCGCGTCGCCCGGAGGTGATCCGCCAGGCAGGGTCGGGCGCCGCCGGACGCAAGGCGTCGCTGACGGACACGGTGCGCGAATGGCTCTGGGCGCGGTCCCTTCCGCCGGACGTGCCGCGTGACGCGCTCGTGGAACTCGGGCTGCGCTACCTGAAGGAAGCCGAATCGGCGGAACACGACACGCTGGCAGTGCCGGCGGAGCGTCCGTGAGGCTCAACAGCCTTGGCCTGACGAACTTCCGGCAGCACGCCGATACGCGCATCGAGTTCGACCTCGGACTCACGGGCATCATCGGGCCTAACGGGGCCGGGAAAAGCACCATCCTCGAGGCGATCGCCTGGGCGCTGTACGGCCAGTCGGCGGTTCGCGGCACGCGGGATTCGATTCGCAACGTCCGCGCCGGCCCGCGCGCGCCGGTCAGAGTCGAACTCGACTTCGATCTCTCCGGGCACCGGTATCGCGTCGTTCGCGGCTTGAGCAGCGCCGAGCTGTATCTCGACGGCGGGAGCGAGCCGATCGCGACGACGATCACCGATGTCTCCGACCTCCTGGCCAGGCGACTCGGCATGACGCGCGCCGAGTTCTTCCACACGTATTTCACGGGGCAGAAGGAACTGAGCGTGATGGCGGCGATGGCGCCGTCGGAACGCGCGCAATTCCTCTCTCGCGTGCTGGGGTACGACAGGATCCGGTCCGCGCAGGGACTCGCCCGCGAGCGGCGCAAACTGGTGAGCGCCGAGATCACCGGCGTCAAAGGTCTCATGCCCGATCCACAGCATGTCGAATCCATGCTGAAGGAATCGGCTGCTCGCCGCAAGGAAGCGGACCGCCGGAGGGGAGTCGCGACCGTCGCGCACCGCGACGCCGAGTCGAAGCTGAAGGTGCTCGCGCCGCTGTGGGAGGCCGCTCAGCGCGCGCGCGACGCGCTTCAGCAGCTGGTTTCGGACCTGCGGTTGGCCGAGCACGATGCTGAGTCGTTGACCCGCGAGACCGAACGCCTGGTACGTGAGCTCGAGGCGGTGACCGAAGCCAGGACAGAACTCGAGTCCATCGCCTCGCAGCTGATGCCGCTCAACGAGGTGATCGACGAGTACCGCATGCTGGACGGGCTGGCGCGGGAAGAAGGGCGTCGACGGACGCTCGCCGAATCGCTCCGCGCGCTCGCCGAAGAACTCAATGCGTTGCGCGTCAAGCAGGGAGTGCTGGCCGGGGCAGCAGCAGCGCAGGCCGATTTCGCCACGCAACTCAAGTCGCGTGCATCCGAGCTCGAGACCGCGAGCGCCTCCCTCGACGCGCGCCGGACGGAGTGGGTACGCGACAAGGAGAACGTCACGACGAGGCGCGAGGAGCTTCGGAAACAGTACCTTGAGGTGAAGGTCCAGCGCGACCGGATTGTCGACCTCGGAGAGGATGGCATCTGCCCCACCTGCCAGCGTATCCTGGGCGATCACTATCGCGCGGTGCATGATGGGTTCGAGGAGCAGCTCGAGACGATCACCGTCGACGGCAAGTATTTCGCGACGCGGCTCGAGCAGCTCGAGGGCATGCTGGGGGAGTTCAAGGAGCTCGAGGAGCGCCGCAAGGCAATGTCCCAGGAGGTCAGCGAACTCGAACGCGCGCTGGCCCGCGCGCAGGCGGCGGCACAGGAACTCGGACTCCTTGGTCGCGACCTGTCAGTGAAGGAAGAACGGCACGATCAAGTCGCGCACGAGCTGCGGCGGATTCCATCGGGCTTCGATGAACGGCGCCACGCGGAACTCGAGCGGGAACTCGACCGACTGGCGCCACTGAACGAGCAGGTGGCGCGCCTCGGCGCGCGCGTCGATCGCGAGCCAGAGTTGCGGGACGAGCACGACGGGGTGTCGAAGCGGCTCGCCGCCTCGCGCGACCGCGTCACCGCGCTCTCGGCGCGATTCGAGGAAACGCGACTCTCAGAGGAGGACCTGCAACGGCAGCGGGCGGAGTACGAGGCAGCGGTAGCTGCCATGCGCCGCGCCGAACTCGAACTGCAGGCCGCTACGCTGGACGAGGCTCGCGCCGTTGAGGCGGTGGCCACCGCCGATCGAGCCCGTCAGGAACTGGAACGCGCGCGGGATCTGCACGCAAAGCTGGAAGCCGAGCGTCGGTTGCACGAAGAGCTCGATCGGGCGTATACCGATCTTCGCACTGACCTGAACCTCCAGCTCCGTCCCGAACTTTCTGATCTCGCCAGCGTCTTCCTGGACGTTCTCACGGACGGACGATATGGCGAAATCGAAATCGACGATGAATACAATGTGATCATGCTGGAGGCCGGCATCGCCAAACCGGTCATATCAGGAGGCGAGGACGACTTGCTGAACCTCGTGCTTCGGCTGGCGATCTCGCAGATGATCGCGGAGCGATCTGGACAGACCTT
Organism: uncultured Gemmatimonadaceae bacterium; assembly: GCA_964608035.1. Classification (GTDB taxonomy): domain Bacteria; phylum Gemmatimonadota; class Gemmatimonadetes; order Gemmatimonadales; family Gemmatimonadaceae; genus JABWBJ01. The sequence goes on along the minus strand of CAZSNV010000022.1, from coordinate 16,076 downwards.
CGGGCTGCTGGTCCTCGACGAGATCTTTGGTTCACTCGACGAGGACAGGCGCTTCCGGGTTGTTGGCCTGCTGCGGCGCCTGCTGCCGCGCTTTGAACAGATCATCGTATTAACGCATATCGAGCGCACAAGTGACGACATGGACCACAAGATCCGCGTGGAACTCGACGATCGCACCGGACACTCCTCTGTTCGAATGGAGGATCTCGACGTAATCCCGGACTACGACGATCTGCGCGAAGAGATGCTTTCCGCCGGAGCGGGGTCATGACGCTCGCCCGATCTTCCCGTCGCACGGCGGATGCGACCGGGCCGGAGCAGGCCGGTCACGCCGACATCGCGGAACTGAACCGGGTGTTCAGCGATGCGTTCACGGAACGCTACCGGAAGGATGGAATGACTGGCGTCCGCGTGCCCCAGTTGAATCCGGTGATCTGGCGTTATGCAATGGACGATGCCAACGGCGGCGCATTGGTATGGCGCAATGAGCACGGCGACATGATCGCGTTCAACATTGCGCATGCATCCGGCGCCGAGGGATGGATGGGCCCGCTCGCGGTCCATCCCGAGTGGCAGGGCATTGGCCTGGGGAAATCGGTGGTGCGGGCGGGGGTTGCCTGGCTTACCCAGCGCCGCACCAACGTCATCGGTCTGGAGACCATGCCCCGCACGATGGACAACATCGGCTTCTACTCGGCGCTTGGATTCGTTCCGGCCCGCCTCACCATCACCGTGACCCTGGAAGCCGCGCGGTCGGACGCACCGGTCTCACTGATGTCGCGAATGTCCTCGTCGTTGCGTGACGACCTGATCGCGGCATGCCAGTCAGTAACGACGGCGCGCATACCAGGATACGACTATACGCGCGAGATACTTCTCACTGGTGAGCTCGGGCTCGGCGACACGGTCCTGCTCGAGCGCGGGGGTCAGGTTCGCGGCTTTGCCATCTTCCATTCGGTGCCGCTGGTCGAGGGCCGGCCACGCGAGGAGTTGCGCGTGCTCAAGCTGGCGGTCGAACGCGAGGAGGACCTCGATGAGCTGGTGCGCTTGCTTTCGGTTGCGGCCCGTCGCACGGGAACGAAGCGTCTCGCTATTCGCGCCCAGGGGGATTATCCAGGCGCCTATGCACGGCTCGTGGCGCTCGGCGCGCGCGTGCGATGGACGGATCTGAGGATGGCGGCAGCCGGTCATGCCGAACCGGTAGCGGCGGACGGCGTCGTCTATTCGAACTGGGAAATATAGGCAGCGCCGTAAGTCATTGCGGCTTCGCGCCGTTGCTATCCCACCTTGCCCACATCCTGCCCACTCTTCGCAGAATCTGCCTCAGCGTCGGGCTCGTGGACGTTCTCGATTGCTCGCAGTACCGTGGCCGGATCGGCGTGCTGATAGGAGCGTTTCATCGTCGCCAGGTCGCGCCAACCGCCGGCCTTCGCGACGTCGACGTCAGGCAAGTGTTTCCGCTCGCTCGCCCACAGCCGGCGATACGAATGGAACCCGCCACGCTCCAAGCGTGGCAGCCCTGCGGCGCCCTCAGCGCGTCGCAGATAGTAGAGCGCCATCATCTTGTTCCACGGTCGCTCTGAGCCCGCCCTGACGGGAAAGACGGGCATATCACCGAGGCTCGGGTTCGCACGTAGGTAGACGTCAAGCGCCGTGCGCGCTTCCCGCGAGAGCGCCGTGATATCCTCGAATCCCTGTTTGTCGAGCTCAGCGCGCCAGCGGATCGCCCCGTTAGGCATGTACCGCACGAGCGCCGGGTCCTGGCCCGTGCTGACAAGGGTCCGCTCGAGCGTCTCCTGCGACAAGAGGAGGTCCGTTGTGCGGAGACTCACGATTGCGTTGATCCGACGCCCCGTGTACCGCGCGAGCGCGAGCACGCAGGCCAGGCGGCCGAGCGGGTCCACTGTCGACGCCTTGGCCGTGGTGAGGCGGTACCGCTCAGCCGTGGCCACCGGCCGCCTGACGTTCTTCTCGCGGGGCAGTGTGAGCCCGGCCATCGGATTCGAAGTCAGGACGCGCTTGCCAGCGATCCGGAACTCGCCCGCGAACCGGAACAGCGCCGCGAGCCAATTGAGATCTTGCGGGATCGTGTCGTCACGCACCGTGACGCGCTCGGCTTTTCGATTCTTCGCGCGCAGCGTGCCCGCACGGCGCGCAGCGGCGGACGTGTCGACGTGCGTTTGTGAGAAGTTCTCAACGGCGAACGACTCGCCGAGATGGGAGAGCGGGGGAAATGCTCCTGCATACTGCCTCGGCTCCTTTGCCGGAGGCACCGGGCTGCGTATCTTCCCGATGCCTGACCGGCTTGCTGGTTGGCACTCGGGGCGCGCGGTCGAACTTTCCTAGGGTCTGGCCGCCGCCCCATTCTCTTACGCAGAGGAATGGTAACATCTATGCGACTACCCCGCAAGGCGGGCAGTAACATTTATCAAGCCATGCCTCTAGCGCGTCGGTCGCAAAGGTGTTACAGTGCGACCTAAGATGATCGCGCTACGTCCGGGGGCTGTCGCCCGACTCCGCGGCGAGATGTCGCAAGCCGCATTGGCCCGCAAAGCGGGGATCTCTCGCGCCACCGTGAACCGGATCGAAGGCAAACAGTCGCCCTCGGTGACGTTCGATACCGTGAACCGGATCGCTCAGGCGCTCGGCGTGGACGCCGATATGCTCGTGACGTTCGTCGAGCAGGGGCGGAAGTAGGGGAATGCCGCTCAGCGATATGAGCGAGTGGGAATGGGAAGAATTTCGCCGCCTCATGACGGAAATGAATCGCGAGAGTACGCGAAGGGACCTGCAGGAGGTGTCTGGAGCTTCTCCTCTCGAGGACGCGCGAATCGAATGGGCCATCTCCAACTATCGCCCCATCCACATTAAGGGCGACGTAGAATTTGCGCTCGTACTCTCTGAGAAATCCGCGGATGATTTCAGGGAGCTTCGATCAGATGCACTGCTTATGTTCGCGCAGTTCAATGCAGCCAGTGAGCCTCCTGATTTGGCGCCAATCCATAACAGGATCTACGACCTAATCGGACGGGTGCTCGTGACTGCGGATCCTCCTCACACCCCTGCCGGCAGGGAGCTACTCTATGAGGAGGTTCCGGCGGTCACAGTGTTTGACGTGTTCCGCCGGATTTGCGAATTGATCTCCCGTTGGGAAGAACCACCGCCGCCACCGCCGCCCACTGTTAGAGTCAACCTTCGGGATCTCGAGTAGAGCAGGGTAGGGACCCCGTCCCTTACGGCTGTCTCAGGGCGGGGGTACGTTCGGACGATGCTCATTAAGCCCGACCTCGAACCCACGTTCACCGAGCAGGCATTCCGCCTCGTGGGTTGGCTCACTGTCGCCATTGGTGTCGCCGTAATCGTTGCCGCGGCGGTAGTCTCTCAACAAACGGACCCTGTGGATTCAGGGCTGAGTCTTTTTGTGCTGGCCTACGGTGGCTACGTCGGCGTGATCATCATACTCTGCGCCCCAACCCCGTTTGCGTTCGCCGAAATCTTCGGGAGACTCCGCCGTCAGGAGGAGCGAGAACTCACGCGAGCATGGGAGGCGGACAGGGCCGCTTCTGAGCGCGCGGCACTCGCGAGTCGAGAGCGCCGTCAACAAGCTGCGCTTCAGCATGACGAGCGGGATGGGTGACCCTGCTCCGAAACTCGACGTAACCGCACTCCAGCGGTACCAACGCGAAGTCATGCAGGCGAGGACACGGCGCGGGCTGGACACGCTGACCCGGCAGATCTGGTGGGCGCACAATGAACCGGCGAACGCGGCCGCCCTGGCGCAACTCAGGAAGGCGATTGAATCCCGGCGCGACGTGCTGGCTCGGAATAACCCTCGTTAAGGGAGCGGAGTTATGCCAATCACCTTCACAGCGGACGCCGCGGCACGGCGCATCCTTGCGGTTGCAGTCGGACCGATCTCCCTGGCCGATTACCGCGCGCATCTCGAGGCTCGGCGACAAGCCGGTCTCTTGGCGTATGATCACATCCTCGACTTGCGACGGGGAACCATCGACTTTGATCTCGGTGGGATCCCGTCCTTGGTGCGGTCGAAACCGAATGCCAGCGATGGTGAGTCCCATGGGAATAACGCTGTTGTGGCTATCGACGACGTGACATACGAGCTGGCGCGCCAGCTCCTCTTCCACGCAAGCGCGCAAGACGCGAAGGCCGAGGTGTTCCGTTCGATGGAGGCGGCTGAGGCGTGGTTGGCATTTCGAGCCGCCCTCACGGAGAAGTGACTCCACTGCTATCCGGGAATGTGACAGCACGCGAGGGCTGGCCGTGCTCCGCACGGAACCGGAAAAGCTTTGCCCAGATCTTGCCCGCGCAACCGGTTTTCAGCGGCCGGGGCAGGGGATCACCGCGGCGATCGCGCGCTCGCATCACTATGAAACCGGCGACAGTCGCCGTTCACGTTACGCAGTCGCCCGTCGAACTGGGAAATCTGAAGACACGGATGACGCAGAAACCCACGAATCAACACTGCGTGGGCGCTTTGAAGCGAATGCTCCGCGCTTTCGCGTTGCTACCCCTTCGGCTTGTGCGTCGTTGACTTGGCAGTACCGCGCACGACGATTCGCCAGATGATGACGAAGACTCCTGCGCTGAGCAGGAGATTGATCCATCCGGGCGCGTCGAGGAAAAACGTTCCCGCGAACCAGAGTGCCAACATAACGATTCCAGCGAGAAGCGCGACATCCATAGGGAGTAATCCTATTTGACCGGGGTGGTACGCGCCGGTACATTGGCGACGACTACTGAAACAGGAGCGAAGAGACCGATTTTTGAGCCAACAAGTCCAGCGAGGGGCTCGACACCTGTGTCGACGTCATGCCCCAGTGCGGGGAAGGCGGAAGCATGGTGAGAGCCTTACACCTACCGTTTGGGCTTCAAAAAACACTCTTCGTTCCCACTGCGCGAGGGGGCCCGGGTCACGGGCCCCCTCGTTTTTTCCTGGGGACATGCCTGGGAGCGCAAAGCGCAAAGCGCAAAGGGGCGCAGCTTCAGATTACTATCCTTATCGCGATCTCACATCTCCCCCTTTGCGCTTTGCGCTCAACGCTCTCCCAATGCCCATCGTCACCCTCACTCGCCGGTTGACCTTCAACGCGGGGCACCGGGTTCATAATCCGGAACTCAGCGACCTGGAGAACGCGCGCCTTTTCGGGAAATGCAACAACCCGAACGGGCACGGTCACAACTACGTGCTCGAGGTGTCGGTGCGCGGACCGGTTGAAGCCAAGACCGGCTACGTGATGGACCTGGCGCTTCTCAAGGATGTCGTGTCGCGTGAAATCATCGAGAAGGTGGATCATCGAAACCTCAATCTCGACGTGGATTTCATGCGCGATGTCATCCCAACGACCGAGAACCTCGCCGTCGGGATCTGGAAGATTCTCTCGAAGGCGATTGAGCCTGCGAAGCTCGTACTGATTCGCCTGTGGGAGAGCGAGAACAACCGTGTGGAGTATGCCGGCGACTAGTCGTCCTGCATTGTGACGACGACCGACCGGCCGCTGGATGGTCGCTCCGTGGTGGTCACGGGCGCGTCTCGCGGCATCGGATTCGCCACGGCTCGAGCTCTGTCGGCGGCGGGGGCGAGGATCTTCTGCGTCGCCAGGGCTGGACCGCGTCTCGATACGGCGGTGGCCTCACTCGGCTACGCCGCTGTTGCGGTGGCCTGCGACCTGTCAAAGCGAGACGAGATCGACCGCGCTGTGGAAGAAGTTCTGGCCGGCTGCGATGGTGCTCCGGATGCTCTCGTTCAGGCGGCCGGCGTGTTTCCTCTCGCGCTAATCGAGAAGACACCCGCCGAGGACTTCGATGGAGCCCTGCAGGTGAACCTCCTCGGACCGTACCGGTTGGCGCAGCCATTGATCAAGGGAATGCAGTCGCGCGGTTCGGGGCTTGTTGTCACGATCGGATCCATCGCGGACCGGAAAGTATTCGCTGAGAACGTCGCATATGCCGCCAGCAAGTTCGGCGCTCGCGCCGTGCACGAGGTGATGCGGGAGGAGTTGCGGGGCAGCGGCGTTCGTGTGTCGCTCGTTTCACCGGGCCCGGTGGATACGGCAATCTGGGACGCGATCGACCCCGATCATCGTCCAGGGTTTACCCCGCGGGCGCAAATGCTTCGCCCTGAGGCTGTGGCCGACGCCGTTCTCTACGTGCTGACGCGCGATGACGAGACCAACATTGATGAACTCAGGCTGAGCCGGTCATGAGTGGCTCACGATGGCGTCGTCCGGCTCACAGACTCGGTTTCGCCGCCACGCGTTCCTCCTGACGGCGTCTGGCACCGTGCTGTTATCGCTTGTCGATTCGCTTCGCTGTCCGGCCGATCATAAACCCTCTACGCTCGTGCTGTCGGCTGAGCAATGGGCCGAGGGACGCGTTTCATCCGGATTCCTGGGATGCCCCGTCTGTCATGCTCGTTATGCAATACGCGATGGCGTGGCCGACTTTACGCGCGGCGTGGCTTCTGCGGCCAATACGCCAAGCGGGGCAGTAAATGCGGCGGATGGTCTCCGATTGGCCGCGCAGCTTGACCTCAGCGACGGCGGTGGCCTCGTACTCCTCGCTGGCAGCTACGCGGATCACGCGCCGGCGCTCGACGCAATCGCGCACGTAACCTGTGTGTTGTTGGATGCAGGCTTCGCTATTCCGGCGTCGATGCAGGCAGTCGGGATTCGTTTGCTCGACAGGATTCCACTCGTCGACGGTTCCTTGCGCGCGGCCGCAGTGGATGAGTCGGGCGCCAATCTATCTTTCCTGGCAGAAGTGTCCCGCTGCGTTCGCGACGGCGGCCGCGTTGTGGCGCCGGTGAACTCGCCGATGCCGCGGAACGTGCGTCTTCTCGCGCGCGACGAAAGAGAATGGGTTGGTCAGATTGAGCGGCTGCCTTCTCTCGTGACTCCGCAACGCAGGGTCTCTCGATAAAGAGACAAACTCATCGGGCTTGCTTTGTTGCATTGGAGCCCCAACGTCACGCCACAGGTCGCAGTCGTTACGCATCGCGACAGTCATCGATAGAGCCGCCATGTGAGGTGAGACCCCCGCCATAGCGCTTCCTGCTGGGGCTCCCAGCCGACTTCACGCAGATCATCAAGCGGGACAACGAGATACGCACTAGAAGTCTTCAAGAGCGCGCGAAATTCGTTCCGGCCGACCGCACATATGTTGTGACTTGAGGAAGACTTCCAGCGCTGTTGCGCGGACGGCACGATCCCTGCCGAGGATTTGCGCAGCCGCCATGACGACGGCCATTTAAGCCGTGATGCTACGCGTTCTTCGCAACAACGGCGGGCGCAGCGGAGAGTCGCTACGTTGGCTGACCAGGCAAACAACCACAATGAGGTGGACTAAGATGACGACGCAGCATCGACTCAGTTCGTTAGCGGTGGCCATCGCGACGTTCGCGATGGCGTGTGCCGATCCAACGATGCCAAGCAGAACCCTTCTGTCGGGTGCACCGTTGCTGGGTGTGTCCCAATCGGTGGCTTACCCATTTGATGGGGGAGCGCTAACGGATGGGGAGGTCGAGCTCTGCAAGACGTCCGATGTCGGCGGCGTCTTTGATTTCACCGCCACCGGTCCCGCTGGTACCGACCTGACTCCGAGCATCACGATTCCGGCGGGCGGCAGCACTGAGTGCGTCACCGTTTACACCTCTCAGACGCCTAACTCGGGGCCTAGCGGCGGCGTCCAAACAGTCGTGATTACAGAGATTGCGAATCCGGCAGCCGCACTCACCAGCATCGACATCATCAAGTACTTCGCTCCGAACCCCTTTAACGCCGGTGATTACACGGCCGGCGCTCAGGATGATTCCGAGAACGGGACAACGGCGACGCTCAGGATCAATCACGACATGGCACGCCGGGTGACCTTCACAAACACAGCGCCTGACCCCGAGCCTGAGGTTTGCGACTTCATCACGTTCGGACGACTGGTGACGGAAGTTGGCGGTAAGAAGGTCGTTATCAGCGGCAACGCTGGCGGCAACAACGCTGACGGCAGCATCAAGAACGAATTCCACATCACATACCTCGGCGTCGACTATCACGTCGCTGACGCCACCTCGTACGGCCCCATCGACGTGGGCCCGCTGTCCGACGAGACGCTGTATCCCAATGCACGCGTTGTCACCGGCATCGCGAAGAACGGCGTCGCGGTGGAGCTCCGTCTTTGGGACGGTGGTGAACCGGGTAAGAACACCGACAAGGTTTGGTTTAGCCTGGGCACTCCCGTTAACGCCACGATCGGCGGCGCGAACGGCCAATTCATAAACCAGGGCAACATGCAGTATCACTCGAACTGCCGTGGCCCGGGCTGATCGAGATGAAGTTCCGATAACTGACGCGGCCCCGATCGAATCGATCGGGGCCGCGTTGCATTCCTCTCTACTACTCGCGAACGCTCACCAGTGCTGGATCGGTGGCATCATAGAGCGAGTCAATCAGTGACTTGTAGTTCTTCTCGATCACGCGCCGCTTGACCTTCAACGTCGGCGTAAGCTCCCCACCTTCGACCGAGAAGTCAGTGCCTAACAGCGCGATCTTCTTCGGCATCTCGAAGGGCGCCAGGCCGGTCAATTTCGACCGCACCTCCTGGTCCACCTTCGCGTGGACCGCCGGCATGGCCAGGAGCTGCGACCGATCGGTCCAGATCATGTGCCGTTCCTTCGCCCACTTCTCGAGTTGCTCGTAATTCGGCACGATGAGGAGCACCGGAAACTTCCGCCGATCCCCGATCATCACGGCTTGCGAGACATACTTGTTCGTCTTCACCATGTTCTCGATCGGTTGCGGCGCGATGTTCTTTCCGCCTGCCGTCACGATGATGTCCTTCTTCCGGTCCGTGATGCGGATGAACCCGTCCTCGATCACGCCGATGTCGCCGGTGTGAAACCAACCCTCGGCATCGATCGCCTCTGCCGTCGCTTCCGGTTTGTTGTAGTACCCTTTCATGACGTGCGGACCGCGCGTGAGGATCTCGCCGTCGGGGGCAATCCTGACCTCCACGCCGTCGATCGGCTTCCCGATCGTTCCAATACGGAAGTTGACCGGCGTGTTGACACCAATCACCGGAGAGGTTTCGGTAAGGCCGTACCCCTCGAGGATCGTCAGTCCCGCCGCGAAGAAGAACTTGTTGATCTCCGGAGCGAGCGGCGCGCCGCCGGACACGAAGTAACGCAGCCGGCCGCCGGTTCGAGCCTTGAGCTTCGAGAAGACAAGGCGCTGAGCGATGGCATACTTTGCCCCCAGCACGGCGCCGGGCTCGCGCCCGGCCAGTTTCTCGTCTGCCCACCGATCGGCCACGGCGCGCGCCCAGAAAAAAATGCGCTTCTTGACCGCGCCACCCGACAGCGCATTCTCCAGCACCCGGGCGTACATCTTCTCGTAAAGCCGCGGCACCGAGAGCGCGATACTGGGCCGCACTTCCAGCATTGCTTGTGACACCTGCTCGAAGCTCTCCACGTAGGCGATCGTCGTGCCGGTGGCGAAGAACCAGTAGTCGCCCATCCGCTCGAAGATGTGGCTGAGCGGCAGGAACGAGATCGCGGTGTCATTCTCGATCGGGACGACGCGGCGCGTCCCTTCGACGTTCGAGTGGATGTTGTCGTGGGACAGCATCACGCCTTTCGGCGCCCCGGTCGTGCCTGACGTGTAGATGATCGTCGCAAGATCGTCCGGAGCGACGGCCAGCGCCGCGCGTTCGTACTCAGCCGCCCGCTCGACCGAGTCGACCGAGGCGCCCTTCGCCTCCAGGTCCCGCAGCGTCAGGTCAACGTCGTGGCGCGCTGTTTCGTCGAACGCGATGACGTGACGCAATCTGGGACAGCGTTTACGAATGCTCGCGACCTTCGCCGACTGAGCAGGAGTGGAGACAAAAATGGCGACAGCACCGCTGTCCTCGAGCAGGTACTGAATCTGTTCGGCTGGCAACGTCGCGTAGATCGGCACGTCCGCAAATCCAGCCGTCAGGCACGCATAGTCGGAGAGTGCCCACTCGGGACGGTTCTCCGAGAGAATCGCGACCCGATCGCCACGCGCCACACCGAGCGTGGTGAGGCCAAGCGCGATTCGCCGTACCCGCTCGACGATCGTCGCGTGCGAGATCGGCTGCCACTTCCCGTCTACGCGCACCTGCATCGCGTCTGCCTTGTTGTATTTGCGCGCCGCGGTGAAGAACAACGAGTTCAGCGTTCCCGGCTGCGGACGGTCACCCTCACCACGCGCGTACATCGACGTCCAGCTCCTGGTATTAAAGAGAGTGTTCAGTTCTGAGCGCTCGAACCTCCGTCTCTATCCTTCCCTCAAGCCTCGAGCCTCGAGCCTCAAGCAAGCGCTAGCCCGGGCGCAGCGGAAGAACCACTCGCACGGGCGAGCTGGTCAGCTGGGTCCCTCGATAAGCCGCGCTCATGGTGATCACCGCCGAGTCAGGTGGCACGAGGCCCGGCGCCACGCGGAGCCGCACGCGCCGCGCCACTTTCCCCTGCAGATCCGTCGTGTCCGCGTATGATGGCCGGCCGGTATCGCCGATCAGGAAGATCTGGGTCGTGTCAGACTCCGGAATCACGCGACCGCCAGCTTCGAGCTGGAACGTGACGACCCACGCCCGAACGCCGACGCCGGTCGCCGAGAAGACGCGAGCGCCAAGCGGCTGCGACACGTTGATCTGCGGATTGTCGGGGACGACCCACTGGATGGGAACGATGGTTCCGTCAGCGGCCATCGAATCGGGCGCGGCCACGATCTCGATCTGCCTGACGATGCTTTGTACTCCGATGGTCGAAGCGAAGAGGCCGGCCTTGCCAGTCGCCGTATCATCAGCGACAAGGAGATTGCCGCCGACCACGCCCACGGCCCCCTGCTGGATCAGAAAATCGACCGTCCCAGTCACCTCGTCGCCATCGCCGCCGAAGAGTCGTGCCCTGAGTGGAGCGACGGCGCCCGTCGCATCGCGGAGCGTGTCCCCAGCGACGACCGACGGCCATGGGAACTCGACAAACTCAATGGCGACGATCTCGTCCGGATTCGTCGAGAGATCGAAGCACGCCGCGGCGACAAATGTCGCGGCGACGACAACGCCGCTCCACCCACGCTTCAACGGAGTCGCTCAGCCAGGATGGTCGCCAGATTGACGTAGGCCTGCGCGGCGGCGTCGGAAGGTGTGCGCAGGACCACGGGCTGCCCGGCGGCAAACGCGTCCACCGCTGCCACCGTACGCGGAATCGAAAGGTTGAACAGCATGTTCTTGGGCAGATGCGTGCGCACGTATTGTGCGATTCGTTCCGATGCAGGATTCGCCGGGTCGTGCATGGTCAGGAGTATCCCGTCCAACGTGAGCCGCTCATTCGTTGAGATGATCTCCTGTATACCCCGGAGGATCTGCGGCGTTGTCTGGAGCGCGAGGGGTTCGCTCTGGAGCGGAACGATGCAGTGATCGCTCGACTGCAGCACGCGCTGGACAATCGGTCCGAGTCCCGGCGGCGTGTCCACAACCACGACATCGCAACGTTCGCGCGCGATGTCGAGCAGCTGGTGAACGATGTCAGTGCTGGACACGAGGTTGATGTACCGCGTGTGGTCCGCCTCATCGGAGACGCTGCCGGCGAGTATCACCCGCAACCATGGAAGCGAGGTCGGGAGCAGCACTTCCCGGAGCGACCGCGTCCCTGCGAGGTAGTCGGCGAAACCGTAGGGGGTATGCCCCCGCCGCAGTCCGGCGCCATATCGCACGGCGCCCTGCGGATCGACATCAACCAGGAGCGTCTTGAGTCCCCGCCGGGCAAAAGCGGCAGCCAGGTTCACCGAGGTGGTGGTCTTGCCGACACCACCCTTCTGGCTGACAACCGCGAGGACTTGCCCCACGCTACTGCACAGCCGACGGAGGGGGAGAGGGAGGAGGAGGGAGGTCCTCGGCGCGCAGATCGGCGCCATTCGGCGATTTCAACGAGACCAGCGTCTCGCGTGCATGCTCAATCCAGCGCTCGGGCTCGCCGGTCGATGGCGGTGCCGCGAGGAACGCCTCGAGATGCTCGATGGCTGCGTCGCGCTCGCCGCGCCGGACATGCAGGAACGCGAGTCCATAGTGCGGTCCGGACAGCGCCGGCTTCAACGTCAACGCCTGCCGGTAGCACTTGATCGCTTCTTCGAAGCGATTCACGCGCGTCAGTGCGATCGCGAGGTTCTGGAGCGCCTTCGTGTCGTCAGGCTTTGCGCGAAGCGCCAGCCGATACGAAGTGATCGCCGCGTCGAAATCTCCGGACCGCTCCAACGTCAGCGCCTCGTTCAGGTAGTCGAGGCGCTGCGGCTTCAGTTCGCTTTCGGACCTGCCGCCAAACAGGCGGCTCAACCAGGACATTCTCTGGAGAAGGGTTGAGGCGCGGTACGGTAGCGAGGCCGAGGCACACGACGCGTGCCAGGGCGCGATCGATCCGAAGCTAATGAGGGCAAAGGGCAAAGGGCAACGAAGCGTAGAGCGCAAAGCGCAAGGCGCAAAGCGCAAGGCGCAAAGGGGGACGGACACGGGTCGCGGCGCATCGCGGCTGACGATACCTTTTGACAGCGATTCGCGTGCGATCAAACCAACGCTTCCCCCTATGCCACGCCGCTATCAAGCCGATCCGACCAAGGGGTACTTTCAGGTCGAATGGCCGCTTTTCGGTGAACTGTCGCGCGCGTTGGCGCTCAAGGTGGCGCGCTCCTACGACCCCGAAATCGTGGTCGGCATCGCGACCGCCGGCGTCATTCCCGGGGCGGTGATCGCGGCGATTCTCGACCGGGACTTCCGCTCGATTCTCATCTCGCGGCGCAACGAGGATTCGGTGCGACAGACTCCCGCGGTGCTCGGTGCGGCGCCTCAGGAAGTCGGTGGGCGGCGCGTACTGATCGTCGATGAGACGTGCGAGAGTGGAGACACGCTCCGACTCGCGGTCGCGGCCGTGGTGAATGCCGGGGCGCGGGAAGTGCGGACGGCGGTTTCGTTCCGCACGGGCCCGTACGAACCGGATTTCCACGGGCTCGAGACCGAAAGCGTCATCGTGCTACCGTGGGACCGGGAAATCCTCGTCGACGGCGAGTTATCGCCGAATCCGAAATACGAGGCGGACTAAATAAGAGGTCAGAGGTCAGAGCTCAGAGCTCAGAGGCGCCTCCGAACCGCGAATCAGGTGTTCTGCGCTCTTACCGCTGCTTCGTAGTCCGTTCCGTTCCCCATCTCTTCGTAGACGGCGTCCATGACGTCAGGACTGCCGACGAGAAAACGGCAGCGGTTCTGTCCCGCGGAGCGGCACTCCACCTCGAGCACGGCCACGGGTGCGCCAGCCAGGCGGCCGAACAAGTCGGCAAACATTCCGGTGGTCAGGTGGCACGACGGCTGCTGGGCGCCGAGGTTCTGATCGCATTCACCCCAGTCGGGCGAGTCGAGTGTCGCGACGACCTCGTCGATCGTGCCGACATTGAGCGTGCCCCATCCGGTGTCGCTGAAGTATTCAGACGCCCGATGCTCGAACGCATCCACCGGGAGATCATGGACCCCGACGTGCGTACGATCGGCGAGCCAGCTCTTGAATGACTCGAAGAGGGCGGCTCCGCCGGCATACCCGGCTTCCTGGAGTGTGACCGCGGCATGCGCATCACCGCTTCGCAGAAGCGCGGCACGGAGCGAGAGCAGCGACGCACGCGTCACGGTCAGCATGTCCCGGCGTTCTGTGATCACGACCATTTCAGTCCCCCCCCGCTACTTGAGGCGCCGTTTCAGTTCGGCTTCGTCGATGACTGCAACACCCAGGCTCCGCGCTTTCTCAAGCTTGCTCCCGGGAGCATCCCCGGCCAGCACGAAACTCGTTTTCTTTGATACGCTGTCAGTGACGCGTCCGCCCGACTGCTCAATCAACGTGGTCGCCTGCTGTCGGCTCAACGTCGGCAGTGTCCCCGTAATGACGACCGTCTGGCCGCGCAGGACACCGTCGGCGGCGACTGCTTCCGGTTCCTCAAATGTGAGCTGCCTCACACGCAGCCGCTCCACCAGACGCACGCTGGACCGATCACGAAAATAATCGGTGACGGACTTCGCAATCACGTCTCCGATGCCGTGCACCGAGGCGACGCGTTCTTCGGGCGCGGCGCGGAGGGCCTCCATCGTTTGAAATTCACGGGCCAGCAGTTCTGCGGCCGTTGCCCCGACATGTCGAATGCCGAGGCCGAATATCAGGCGGGACAAGGGCTGCGCGCGCGAGGCCGCGATCGACGCCACCAGTTGATCGGCACTCTTCTCTGCGAAGCCCTCCAGCTTCATCAGCTGCTCGGCCGTTATGTCGTAGAGGTCCGCGACATCGTTCACCAGGCCGGCGTCGACGAGCTGCGCGACGCGGGAGTCACCCAGGCCGCGGATGTCCATCGCGCCTTTCGATGCAAAATGCCGTATCGCCTCGAGCCGTCTCCCCGGACAGGCGGCATTCGGGCAGAAGTGCATCGCGTCGCCTTCGTCCCGGACCGCCGGTGTTCCGCAGACCGGGCACTTCGCCGGCATCCGCCACTTTCGCTCTTTCCCGGTGCGCTGCTCCGGCACGGGCCCGATCAACTGCGGGATCACTTCGCCGGCGCGCTTCACCTGCACCCGGTCCCCGATCCGCAGGTCCTTGCGAATGATCAGGTCCTCGTTATGCAGCGTGGCGTAGGTGACCGTCGTCCCGCCTATTTCGACGGGTTCGAGCACCGCATAGGGATTCAGCGCGCCCGTGCGGCCCACATTCACGCGGATCTCGAGCAACGTTGTCTCCGCGATGTCCGGCGCGAATTTCCGCGCGATCGCCCAGCGCGGCTCGCGCCCCCCAATGACACCCAGATCCTGCTGCACCGCGATTTCGTTGACTTTCACCACGCCGCCATCGATCGCGAAGTTCAGGTCGGCCCGGAGCTCGTGTTCCACTCTCCGCGCCCAATCAGTGACTTCAGCCAGCGTCTTGGCGTGAAGCCGGTGAGGCGCGACGGGGAATCCCCACTCTTCGAGCAGGTCGAGCACCTCAGTCTGCAAGCGACAGGGCGCTGTTTCCTCGTGTCCCACGACGATTCCATATCCGAAAAACCGTAACGGCCGGGTGGCGGAGATCTTCGAGTCGAGCAAGCGAAGCGAACCGGACGCCGCGTTGCGCGGGTTGGCGAAGACCCGCTCGCCCTTCTGCACAAACTCCTCATTCATCCGCTCGAACAGGTCGAACGGGTAGTAGATCTCACCCCGCACTTCCACGCGTGGCGGCGGCTTGCGTCCGCGTAAGCGGAGCGGCACGTCGCGGACCGTCCTGATATTGGGCGTGACGTCTTCTCCAATGCTCCCGTTCCCGCGCGTCGCCCCCGTGGTGAGCACGCCGTCGATGTAGGTGAGACTCACCGCGGCGCCGTCGATCTTCAGTTCCGCTGAATAGCCTTCACGCCGCACTTCTTCGCCGGCGATGCGAACGATCCGGTCTTCCCACGCCTGCAGTTCCTCGTCGGTGAACGCATTCGCCAGCGACAGCATGGGGACCGCGTGGGTTTGCTTGGGAAACGCGGTGATCGGCGCGGCTCCAACGCGCAACGTTGGCGAGTCGCTCGTTCGCAACTCAGGGTGGTCGCGCTCGATCCCCTGAAGCTCGCGGAACAACTTGTCGTACTCGGCGTCCGAGATGGACGGGCGGTCGAGGACGTAGTACTCGTGCGAGGCGAGGTCGAGCTGTTTTCGAAGCTCTGCACCGCGTCGGGCCGGATCGAGAGGCATAACCCGGACTTTAGGCGTTACGCTCGACTGCATCCAGCCCCCGCAGCTAACCGAGGCATTCGTGCGGCAACTGACCGTTTTACGCACTTCGGGACGCGGACTCTTTCCCGCAGTCTCAGTTTCTACTCATGGCGCTGTTCACGCCCCTGAGAACCTGAACAGCGGCATAAGTAAAGCAGATAACTGCGGGAAGGGTCTGCGCGCCCAGATGCGTAAAGGCCAACCACGTCATGAGTGGTCGCGGTTGACCGTTTTACGCACGTCGGAACGTGGACACTTTCCCGCAGTCTCAGTCTTTACCTATGCCGCTGTTT
>CAZSNV010000021.1:0-35451 GCA_964608035.1 uncultured Gemmatimonadaceae bacterium | reverse complement strand
AGGGGGCGCCGGCGCTGGCGCCGGCGCGACCGACCTGGGTCTGCCGTCGCCTGACGGGAAGCGCATCGCCTACATCAACAATCACAACGTGTGGGTTCGCGACGCGGGAAGGAGTGCGACGGATGGCATCGCGCTCAGCCGCGACGGATCGGAGGGAAATCCGTACGCCCGGCAATCGCTCAACTGGGCGCCTAACTCGCGATATCTCGCCGGATACCGGGTCCGGCCCGGATACCAGCGAATGGTGCGCTACGTCGTCTCATCGCCGCCCGACCAGGTGCAGCCGAAGTACTTCGAGCGCTTCTACGCCAAGCCCGGCGACGTGCTCGACCTGCAGCAGCCGACCTTGTTCGACGTTGAGAACCGCAAGCAAACCAACGTCGACAACACGCTCTTCCCGGATCCGTTCAACCTCGGTGGACTGCTATGGCGACGCGACAGCCGCGCGTTCACGTTCGAGTACAACCAGCGCGGTCACCAGCGCTACCGTGTGATCGAGGTGAACGCCACCTCGGGCCAGGCCCGGGCGCTGGTCGATGAGCAGTCGAACACGTTCATAGACTACCGGCGCGCGGCCGGCACGCTCGATGGCGGAGGGCGGATCTACCGTTCTGACCCTAACGACGGGGCCGAGATCGTCTGGCTCTCGGAGCGGGACGGCTGGGCACACCTGTACCTGTTTGACGGGACCACCGGTACGGTGAAGAACCAGATCACGAAGGGCGAGTTCGTGGTTCGTGCCGTACAGCGCGTGGACCAGGCGCGCCGCCAGGTCTATTTCAGCGCGGGAGGCATGGACCCGAAACAGGATCCGTACTTCGCGCATTTCTACCGTGTCAACTTCGACGGCACCGGCCTGATGCCGCTGACCGAAGCGCCCGCCGATCACTCGGTGACGTATTCACCCGACGGCGAGCTGTATGTCGACACCTGGTCGCGCGTCGACCTGGCGCCCGTTGCGCAATTGCGCCAGGCCAGCGACGGCAAGGTGTTGCTCGAACTGGAGCGCGCCGACATCACTGCGCTCACCAAATCGGGTTGGCGCGCGCCCGAAGTGTTCACTGCCAAGGGTCGCGATGGAACCAGCGACATCTGGGGCGTGGTGGTTCGTCCGTCGCGCCTCGACCCGCGCCGGAAGTATCCGGTCATCGAGTACATCTACGCCGGGCCGCACGGATCGTTCGTGCCCAAGAACTTCTCGCCGCACTACAACATGCAGTCCATCGCCGAGCTGGGGTTCGTGGTCGTGCAGATCGACGGCATGGGGACCGCGAACCGGAGCCGCAAGTTCCACGACGTGGCGTGGAAGAACATCGGTGACGCCGGATTCCCCGATCGCATCCTCTGGCACAAGGCGTACGCGGCGAAGAATCCCTGGTACGACATCACCCGCGTGGGAATCTTCGGCGGCTCGGCCGGCGGACAGAACGCGATGGGCGCGTTGCTCTTCCATCCGGAGTTCTATCACGTAGCGGTCGCCTTTGCCGGGTGCCACGACAACCGCATGGACAAGGTCTGGTGGAACGAGCAGTGGATGGGCTATCCGATCGGCCCGGAGTACGAGGCCAGCTCCAATGTCGCTCACGCCCACAGGATGCAGGGCAAGTTGTTGCTGGTGCTGCCCGAGCTCGACACCAACGTCGACCCGTCGTCGACCATGCAGGTGGTGAACGCGCTGATCAAGGCGAACAAGACGTTCGACTTGCTCGTTATGCCTGGCGAGGAACATGGCGGCGGGCGACGGGGACCGAGTGCTGCCTACGGCGACCGGAAGATGTGGGATTTCTTCGTCCACAACTTGCTAGGCGCAGAGCCTCCGGCGTGGAACGCATCGGTGACCGCGGGTGCAACGGAAGGGGGCGAGGGCACGTTCGGGCCCAGCTGGGAATCGATCCGGGCTGGGTTCGAGCGCCCCGCCAGGTCCGAACCGCCGGTCATTCCGCCGAGTCGTTAGGCATCAGGATATCGGGCTCGCGGCGGACCGGCGCTCCGGATGACGCCGGTCAACGCTCGTCGGTACCAGCGCGTTGATTCGCACATGATGATCACGCGCACCGCCTGATGTCTGCCGCCCAGCTGCGACCCGAAAACGTCAGGCTCGTGCCTGAACGCAGGGCACCACGCCGCCGATGGAGCCGCCTCGCGTTCTACGGCCACCTCTGGCTCGGCGTGATATCGACGTTCTCGTTGATTGCGATCTCCATCACCGGCATCCTGCTCAACCACAAGCGTGGACTCGGCCTGATGCCGGACGTGCCTCACGAGCCGACCGGGACGTTCGCAAGTGCAGTTTCACTGGAACGGCTTGCCACCGCCGCGCTCGAAGCGGCGCCGGCAGAGTCGCGGCCAGGGTGGTCGCCCGGTGATTCTGTGAACATCGCGCTCATCGATCGCATGGACGTCAGGCCGCGCGATGGCTTCGTGAAGGTGCGGCTGCGCGACAAAGCCTCGATGGAGATGACGGTCGACATCAGTTCGGGACGCGTCGTTCACGTGGGACGCCGGGGAGACGTCTTTCTCGAAAAGCTGCATTCCGGTGAAGCGTTCGGCGGCGCGTTCGTGATTCTCTCCGACATCGCGGCCGTCGCGCTCGTGCTGACGCTCATCAGTGGCTACTGGTTGTGGCTAGTGCCCAAGCTGCATCGAGGCGTGGGTCGCACGAAGCGAGACCAGCACGCATGAATCCAGGCATCCTGGTCTTTCTCGCCGGACTTTTCCTGGTGCCCGTCATCCTGCTCTGGTGGGGACATCGGATCCGCCGCCTGGACCCTCGCGCGCGACGGGCCTTCTGGGGCGCCGTCATCGGACACTGCGTCGCCGGTACGCTCGCGGTGACCCTTGGCATGATCCCGCCTGAGGCATGGACCGAAGGAGAAACCATGCGCGGATTCTTCGGACTGTGGACCATGCTTTTTCTCCCCCTGCTGGGCGGCTTGGCGGGCGCCCTCACTGCTCGCTGAGCGGAGGTTGGTGTGTTGCGAATGCGAATTGGCAATACGGTGACATGGATGACGGTGGCACTCGTTGCATGTTCGAGTGCCGAAACGCCTGACGTTGTTCAGCAGCAGCAACAGCCACAGACGTCCGGGCTGACCGGCGTTGTCGGACACTGGTCCGACACAACGGACGGCATGCCCGCGCTCGTCGCGAACGGGGAGAAGTGGAGCGGACAATCGGCGCGCCCGGAACTGGAAAGCTCCAGCCGGAAGTTGTTCGGGTCCGTGGACGAGTCCTTCATCTCGAACACGTCGGCGCCCGGGGCGTTTCCGTTTGCCGTTGCGGACAGCGTGAACGCGTTCAGCGCCGGAACGTTCCGCGCGCAGTTCAACATGATCGGGGGAAAGTCGGACCAGATTGCCGGCCTGCTGTTCGGGCTCCGCCCGTCAGGCGAGTACTACTACATCCGCTACAACACCAAGGACGGGAACCTTGCGTTGTGGGAGTTTGCCAATGGCGAGCGCCGCGTCATCAAGCATGGTGACGTGCACAAGCAGATCCCGTTAGGCACGTGGCACGAGCTGGTCGTCGAAATGAGCGGACGCCAGGTTCGCGGGTACATCGCCGGCGATTCGACAATCTCGGTGGAGCACACCCTGGACGCCGATCCAACCGGCCGGGTCGGCGTCTGGGCCAAGCGCGACGCCATCACCGCGTTTCGCGACTTCAGAGTCACTGCGGCGACACAGTAACAAGACCGTCAGGGGCGCTTCCCGACGAAGACCTCCAGCGGCCGCTCAACGGCGGCGAGCTCGTGGTACAGCTGGGGTGGATTCATGGGCAAGGCAACGAATTCGTCGTCTACTTGTGTCGTACTGCCGGAACAACGCTGCACGTAGCCGGAAACTCAGAGTCCCCCCAGGAGAGCTCAATGTTTCGCACCTCCTTCGTTCTGTTCGGGTCAGTGTCGGCGATTCTGATCGCCGCGCTGGTCCCGGATACGTATCGAACTCGCGTGCAGGCAACAGTGCAGACGCAAGCTCCGGCACCGCTTCCATCGGTCGACCTGCCGCCAGAATTGAATCGCGTGTTGCGCGACTACGAACGCCACTGGAAGGCGGCCGATGGCGCGGCGTTGAGCGATCTCTTCACCGACGACGGATTCATCAATCGCGGCGGATGGATCCGCGGCCGCGACGCCATTCGTGCGGCGTACGCCAGGTCCGGCGGCGACCTTCGGCTGCGCGCTGTGAGTTACGCCACGGGTGACACGGTCGGCTACATCGTCGGCGGGTATCGGTACGGGGAGACCGCGAACGACGGTGGCAAGTTCGTTCTCGCGTTACGACGGGCGCCGCGCGGCGAATGGAAGATCGCGGCCGACCTGGATGCGGCGAATCGTCAGTAGTCAACGCTCAGGAAAGCGCTCACACCGTCGTCTACTGCCTGGCCACAGCCCAACAACGCAATCAACCTGGTCTGGTCCTCCGGCGCCTTGTGCGGTGTGCGCGGCTGGAGCAGCAGTTCGAGATCGTCCAGGGCAAATGCGGTCGTCGAGTCGAGCAGACGACTGAGCGCCAGCTCGGCGCCGATGCTGCGCGCTGAGGTCACGAGTCGCCGGCAGTTCTCGATGCGTTGCGAGAGCATGACGCGCTCCGATCGAATTGACCTGGCCAGCATGTCCTGGAGCGCGCGCAGGACGACCCTGTGGACGGCAGACGGTGCTTCGGTTGCGGGCTTCGCCAAGTCGCGCCCGCGTTGCTCATCCAACCACGTCTCGACCAATCGCGAGGCAGGAACAACCGCATCATGCGGATTCCGGTCGACGAATTGCTGCCGTGTCGAAAGCGTGCGAACCACGGCGAGGATGTCCCCCGGTCTCTCCGATACTCCGTCTATGGTGACTGCCAGCAACCGACATCTCATTGCGACCCTGACCAGGGCCAGGCCGCTGAAGGACGACGGCTTCGTCGCCGTGCTGGCCAGTTGCGGGTGAACGGCGAGATCCGCCCATGACTTCAGTACCTGGCGAAGCTCCTCCGCCGAGTGGGATTCTCCTCGCTGGATGATGGCTGCCGTGGCATTCGTCAGGCGCGCGCCGAGGAGAGGCAGAGCCGACTGAAGCTCCTCATCGCCCATGCTCGACGACAGCCGCGCCTTCCGCTGGAGTGCGCGGACAACAGGAAGTAGCTCGCGCGCGGCGACGGGTGGTCCGATCGCAAACACCTTAACGGATCGATGCCGGGACCCGATGCGCCGGAGACGACCGACGCGTTGTTCGAGCCTGGCCATCGTCCATGGAAGGTCCAGGTGCACTATGACACCCGCGCGCCGCAGACTGAGGCCTTCGCTCAGGACGTCAGTCGCAATGAGCAACTGGAGCGGCATGACTGCCGCGGCGGCCCGATCGCGCTCGGCGATATCGAATCCGCCCACAATCTCTTCCACCGACACGCGGCCGGATGCAATCCGGGCTCCGCGCCCGGTGACAAGGGCAGCGCCGCCTTCGCGCGCACAGGCGTGAAACGTGGCGATGGCCGTATCCGCGAACTGCGTAAACGCCACGACCGGAATCGACGGATGACGCTCGCGAATGGATGCAAGATGACGAATGCGCGCGTTGTCTGCCGCTCCACAGGTGCGATCCAGCGTCCGCACTATCGATCTCACGCCGTCGCAGTGCTTCTCCAGTGCCTGACGCACACGAACTACGTCGACGGTGGAGTGATCGCCGCGCAGCAGTTCCGGAAACCCCAGCTGGATCGCATCATCGACGACGGGCCAGGAGCTGAGCTCCCGGCGGTCCGGCAACCGGCCTGCTTCCAGAACGACCGCGAATGACGCCGCGCGGCGCAGTCGCCGACGCAATGAAGCTCGCAGCGCCGCCTCAGATGACGACCAGGCGCGAATGAGTCCCAGCACCATGAGCGCGTGCGCGGCGCCGCCGTCGGATGCCTGTACGGCAGGTGCCAATTCCACGATGGCTCGCATCGTGTCGGGATCCCTCGGCACCAGCAGCCATTCCGGAGCGCCTAACGCGGGCAGTACCGAAGCACCAAGGGTGGCCGAACTCCGCCGGACTATGAATCGGCGAATCTCGTCTTCGCTCATTGTCTCCGCGCGCGATCCGATAAACAGGGCGATGAGCGCGCGGAGATCACGCCCGCGATTGTGAATCGGCGTCGCGCTCAGCATCAGGACGTTTGTACCCCACGCCAGGTCCGCGATCACCGCATAACGTCTGGCCTTCGGGTTGCGCGCGTGGTGCGCCTCGTCGAGCACGAGCAGCGCTGGTCTCCCGGCGACATGTTGTTCACCGCGACTGAGCGTCTCGTACGACACGAATTCCGCCTCGAGTCCCGCACGACTCAACGACTCACGCCACATGCCCCGAAGGGATGCCGGTGCGACAATGAGCGCCGGCCCTATCGCACGAGCGACGGCGATCGCCACGAACGTCTTCCCCAATCCGGTCGCGTCGGCCAGGACCGCGCCACCACACTCGCCTAACAAGGCCAGCACGCGCGACGCCGCGTCGACCTGATGCGGCGCCAGACGGATCTCCCCCTGCTCGGCCGGGATCACCGGCGCGGCAAGGTAGGCCGCCGCCATCCGCCGCATCACCTCGCGCGGATCGGCGGCGCTCAGCCGTTCATCCACTCGAGCAGTGGCGCGACGCTTCGCCGGCGCATGCGGAACGCGTCGAGGGCGGCGTCCATCAGCTCGACGCGCCCGGGCGGGTCTCCCCGCATTCCGCGCTCGCCCAGCGGCGCGAGAATGTCGCGCGCCCGCGCCCAGTCGTCAGGCACGGGGAGGCGGGCCATCGTCCATGCGAAATGGCGACGATACCCGCCACGCGCCGGTTCGGCGACCGCACCAACCCACGCGTCAGCGATCGGCGAATTGAGCAACGCCGCCACTGCCAATGCGTCAGTCAGGTCCCGCGTAGGCAACACATAGCACGTGTTCAGCGGCACTGTGCGGTCGCCCGGGTTCAGGACGAGCGCTTGGAGCGTCCGACCAAGATCCGCCCACACGACGCGCGGCCGGTCATGGCGCGACCCCTCCAATCGGAAGAGCGACCACCACGCCCCGTGTCCGCGCGCATCCGTGCGCGACGCAAGCTTCGCGCGCCACGGCTGCAGCCAGGCCTTGAGCGTGACCGGCAATCTTTCGAGCGCGCGACCATCATCGTGATACGGAAACACGATGCACTCGGATTGATGCCGGGCGCTCCAGGGCCGCACCGACTCGCCCCGCAACACCGGCCGGATGAGAAGCGGCTCCAGCACCGCGGTGCGTGACCCATCGCTCACCTCGACGCCTCCAAGGTGGGCGCTGGCATGCACAAGAAATGCGTCATTGCAGCCGCATTTCACGCCGAGCGTCGCCACACCCAGTCCGGATTCACTGAGGGGGACACCATCACGCGTCAGGCGGTCGAACGCGACGCGCGCCTCAGGAGGAAGCGCGATCCACGGCGCCCCGGCCGACTCGTCCAGCGCCAGCGACGAGCGCGGCGCCTGCCACGCTACCTCCAGGCGGCCGCGATGCACGGTCAGGCGCAGGTTGTCTGTGGTTGCTGGCACCGACTTGCTCGCGACGACCAGCGATGGATACGTGGCCGCGTCGAACATTGCCGGCGCACCCGACCAGTCCTCGAGCGCCAGCAACGTTGCCCGCTCAGCGACAAGCCGGCGCACCCCGCCGCCGGCCAGGGAGCGCCAGAGCTTCGAGGGCACCAGCAGCGACATGACGCCGCCGTCCTTCAGCAGCTGGTGGCTCCGCTCGACGAACAGGCTCGCGGCATCGACCTGCGATCCGAATCCCGACCCGGCTCGTGCGGCCCGTGCCCCAGAAACCCAAGCCGCCTCCCTGAAGACGCGGAACTCCCGGCGCAGCCCTTCCCGCATCGACGCCGGAATGTGGTGGATCCGGATCCACGGGGGATTCCCGACGATCACATCGAATCCGCCCGCGCGAGCGGCATCGGGGAACTGCGCCGCGAATGCGAAGGGCAGGGCGCCCCCAGCCAGGACCGACCTCCGCCGGGCGCGCAGCTCGCGCGCCGTGAGTCGCAGTTGGCGGGATTCCTCACGCTCACCCGCCTGCGAGCCGCGTCGGCCGCCGAACAGGTCCCGGCCCCGAGCCGCGGAGACCAGTGAGCGCCGCCGCGCGGCGACCTGTTGCACGCGGGCGCCTAACCATTCGGCAAGGCTGGCCCGCTCGGCGCGATCGAGCGCCCGGCCCAGCGACTGTTTTCGCACGCCGGTAGCCCGAGCATAACGAGCGCGCAGCAGCGCTGCCCGCCCATCCCGCCACGATCCGGTGGCGAGGGAAAAATCGCCACCCGCCAGGGTGTCGCCGCACCGGATGTTGTGGTCCAGGTTCGGCAGTGGCGGCACGGCCGACGGATCGGCTGCCGGATGGTCGATCACCAGCGACAGCCAGAGCCTCAGTTCGCAGAGCCAGACCGCGGTCGGGTTCACATCGACGCCGAAGATGGACTGCGACAGCACATCCCGGCGGATTGTGCTCGGTGGCCGAGCGTCGCCGGCAGCCACGAGCAGATGCGTGAGCCGATCGACCACGTGCACCAGGAAGGCGCCCGAACCACACGCCGGGTCGAGCACGCGCACGCCGGTGAGCGCATGGCGCAGCGCGGCCGCCTCGGACGCCTGCAGTACGGCATTGGCCGCGATGCGCTCTATGATGCCTGCCGGCACTCCATGCCGGACAAGCCGCGCCTCGAGCGCCGCGTCGGTCACGCGCGCAACGATCGGGTACGGCGTGTAGAACGCTCCGGTCACCCGCCGGTCCGCCGATGCCATCAGCGATTCAAAGGACCGGCCGAGGATCTCCGGGTCGATCGCCGCCTCCTGCCACGTCGACGTCTCCTCCCGCGGCGTGAACCGATATCGGGTGAGCAACTGGTCGAACGTCTGTCCAAAATCCTCGTCACGCATAACGAGATCACGGGCCGACCGTTCGGCCGGAGCCCGCGTAAAGAGTCCGCCGTTCAGGAACGGAATGCGGCCGAGCGATCGCGCGAATGGCGCGCGGCGGCGCGGCGGCGTGTTCAGCGTTCCGAAAAAGAGCGGCTCCAGGACGCGACGCTGATATCGGCCGCCCGAGGCGACGCATTCGTCGAACGTGCGTGCCAGAAATCGCCGATCGGCGTCCAGCCAGCCCTTCGCCTCCAGGAAGGCGAGAAAGAGCAGGCGGGAGACGTACAACAGCGCCATCTCCCGACGAGTCGTGAGCGAGGCTTTTCCCGATGCGCCTTCGCTGATCCGAGTCACGAGACCCTGCAGGGCCTGGAAAAACCGTCGCGAGATTGCCTCCCGGCCCAGGATCTCGACCCAGCGCCCGTGTATCTCGAGATCGACTCCTTCGAGCGACGCCCCGAGGGCTGTCAGCGTCTCCCCGTCGCTCGGGAGTATTTCGCGGCAATCAACCACCAGGGCGGCGACGCGAGGCGCTCGAATTCCCGCATGCCACGTCGCCACCACCACTTCGCGCCTCTGGGACGCCACCAGTGCGAGGAGCCAGAGCAGGTGGGGCGCCTTCCTCGATAGGCGATCGGCCAGCCGACTTGCCTGTTCCCGACCATCGCGATCGGATCGACCGACGACCAGTAGGAGCCGGGTGGCGCCCGGCCCGGGGGCGAGGAGGACTGACGTGAGGTCCTCCGGTATCCCCAGGGCGCGGCGCGTCGCCGCATCCGCAACACCCGTGTCGCCAAATCCCAGTTGCCTGGCCAGCGCCGTCAGGAGCTCAATCGGGTCCGCTTGGGCGAAAAGGGTTGACCACGCCGCGGCGCGCATGGCGCCAACGTGAGATCACCCCTCGGTCTTACCGTCATCGCCGCAACGC
Source organism: uncultured Gemmatimonadaceae bacterium (assembly GCA_964608035.1). GTDB lineage: Bacteria > Gemmatimonadota > Gemmatimonadetes > Gemmatimonadales > Gemmatimonadaceae > JABWBJ01. The sequence continues at coordinate 25,638 of CAZSNV010000021.1, read as the reverse complement.
GGGGGGTCGCAATTCCACGCGGTCGCCCCCTGCTTTCGTCTCGCCAAACCCTACAGGAAGCATTATCGTCGTTGCGTCACCACAAGCAGGTATTCGGACACCGAATGACCACGTCCACAACGAATCACACTTCCGTCCACGGTCCCGAAACAGATCACCTCGGGGTCCTGGGAACGAGCATCATCATCCGGCTGCTCGCCTACTACTTCGGGGTCGCCGTTGTCGGACTGCTTGGCTACCGCTTTCTGCCGGGATCGCTGAGAGATCTGATCAATTCCGCGAGCCAGCCGCTGGTTGGCTTGAGCAGTGAGCCGGTCACGACGTTCATGACGCCGGACCCCGCACTCGACTTGCTTCCTCCGCTGGCCGTGGCGTTCATGGGGATCATCACCGTGGCGTCCGCGATCGTCTTCTGCCTGCCGGTATCGTGGACGTACATGTTCACGCGTCAGAAGAAGGGCTACTCGCAGTCGGTGGTGCACACCCTCATTCTGCTCCCGGTCGTGGTGGCGGTGGTCGCGACGCTCGTCCGGAGCAACGCCGCCCTCGCATTCAGCCTGGCCGGCATCGTGGCCGCGGTCCGATTCCGTGTCGCCCTCGAGGACAGCCGCGACGCCGTCTTTGTCTTTGGGGTGATGGCTCTGGGACTCGCGAGCGGCGTCCAACTGGAAGCAGCCGCCGTGCTCTCCGTCCTGTTCAACATCATCGTGCTCATTCTCTGGTACTCGGACTATGCTCGCACGCCCCCCTCGCTCGAGGGTGAACGGGCGGCGAAGCATTTCGAGCGTGCCGTTGCCATGGCCAACCGTACCAGTCAATTTGTCGCGAGACTCGACCGGGAGATTCTCGATTCAATGGCCCCGGCGCAGCTCGATGCGCTCCAGGCCCGTTTGGACAAGCAGAAGTCGAAGTACGGGATGACGACCGAAGAAAAAACTGGGGCGGAGGATGAGGGTCCGCGCTTCGAGGGACGAATCACGGTCCACGTTGGGGATCCGGATCAGGCGCAGCCCGCGGTCGAAGCCGTGCTGCAAGCCAGTCTGAAGCGTTGGAAGATGGTGCGAATCGAGCGCACCGACGGAGAAGCACGTATCGTTTACGCTGTGCGTCCCAAGAAGGGCCAGAGTCTGGAATCCCTTTCGCAAACGCTCACCAATGAGGCGGCGCCATTCGTCGCCAGTGTGGAGGTAGAACGATGGGCCTGACAATCATTCGCCAACGCTCCCTGCTCGCCCTGGCGCTGGGCGCCCTGCTGGCCGTGCCTTCCGCGGCCATGTCTCAGGAACAGAAGGAAGAGAAGGGCCCCAAAGAGCCTCCGACTCCCGAGAAGATCGCGGAGTGGAAGAAGGAGGCCGAGGCACGAGTCCTGTTCTCGGCCGACTCGCCTCTCGAGTTGAAGCTGGTCGGCAACTACAAGGTCATCTCGAAGGACCGTGACACGCTCAGCACGAAGGAGTACTGGGGCGAGGTCCAGATGGCGGATGGAAAGGGCGGTGAGCTGAAGATCCCCGTGCTGCTTCGCACGCGCGGTCATTATCGCCTGGCCAACAAGAACTGCTCGTTCGTTCCGCTGCGGCTCGACTTCAAGAAGGCAGAGGTGAAGGAGACCGTGTTCGCGGGGCAGGACAAACTGAAGCTGGTCACGCACTGCAACCCGAACGCGCTGTACGAGGAGTACATGGTCCGCGAGTACCTCGCGTACAAGGTCCACAACCTGATCACGCCGCGCAGCTATCGCGCGCGCATGGCGAAGGTGACATACGTCGACTCCGCGACCGGCACGGCGATCGAAACGCGCAACGGCATCTTCATGGAGCACGAGGATGACGTGGCGAAGCGCATGGAAGGCGAGATCGTCGAGATCCGTCGTGCCCTGTTCGACGATGTGGACCCGACACAGGTCCTCGAGATGGCGATCTTCGCCGCATTTATCGGCCACGTGGACTGGTCGATAGTGGCGCTGCACAACGTCCGCCTCGTGCGACAGCAGAATGGCAACCTCCTGCCGGTCCTCTACGATCTCGATTTCACGGGGCTGGTGGGTACGAAATACGCGATCCCTGATCAGCGACTCGGCATTCGCAGCGTGAAAGAGCGGCTGTACCGCGGCCCGTGCAAGGAGCCCGAGGAACTGGCGCAGTTCTTCACGGCCTATCGCGACAAGAAGGATGCCATCCTGAAACTCTACGCGGACACACCGGGACTCGACGGCCGCTATCGCAACGATGCGCAGGCCTTCCTGAACCAGTGGTTCAAGATGCTCGACACGCCGCGCGACGCGAAGTGGTTGTTCAAGGAGAACTGCAAGGTGGCACCGGGCGCATAGAGCAAAGCGCAAAACACAAAGCGCGAAGGGGGTGCGAGGCGACTCGCATCCCCTTTTCGTTCACACCTCCGCTGCCCGCTGCCCGCTGCCCGCTCCCCGATTGACGGCAACCGCGACCGCCATATGACCGGTGACGTTGGCAGTTGTCCGGAACATGTCCGGGATCGTATCGGCGCCTAACAGGATCCCGATGCCTTCGACGGGCAGCCCGGCGTCCATCAGTACCGGCGCCATGATGATGATCGATCCGCCGGGGATCCCCGGCACGCTGAAGCTCGTGGCCACGACCGTCAGCACCACGCTGGCCAGTTGCGCCGGGCCCAGCGTCACGCCGTATAACTGGGCGATGAAGACCACGCCGACGGTCTGACCGATCGCGGTGCCGACGCGATAGACCGACGCGGCCAGGGGAAGAAAGAAGCTCGTGATCTCGTCAGGCAGCCGCAGGTGATCGCGAGCGCTTTCGATCATGGCGGGCAAGGCGGCGAGGGACGACCGTGAGCTGATCGCCACCGCCTGCGCCGGGAGCGCGGCCCGCGCGAAGTCCTTGATCGCGACTCCTCCGAGCCACGCCGCCAGCGGATACAGCACCACGACGCCGAAAACGAAGGTCATCGCGGCAGCCAGCGCGATGTAGCCGGCCAGCGCACCGATTGCCGAAATTCCGAGCCGCACCACCAGCGCGAATGCCAGCGCGAATACACCAATAGGCGCGGTCCAGAGGATCCATCGCACCAGCGTCATGGCCGCGTCGCGAATCGCCTCGAAAACATGCACGACCGCCGAACGCGTTTCCCCCTTGAGTCCGGCCACCGCGAGCCCGAACGCCAGCGTAAAGACGATCAGCGGCAGCATCGCGCCGTCCGCGGCCGCCTTCACGGGATTCGATGGGACGAGGTCGATCAGCCATTGAGCGAAGCCCGGAATGCGCCGGACACTTTCCGCGGTTGTGCCGGCGGCCTCGGTCGCGCTGGCGCGGAGCGCCGCCTGCGCTGCCGGGTCGATCGCGAGTTGGCTGAGGAGTGGCGGCGCGACCAGTGCCGCGAAGATGGCCGCGGCGAACAGCGTGATGAGAAACAGGGCAAAGGCGCGTAACCCGATCCGGCCGAGCGATGACGGATTGGGCGCCGCGGCGATCCCGGCGACCAGGCTTCCCACGACAAGTGGGATGACGGTCATGCGGATCGCATTGATGAAGAGCGTTCCCAGCGGCTCGATCCACCGCGCTGCGTTCACCAGCGCCGGATTGCCGCTCGAGGAGACCAGCAAGCCGAGCCCGAGCCCGGCCACGAGCGCGATCAGGACGCGCGTTGTAAGACTCATGGGCGCCTAAGGTACCGGCCCGGATCAACCCGCGCGACCGCTCGAGACCTGCGACCAGCGATCAGCGACCAGCGACCAGCAACGTGCCACGGCACCCTCTGCCCTCTGCCCTCTGCCCCGAGGATCGCCGATCTTTGAATCAACAATAGGGAGCGGAAATGACCGACAAGACTTACCACGACCTGGTTCGCGAAGCCAAGACCCGCGTCGCCGAGGTGACCGCCGGTGAGGGCATTCGAATCGTGCAGGAGCACCCCGGCACCGTCGTGATCGATTGCCGCGAGCCTAACGAGGCGGCGCTGGGAACGGTCGTTGGCGCCGTGGTCATTCCGCGCGGCCTGCTCGAGCAGAACATCGAGCGGGTCGCCAGCCGCGACCAGAAAGTCATCGTCTACTGTGCCGCCGGAAACCGGTCGGCCCTCGCCGCCGATACCCTGCGCGAGATGGGGTACAAGGACGTGGCCACGATGGCGGGCGGATTCCGCGCCTGGGTCGAAGCCGGCGGCGAGGTGGATGACTGACGAAGCGGCTTTTGTGAGGCACCCATTGCTCGAGTCGCATCCCCTCCTTCCGCTGCTGGCGACGGATCTGCGGAATCGTCCTGGCAAGCTGGAATCGGATGACGGCGATCCGGCGCGGGCGGCGGTCGCGATTGTCCTTCGGACGAGGCCAGAGGCCAGAGGCCAGAGGCCAGAGGAAACTCCGACGATTCACGATTCACGATTCACGATTCACGAGGTTCCCCAACTCGAAGTCCTGCTGATTCAACGCGCCGAACGCCACGGCGATCCCTGGAGCGGCCAGATCGCGCTGCCCGGTGGACGCCGTGACGCCGCCGACGCGACGCTCCAGGACACCGCGGTGCGCGAGACGCTCGAGGAAACTGGGATCGACCTCGCGACCCAGGGACTGGTGTTAGGCACGCTCGACGAAATCCGGCCACGAACGCCCGTCCTTCCTCCGATCATTGTCACCCCGTTCGTCGCCGTCGTGCCTGACGATGTTCCCCTTCACATCAGCGACGAACTGGCTGATGCATTCTGGATCCCGTGGAGCACCTTCGCCGATCCGGCTCGTATCGATGAGAGCACGGTGCAGGTGCGCGGCTCGGCCTGGACCGTCACCAGCTATCTCGTCGGCGAACGCGTGGTCTGGGGCATGACCGAACGCATGTTGCGGCAGTTGGCCGAGCGAATGAGCGCCCTCGGGCCGGTGTGAATGCGAACAGTCTTGCCAATCGTCTACCAGGCGATAATGTTAGGTGATCCTAAATTCCATTTTCGGCCTATAGAACTGTGCCGCCACAACCGCTTTGCGCTTTGCGCTCTGCGCTCTGCGCTCATCCATGACCGCGCCGGAACACATCCCTGGCGATCAACCTCCTGAAAGCCCGGCGCATCCCGACCGCGGCTGGCGTCGCACACGGGTCACGCCCAGCCTGGCCGAGGTCTACCGGACAATTCCGGTCGCGCACAAGCACTGGTTCAGGAAAATTCTCGCTTTTGCCGGCCCCGGATACCTCGTGGCGGTCGGATACATGGATCCGGGCAACTGGGCCACCGACCTCGCCGGCGGATCGAGATTCGGATACGCGCTGCTCAGTGTCATCCTGATCTCGAACCTGATGGCGGTGCTCCTGCAGGGACTCGCGTCCAAGCTCGGCATCGTCACGGGGCGTGATCTCGCCCAGGCCTGCCGCGATCACTACTCGCGGCCAACGTCGCTGGCGCTCTGGGTCCTCTGCGAGATCGCCATCGCTGCCTGCGATCTCGCTGAGGTCATCGGGACCGCCATCGCGCTCAATCTCCTCTTCGGAATTCCGCTTGCGTGGGGTGTGGCGATCACGGCCCTGGACGTGCTGATCGTGCTGTATCTGCAGAACAAGGGCTTTCGCCTCCTCGAGGCGCTCGTGATTGCGCTCGTGGCCGTCGTGGGCGCCTGCTTCCTGTTCGAAATCATTATCTCGCGCCCAGAGTTCGCCGGGATCGTGAAAGGGTTCGTGCCCACCTTCGAGATCGTCCGCAATCCGGAGATGCTGTACATCGCCATCGGCATCCTCGGCGCGACCGTCATGCCGCACAACCTGTACCTGCACTCGTCGATCGTGCAGACCCGCATGTACGAGGAGACGACAGAAGGAAAGCGGGAGGCGGTCCGCTACGCATTCATCGACTCGACCATCGCGCTCTCATTCGCGCTCTTCATCAATGCGGCGATCCTCATCGTCGCCGCGGCGACATTCTTTCGCACCGGCAATCAACAGGTCGCTGAAATCCAGGATGCGTATCATCTGCTGACGCCCCTCCTTGGCGTAGGTGCGGCCAGTGTCGTCTTCGCGCTGGCGCTTCTCGCCTCAGGACAGAACTCCACGATCACGGGAACGCTGGCCGGCCAGATCGTGATGGAAGGGTTCCTCAACCTCCGCATTCGCCCGTGGCTGCGACGTTTGATCACGCGCGGCATCGCCATTGTGCCGGCCGCCATCGTGGCCATCTTGTACGGCGAGAGCGGTACTGCGAAGCTGCTGATTCTCAGCCAGGTCATCCTGAGCCTGCAGCTCTCATTCGCGGTCTTCCCACTCGTGATGTTCACTTCGGATAAGCTCAAGATGGGACCGTTCGTCAATCCGCGTTGGCTCAAGGTGCTTGCCTACATGGTGGCGACGGTGATTGCGACCCTGAACGCCTGGCTGCTGGTACAGACAATCGGCGGGTGGCTGTCCTGATGTACAAGCGGATTCTGGTCTGTCTCGAGAACACGGCCACCGATCAGGCCATCACGGAGCACGTGAAAGAGCTGGCCCGGGTCTGCGGTTCCACCGTGCTGCTGGTGCATGTCGCCGATGGTTGGGCAGCGCGTAACATCAAGCAGCTCGACCTTCGTGAGTCGGAGGAGATCCGCGAGGATCGCGAATACCTCGAACGCGTTGCCGCGGGATTCGTCGCCGCGGGAGTGCCCGCCGAGGCGCTTCTGGCCACCGGTGACCCGGCGGCAGAGGTCACGGCTGCCGCAGAGCGCGAGCAGTGCGATCTCATCGCCATGGCGACGCACGGCCACAAGCTGATCGGTGACATGATTCTCGGCAGCGTGGCCAACGCCGTGCGGCACCGGTCCCTGGTACCCGTGCTGCTCGTGCGCGCGACAGCCAGGGCACCCTCGTGACCGTGCGGAAGCGCAAGACGTCGAAGCAGACGCCGCGTTCAGAAAGCATCACCGCACCGGTCGAGGATTACCTCAAGGCGATCTACGCCTTTGAGCGCGACGGACACGCGGCGGCGACCAACGACATCGCCCAACGTCTCTCTATCGCGCCGGCGTCGGTGAGCGGGATGGTGCAACGTCTGGCGGACCAGGGACTCGTCGAGTACGAGCGGTATCGTGGTGTGCGCTTGACGGCCGCAGGCCGTCGCGCCGCCCTGCGCACTCTGCGCCGGCACCGTGTCATCGAGGCGTACCTCGTGCAAGCGCTCGGCTACGGATGGGATAGTGTGCACGAGGAAGCCGAGCGGCTGGAGCACGCTGCCAGCGATACGCTCATTGATCGCATGGCGGAAGCCATCGGGGAACCGGCGACGGATCCGCATGGCGCGCCGATTCCGACGCGCGAGGGAACCATCGATGAGACACCCCACCAGTCGCTCGCCGACACGGAAGTCGGGACGCGGGCGAAGGTCGTTCGTGTGGGTGACGAGGACCCCGGGATGTTGCGCTACCTCGACTCGTTAGGGTTGCGGCCCGGCGTCGAGGTGACCCTTACGAACCGTGCCCCGTTCGACGGGCCGTTGACCATCGAGGTCGGGTCGATCACCCGGACGGTGGGTGCGGCGCTGGCCTCGCGGGTGCTGGTGACTAGCAACGAGGCTGAAGGCTGAAGGCTGAAGGCGGAATCTCCTCGAGCCTTCGGCCTTCAGCCTTGGTTAGTCCCGTCTCGCGATTCTGATAATGGTGACCGCGACCGCGCCCACGGCAGCGACCACACCCAGGATTCCCCAGCCCACCGACGTCGGTCCGGCTCTCCCGCCTCCGGTAACAGCCATCGCGACGAAGCCGGCCGCCGCCGCCGCCGCGATCGCAGCAGCAAGCATTCGTTTGCGGCGCACAACGTCCGATGAATCGCCAGGCGCGGAGTGCGCCAGTGCGGCGCGAACCTCGCTCTCGGTCATCTCGGGATGAACGCGCTGGTACTCACGAACGACCTCTTCAACGCGTCTGCCTAACTCGCGCGAGTGTCTGGTTTCCTGCAGGGGCGGTAGCCCCGGAACGATGAGCATGTGTGCCTCGCTAAGAATTGCCGACCTGAGTCGCGGATCCGTCAGCCGGAGTAACGTCCCGATCGCGAACGACCTCACGCCCCGTCTCGCGTAACGCGCGGCGCAGCAGGAACTCGATCTGTCCGTTCAGGCTGCGCAAGTCGTCGTTCGCCCAGCGCTGCACCTTCTCCAACAAATCAGGATCGACCCTGAGCAGGAACGATTTTCGATCAGCCATGATGCCTCCCTCCCTCGATCCGGGCCGGCCAGTGGCCGCCCGGAATGAGGGTCACCCGATCCGACTGCCCCGTCACTGGTAGATCGTCCCGGCGTTCACGATCGGCTGCGCATCACGGTCGGAGCAGAGCACCACCAGGAGGTTGCTCACCATCGCCGCCTTGCGTTCGTCATCGAGCTTGACGATGGACTTCTCCGAGATCAGCTCGAGCGCGTTTTCCACCATGCCGACCGCGCCCTCCACGATCTTCCTTCGCGCGGCGATGATCGCGCTCGCCTGTTGGCGCCGCAGCATCGCCGACGCGATTTCCGGCGCATAGGCCAGGTGGCTGATCCGGGCCTCGATCACCTGCACGCCGGCCTTCTCGAGGCGTTCGTGGATCGCGGCCTGGAGGCCCTTGGCCACTTCCTGCGGGTGCGTACTGAGGGCGATCTCGTCGGTCGCATGCGCGTCATAGGGGAACGTCTGCGCTAGGGCACGCACGGCGGACTCGCTCTGCGTGTGCATGTAGTGCAGGTAGTCGTCCACCTCGAACAGCGCCTCCGCCGAGTCCACGACCTTCCACACAACCACGGCCGCGATCTCGATCGGGTTTCCGTGGTTGTCGTTCACCTTGAGCTTCGTTGTCTCGAAGTTCCTCACGCGGAGCGAGATCCGCTTCTTGGCATAGAAGGGGTTCGCGAACCATAGCCCAGCCTCTCGCACCGTACCCACATACTTTCCGAACAAGGTCAGCACTCGTGCCTCGTTAGGGTTCACGGTGAAGAGCCCGGCGAAGCCGATGCAGACCGCCACCATGAGGACGGTCCACGCGACTATGCCCGGAGCGTTTTCCGCGTTCGCCGTGCTGATCAGGCCGACAACCGACATCGCGAGGATCGCGATGCCCATGAGCAGGGCGAAAAGTCCGTGCGTAGATCTGTGTTCCTTCTCTCGCAGCATGTTTCGATAACTCCGTTAGGATGGGAGGTATCAAAATGATATCATGGTGATAGCGTGCCGGTCAACTAGCTGGCTGTGGTTCGAACCAGTACTGCGTAACCTGTTGTCGACGAAAGATTTGCGGTTCAGCCTGTCCAACGGGTGTCCTGTCGTGTAAATCCGCTGATCACGAATCCTGTGTTCGCCGTGCCGCGCGACTCCAAAGGAACCAGACCCAAACCGAGAATCGGGACGCAAGGGTGGAATTACGACGCCTGGGTCGGACCCTTCTATCCCGAGGGCACCAGGCCGGTCGACTTCCTCCGCGTCTACGCGCGCGCGTTCAACACGGTCGAAGTCGACTCCACGTTCTACGCCATTCCTGCGCCTCGCACGCTTCGCGATTGGGCTGAGCGCGTCCCCGACGACTTTCAGTTCGCCCTCAAGCTTCCGCAGGAGATCACCCACGAAAACCGGCTGAGAAACGTCGCGCCGGCGCTCGAGCAATTCTTCGATCGGGCTCGTGAGCTGGGCCCCAAGCTTGGTCCGGTGCTCGTGCAGCTGGGCCCCGACTTCGCGCCAACGGAACTTCCCGCCCTCGCGAGTTTTCTTCCGGCGCTGCCGCGCGACGTGCGCGTCGCAGTTGAATTCCGACAGCGCGGCTGGATCCATGACGGCGTGCTCGCACTGCTGGCCGAGCATAACGTGGCACTGGCGCTGACCGACGCGCGGTGGATCCCACGCAAGACAATGCTGGCGCTGGCGGAGCGCCCGACGGCGGACTTCCTGTATGTGCGGTGGATGGGTCCTGACCGTGAGCTGGTCGACTACTCACGGGTGCAGGTGGATCGCTCGCGCGAGATTGAATCGTGGGCCCGGCTCCTCCCGGCGATTGCAGCGCGGATTGCCGTTTACGGCTACTTCAATAACCACTTTGCGGGTCACAGCCCGGCATCTGCTCGCGAGATGCAGGAGCGGCTTGGGTTGCCCGTCGTCGATCCGGCGCAATTGGGGGAGCAGTTGTCGCTGTTCTAGCTGTTTATGAGGGCGAACTGTCTAGACGGCGCGAACTGCCAGAAGGCGCGAACTGCCTGGGAGCGCAGCGCGAAGAGCGCCGTTAGCGATCTTTTTGCCTTGCGCTGTTCGGCATGTGCGATCTTGGTGCCCTGCGCCGTTCGGGAACTGCGATCTTCGGGTCCTGAGCCGTTCGGGAAGTGCGATCTTCGGGTCCTGCGCCGTTCGGGAAGTGCGATCTTCGAGTCCTGCGCCGTTCGGGAACTGCGATCTTCGGGTCCTGCGCCCTTCGGAATTCAACATCGGGTATCAGGTAATCGACATCGATGAACATCGGGCGAGGCACACTGGCATTCGCCGCCGTTGCGACGGTCGTCTCACTCGGGTGCGTCAGGCTTGGATTCTGGCAACTCGAGCGACTCGGCGAGCGTCAGGCGTCGAACAACCAGGTAGTGGGCCGGCTGGGTGAAACCGCGGTGCCGCTCGAGCGATTGCCCAGGAACTCGGCAGTACGGTTTCGCCGGGCCACCGCAAATGGCCGCTACGATTTCGCGAATGAATTCGTATTGACCTCGCGGACACGAAACGGCTCGCCAGGCGTGCACGTCATCACGCCGCTCCGGGTCGCGAACAGTGACACGGCGGTGCTCGTCAACCGGGGGTGGGCGTATGCACCTGACGGCATGCGGGTCGACCTCGCCCTTTTTCGCGAGGATTCGAACGCCGTCGTCGACGGATTCGTCGAGGAATTCTCAGCCCGCACGGGCACGGTCTCCACGCCCAGCGTGGCGCGCGCCGTGCGACGACTGGACCGTGACTCGATCGCGGCTCGCATTCCGTATCCCCTGGCCCCAGTCGTGCTCGTCCAGCAACTGGATTCGGGCGAGTTCACAGCGGTGGATCGCGGAACGCCTGTGCGCATCGGACCGCCGCCACTCGACGAAGGGCCGCATCGCGCCTACGCCATCCAATGGTTCGGCTTCGCTTTGGTAGGCGTGGTCGGTTCGATCCTGGTTATCCAGCGTGATCGCACGAAGCGAACCCGCCCGGGCACGAATCCGGTGTGACGCGGTAACTTCTATTCGGCTACCGGGCCGCGCAGCTGTTTCACGCGCCACCGTTCCCCCCGACCGCCAGCCCATGTCACCACCGCAGGATCTCGCCACTGAGCGTGAGGCTCGCGACGTTGCCGAATCGGCGCGCGAGACCGAATGGGAGCACCCGAGTTTTGTCCGGGAGCTTTTTCTCGGCCGATTCCGGCTGGACCTGATTCATCCGCATCCCGAGCAGCACGATCCAGACGAAGCAGCGCGGGCCGCAGACTTCCTGGCAAAGCTGCGCGCGGTTCTGGATCAGACCGACTCGGATGAGATCGATCGCCTGGGCGAGATCCCCGAGTCAGTCCTGCAGGCGTTCCGTGACATCGGCGCGTTCGGCATCAAGATCCCGCGAGAATACGGAGGCCTCGGCCTGTCGCAGATGACGTACATCCGGGCACTGGAGCTGATCACGTCGCAGGACGGAAGCCTCACCTCCTTGATCTCGGCCAGCCAGTCCATCGGAGTACCACAGCCGCTGACGTTGTTCGGGACGGATGATCAGAAGCGTCGCTTCTTCCCGCGGCTGGCCAAGGGCGCCATCAGCGCGTTCGCGCTGACCGAAGTCGACGCCGGTTCCGACCCGGCCAACATGTCGACCACGGCGACGCCGTCGGAGGACGGTTCGCATTTCATCGTGAACGGCGAAAAACTCTGGTGCACGAACGGCACGCGGGCCGACCTCTTTGTCGTGATGGCGCGCACGCCAGATCAGGTGATGCCTAACGGAAAGAAGCGCAAGCAAATCACCGCGTTCATCGTCGAAGGCACCGCACCTGGGGTGGAAGTGGTCCATCGCTGCCGCTTCATGGGGCTCCGGGCCATGGAGAACGGCCTGATTCGCTTCACGGACGTGCGAGTGCCGCGCGAGAACATCCTCTGGGGTGAGGGCAAGGGGCTCAAGCTGGCGCTCATCACGCTGAACACCGGCCGACTGACCTTGCCGGCCAGCGCCGTGGGCGGATCGAAGACCATGCTGCGCATCGCGCGCGAGTGGGCGTCGACACGGGTGCAATGGGGACAACCGGTCGGTAAACACGACGCCATCGCGAACAAGATCGGCCGCATGGCGGCGGACACCTTCGCGATGGAAGCCGTGGCCGAGCTCTCGACTGCCCTTTACGAGCAGGGCGGCTACGACATTCGTCTCGAAGCGGCGATCGCCAAGATGTGGAACACCGAGATGGGATGGCGCATCGTTGACGACACGCTGCAGATCCGCGGCGGACGGGGCTACGAAACGGCCGATTCGCTCAGGGCGCGTGGTGAGCCGCCCATCGCGGTCGAACGCGCCATGCGCGACTCGCGCATCAACCTGATCTTCGAAGGCACGTCGGAGATCATGCGACTGTTCATCGCTCGCGAGGCCGTCGATCATCATTTCGACCTGGCGTTCCCGATCGTCAATCCCGAGAGCACGATGCGGCAGCGACTGGCGGGCCTGAAACGCTCGGCGCCGTTCTACGCGATGTGGTATCCATCACGGTGGCTGGGTGCGCTGCGGCCGGCGGTGTACGCGGAGTTCGGCAAGCTGGCGCGTCACCTGCGGTTCGCCGACCGGGCGACCAACAAGCTGGGGCGCGCGCTGTTTCACGCCATGGTCCGGCATGGCGCAAAGCTCGAACGCCGGCAGATGGTGTTGTTCCGCGCGGTGGACATCGGCGCCGAGTTGTATGCGATCGCCGCCGCCTGTGTCCGCGCCCGGATGCTGGCGAAGCGCGGACAGACCGAGGCCGAGCGACTGGCGGATGTGTTCTGCCGTGAGTCGCGGCTACGGATCCGGCGGGCGTTCGCGTCCCTCGACGGGAAAAACGACGGGGCACACTACCGGCTCGCCCAGGAGGTCCTGCGCGGCGAGCACACGTGGTTGGAAGAGGGAATCATGGCTCCGCCGTCGTCGGTGACCAATGTGGAGGACTCCAGGGCCCCGACTGAATCAGTGACCGCTGCCGCCGTCCGTTAGGCATCTTCGCAGGCACTTGGAAAAGACTGAACCGCAGAGGACGCCGACGTGCGCAGAGGCAGCTAGGAATCCCTGGCGAGGCAAGACGCAGGCCGAAATGATCCCCACTCATGACGCAGTTGACCGTTTTACGCACCTGGGACGCGGACTCTTTCGCGCAGTTCAGTTCTTTACCTATGCCGCTGTATACGGCTCTAAGAACCTGGCCAGCGGCATATGTAAAGACAAATAACTGCGGGAAACGGTCGGCGATCCGAAAGCGTTAAACGGTCAACGACGTAAACGGTCTTACTGATGACGGACAGTAAGATCGGCGCGCCAGGTGACGGAAGCTTTTTTTCGGCACCTTCCGTCACGCGGTAGTCAATCGCGAGCCTCGCTGTAGCACCAGAACCGCGATGGCGATCAGCGTGCCGCCGACAACTGTTTGCAGCTGGATCGGCTGGCCGAGAACGAGCGCGGCAAGGATCGCCACGAAGAACGGCTCCGCCGTCGTGACAATCGCCGCGTGCACCGGGCCAACCGCTGCGAGACCGCGCAGGAAGAGCGTGAACGCCAGCGCCGTGCTGATGGTGCCCAGCCCCACGATGTACAGCCAGGGCAGAGGTGTTGTTGGAAGCGACAGGTCGCGCATTACGAGCGCGGCGACCACGAAGATCACCATCGCTCCCATCGCGACCCAGGCTGTCGCCACCACGGCGCCGATGCCGGCGCGTAGTCGGTCGATCAGCGGAATGAAGAGCGCATACACGACTGCCGCCGTGAGGGCGAGACCGGCGCCTAACGGGTGCACCGCGTCGCTCCCGGGCCAGCCGACCATCACCGCGACGCCGGCGAACGACAGCAGCAGCGAGAACAGCCTGGTGCCGGTGAGTCGTTCCGTTCGCAGGACCGCGGCGCGCAGCGCGACCCAGGCGGGGAACGTGTAGAACAGGAAGACCAGCATCGCCGCCGGGATGTATTCCAGCGCCGACAGGCTCAGGAACGCGATGAGCGCCTGGCCCAGACCACCGATGCCCGCCAGCTGCGCAATCCGCGTACGCGGCAGTCGTAAGGCCGCGAGACCGCCCGCAATGGGGATCAGCACCAGGCTGGCCACGATGTAGCGACCGGCCATCGCCGTGAGCAGTGACGTCCCGGCGCTGGCCAATAATGTCGTGAAGATCGCGATCGTCGAAAAACCGAACGCCGCGCCGATCAGCGACAGCGTTGCGGCAGCGCGTCCTGGTGTGTAGCTCAAATGCCGAGCAGCTGCTGGGCCACCGTGAAGTAGACGATGATGCCGGTCACGTCGACGATTGATGCCACGAACGGAGAGGAGGCCACCGCGGGATCGAAACCGACGCGTCGCAGCAGGAGGGGGAGCATGGAACCGACCACGGTTCCCACCAGCACGACGAGAATCAGCGACACCGCGACCACGCCTCCAAAGCGCGCGCCATGATCGGTTCCGATCACGACGAGCACGAACCCGATGACGCCGAGGCAGGTGCCGAGCGCGATTCCCTGTCCGAGTTCGCGCAGGAAGATGCGCAACGCGTCTCCGATCTCGACGTCGCCCACGGCCAGCGCGCGGATAATGAGGGTCGCGGACTGCGAGCCGGAGTTGCCACCTGAACTGATGATGAGCGGAACGAAGGCAGCAAGAAAAAACGCGCGCTCGAGCGTTGACATGTACGACTGCATGGCGGTGCTCGTGAAGATCGCGCCAATAAAGAGCACGACGAGCCACCCGACGCGGCGCCGCACGACATCCCAGAAGCTGGCCACGAAGTAGGGGTCGTCCAGCGGTTGCACGGCGCCCAGTCGCTGGACGTCTTCGGTCTGTTCCTCCTCGATCGCGTCGATGACGTCGTCCACCGTGATCACACCGACGATCCGCCCGAAGCCGTCGAGCACCGGTACCGCAACCAGGTCGTACTCCGAGGTAATGCGCGCGACCTCCTCGCGATCAGCCGTCGCCGGAACGGAAACGATCTCGGAGTGCATAACGTCGGCGACGCTTGCCCCGTCGGGAGCGGCAACCAGCTCGCGGAGGGACATCACCCCTACGAGGCGCCCGTCGGCATCGACGACATAGATCGCGTGCATCGCATCGCGGCGTCCCGAGCGAGCGGCCTCCCTCACCTGGGCCAGCGCCGCCTCGACGCTGACGGATTGCGCCACCGACACGAAGTCGGTGGTCATCAGGCCGCCGGCGGTGTCCGGCTCATACTGGAGCAGCCGCTCCGTTTCCTGTCGCGCCTGGTCGGGAAGATCGGAGAGAATCTCGTCCGCGGTCTTCTCCTCGAGCGTCTCCAGGACGTCGGCGCGATCGTCCGGCGTCATCTCGGAGATGATCTCGGCGGCTTGTTCCGACGAGACGTGTTCGAGGAATTCGGCGCGGAGTTCCTCGTCGAGGTACTCGATTACCTCGGCGGCGCGTTTCGGCGGGAGGGCGCGGAGGAAGTCGCCGACGCGCGCCGACGGCAACGCCTCGACGACGTTGGCGAGATCAGCCGCGTGCATCTCCTCGGTTTCTGCGGCGAGGTCTCCCGGTGCCTCTTCCAGCAGCGCGAGGATATCAGGGACGAGCAGCGCCGCGATCGGGCGGTCGGACTTGTGCTGAGCTGGAGTCATCATCACGTCCTGCCAAGGAGCCGAGGCTCGGAGGGCCAAGGCCCGGTGACTTGCGAAACGGAGGCGTTGGCGCGCGCAAGTTACGGGTGTCGTCAGGCGTCAACAAGGACGCCTTGTCACGGTTGCCAACCCTTCATGGGTCGGTGCTGTCCCACTCACGTCGCGCGAGGGGCGGGGTCCATCGAAGCGGTAATAGACTCCGTCGCGAGTGACTTGTGACTTGTGACTTGTGACTCGTGACTCGTGACTCGGCACAACGAGCGTTTTCCAACCGAATCTGCACTTATCGGGATGGCAGTTTATCCCACATCTCACATCCCACATCCGCTCTCTAAATGCAAAGAAATCTGTTAGTCAGCGCGGCACTTCTTGTATCCGTTCAGGCTCGCGCCCAACAGCTAATCAGGCGCGACGGCACGGCGAGCAACGCCGTCCGGCCTGTTGCCACGACCATCGCCACCGCCATTCGCGCTCCTTCGTCACCGCAGATTGACGGTCGCGATGCGGACGCGCTTTGGCGCGACGCGCCCGCGGTCGACGGGTTCCGCCAGTTCGACCCGAAGGAAGACGTCGAGCCCACACTGCGCACCGAGGCGCGATTTGCGTATGACGATCGCAATCTGTATGTCCTGGTGCGGGCCTTCGATCCGCGTCCGGACAGCATCATGGCGCTCCTGTCGCGGCGCGACGAGCGCACACAGTCGGATTACATCCGCGTCATCGTCGATTCGTATCACGACAAGCGCACCGGCTACCAGTTAATGGTGAATCCGGCCGGCGTCAAGCGCGACCTGTATCTCTACAACGACACCAACGAGGATATCTCGTGGGACGCGGTCTGGGACGTGAAGACTTCGATCGATTCACTCGGTTGGCTGGCCGAGTTCCGCATCCCGCTCAGCCAGCTGCGCTATCCGAAGAAGGAGTCCCATACTTTCGGCGTAGCCGTGCATCGCGAAGTCGGTCGCACGAACGAGCGATCGAGTTGGCCCGTCTGGCGCCGGTCGCAGTCCGGTCTCGCGTCGCAACTCGGCGAGGTGCAGGGCATCACCGGCATCTCCAGCCCGCGCCGTCTCGAGATCATGCCCTACTCGGTCCAGTCGAACGCGAGCGTTGCACGCGCCGGCGACTTCGGCCGCACGCAACGCGGCACGCTTGGCGCGGACATCAAGTACGGCCTGTCCTCCAACCTCACCCTCGACGCTGCGATCAATCCTGACTTCGGGCAGGTGGAAGCCGATCCGTCGGTACTCAACCTGTCGGCGTTCGAACAGTTCTTCGGTGAACAGCGCCCGTTCTTCCTCGAAGGGACCGGAATCCTGCGCTTCGACCAGGACTGTAATGACGGTGCGTGCACGGGCCTGTTCTATTCGCGACGCATCGGGCGCGCGCCGCAGCTTGGATTCCTCAGCAGCGACTTCAACGCGGTTCCCACTTCGAGCACCATCCTCGGCGCCGCCAAGATCACCGGTCGCCTTGGCAATGGATTGTCGGTCGGCATCCTGAACGCGATCACCGATCGTGAAATGGCTGGTGATGCTCTCGAAGTTGAGCCCAGGACGAATTACTTCGTCGCCCGGGTGAATCAGGACCTCCGCAGCGGACGCAGCGGCATCGGCGCGATTCTCACCGCGGTGAACCGGGATCTCGATGCATCGGCCGAGCCGTATCTTCGCAGCGCGGCGTACACAGCGGGCATCGATGCGCGTCATCGCTTCGGTCCGGGTGGAAACTTCTCAATAAGCGGCAATGCGGTCGGCAGTCTCGTTCGCGGATCAGAGCAGGCCATCGCCGCCACACAGCGCAGCTCCGTCCACTACTACCAGCGTCCCGGTGACGATCTCGAATACGATCCGACGCGGACGGACCTGAGCGGCTATGGACTCAACCTCGGGCTCAACAAGAACGGCGGTGGGATCACGCGCTTCTGGACCGGCGGGTGGTACAAGTCGCCCGGTCTCGAAGTCAACGATGTCGGGTTCATGACCAACGTCAACAACATGGGCTGGTCCAACTGGTTCGCGTTCGTCTTCCAGGAGCCGAAGGCGTTCTACCGGCGCCTGCAGGTCAACTTCAACCAGTGGAACTCATTCATGGTCGACGGCACAAACACCGGTGTCGGCGGCAACATCAATATCAACACGACGTTCAAGAACATGTGGTTCATGTACGCCGGCATGGGCGGAGAACGGGCATCAGTGTGCGCTTCGTGCCTGCGCGGCGGCCCGTACCTGAACGAGGATGCTAATCTCAACAGCTGGTTCGGATTCTCGGGCGACTCGCGCAAGTCCATCGTGCCGGGACTGAGCACCTGGTACAACCGGCGTGATGGTGGCGAGTCGTTCAACTACGGCTTGAATCCGTACATGAATCTCCGGATCGCGAGCCGTTTCTCCGGTCAGCTTGGCCTCACGTACCAGAAGAATGTCGATGACCGTCAGTGGATGAGGAACTTCGGCACTATCGGCAGCGACACGACGCACTACACTGTCGGGCACCTCGCGCAGCAGACGCTGAACCTCAACGCGCGACTCAACTTCACTGCCTCGCCGACGCTCTCGCTGCAGTTCTACGGCTCGCCGTTCGTTTCCGTCGGCGAATACAGCGACTGGCGGGAGGTCGCCGCGCCGCGGCATGACGAGTACGCTGATCGCTATCGCCCCTTCACGCTGGGCGGCGATCCGAATTCGTACGATTTCAACTTCAAGCAATTCCGCTCGAACATGGTCATGCGGTGGGAGTATCGGCCGGGATCAACCCTCTTCCTGGTGTGGGGCCAGGGTCGCGAGCAGGGCAACCAGGACCTGGGCAATTTCCGTGGCTTCCGGGACTACCAGAATCTGTTCTCGGCGCATCCGGCGAATACGTTCCTGATCAAGGCGAGTTATTGGTTCAGCCTGTAAGAGGGTGAAAGGGTGAAAGGGTGAAAGGGTGCGAGGGTGCGGACCGCCCTTCGCACCCTTTTTCACGCCCACTGCACCCTTCCACCCTTCCACCCTTCCACCCTTCCACCCTTCAACCCACCCCCACCCCCCCCTTGACTCATCGCGCCGGCCTATGCTACTGTAGTAGCACACATGCTACTGGAGTAGCACCAAATGACCGCCGTCCGGCGTAATCCCGCCCCTCCCAATCCCCTCGACGTCGGCCGCCGCGAGCGGCAGATCATCGAGATCGTGTACCGGCTCGGCCGGGCCTCCGTCTCCGAGGTGCTCGAGGGCCTCGCGAATCCCCCGACCTATTCAACCGTAAGGGCGATGCTGGGAAAACTGCGCGACAAGGGGCACCTCACCCAGGAAGTGGATGGTCCCCGGTATCTCTACCGGCCTGCCGTGCCCGCTGAGCGCGCGCGGAAGACCGCGATGAAGCAACTGGTGGACACGTTCTTTGATGGCTCGGCTGATCGCGCCGTGGTGGCGCTGGCCAACCTGACCGACGCAGACCTCGACCCGGATCGGCTCGACGCGCTCGCCAAGCGCATTCGCGCGGCACGACAGGAGGGACGATAGATGACGAGCTTCACCTGGCTTCCTGATGCCGCGTGGCGCGGCGCCCTCCTCCTCGCAATCGCGTTCATCATCGCACGGATGCTGAAGCGGCAGCCCGCCGCGGTGCGTCACGTGCTGTGGACAGGCGCGCTCGCCGGCGTAATGGCCATGCCGGTCCTCGCCGTCATAGCGCCCCTGCGGCTGCCGGTCACCATGCCACAGCCCATCCTCGACATTTCGACGCCGGCTACCCCGGGCGGCACGTTAGGCAGCGTGAACGCGATCACGGACCCAAGGAGCGAAGTCAACCCGGTGTCCACGTCAGAGGCTGCAGCTCTTGATGCCGACTTGACGCAAGCACCGGTCGCCGCAATTACCCCGTGGTTCCAGCGGCTCAGCCCCGTCGCCTGGGCCGCCCTCATCTGGCTGGCCGGCGTGCTGCTGTTGTCGACGAGGCTTCTGGTCGGGTTCGTGGCCCTGGCTCGCATGCGTCGCAACGGGCAAGCGCCCGTTGACGAAGGCGTCGCCGAACTGGCTGACGCCTGCGCCGCGCGCCTTGGTCTGCACGCGCCTCCGCGCGTGATCGTCAGCCCGAGAGTCACCATGCCGTGCACCGCCGGCTGGTTCCGCCCGGTCATCCTCCTGCCTGACGAGTATTCGACCTGGTCGCGCGAGCGACTCGAGATCGTCCTGCTGCACGAGCTGAGTCACATCCGGAGGATGGACATCGTTCCGCACGTGTTGTCGGAAATCGCGCGGGTCATCTACTGGTTCAACCCACTGGTCTGGCTGGCGGCGGCGCGGCTTCGTTCCGAGGCCGAGCGCGCCACGGATGACCGAGTGGTGCATGCCGGCGCCAAGCCGTCGGACTATGCCGCACACCTTCTCGAGATCGTGCGCCAGTCGCGTCCCGCATGGCATCCGGCGCCGCTGATGCCGCTGGCGCGGCGTTCCGAATTCGAGGGACGCATGCTGGCCATCCTCGAATCCGGCGGGAACCAGCCAAGTGCTCGCCTGGCACTCGGCACGATGGTGCTGATCGCCGGTTTGAGTCTCGGCGTGGCCTCGGTACAAGGCGCCGCATCACCGGCCGGGTCCGCGGAGGATCCCGCGGCGACGTCCGACATGTCAGGCGTCATGCCTGACGAGCATCGTGTCCAGGATCCGGACGCGGCGCCGGCCCGCCAATCCAATCCGCCGGCCGGTGAACGCAATGCCGCGATCGGCGCGTTGGCCGAGGCCCTGCGCGACCCGGTGGCGTCGGTGCGTCAGGCAGCGGCCGAAGCGTTAGGCAATACCAAGGACAGTGTGGCGGTCCGCGCGCTGATGGAAGTCCTGCGGACCGATGAAAGCCCGATGGTTCGGCGCAGCGCGGCCTGGTCACTCGGAGAGATCGCCGACGCGTTGGCGATTCCCGCTCTGGCCGATGCACTTGCCCGCGATCGCGATACGGAAGTCCGCAAGAACGCTGCCTCGGCGCTGGGCAGCATCGACAATCCGCGCGCGACGCCGGCGCTCATGACGGCCCTCGAGCGTGATGCCGAGGTCTCGGTTCGTATTCAGGCCGCGGAATCGCTGGCGAACATCGAGGACCCCGCAGCCGTCGACGCATTGATTCGCACGCTCGACCGGGACGACGATCCGGGCGTCAAGCGGGCGGTCATTGAAGCGATCCATCACATGGAAGGCGCCCGCGCGGTCCCTGCCGTCAGCCGCGCCCTTCGCGACGCCAACGCCGAGGTCCGGCGCGCGGCCGCCGACGCGCTGGGATCGATGGATGATAACGATGCCGTGCCCGCGCTGATGGCGGTCGTGCGTGACGCCGACAACGAGGTGCGGCGGGCCGCGATCAGCGCGCTGGGAAGCCTCCACGATCGTCGCGCACTGCCCGCGTTTGTGGCCGGCCTCTCCGATCCCGATGTCGAAGTCCGGCGCACATCAGCGGAAGCGTTCGGTAGCCTGGAGAATCTTCGCACGGCGCCGCCCGAGCTGATTCGGGCCATGGATGACAAGGATGGCGAGGTACGACACGCGGTCGCGCACGCGCTCGGCCACATCGGCGACCCCGATGCCGTCCGCGTCCTGGTTGCGCACGTCAGCGACCCTAACGTCGAAGTGCGGCAGGCAGTCGTTGACGCGCTCGACGAGTTCGACGACCCGGCCGTGGTGCCCGCGCTCCGGATCGCGCTGAAGGACGCAAATCCCGACGTGCGGCAGTCGGCAGTGAAGGCGCTCGGCAACAAGAACAGGTCCAAATGAGCACCGCGCGTTCGGTGCTGACGCTCGCTGCGGCAGTGGTAATCGTGCCGCTGGCGATGCGCGCGCGTGAGTCAGGAACCGCGCCGGCCGCCGGTCTGCTTTCGACCGCCAGCAGTTTCATGATCGAGGAATCTCAGGCCAGTCCGGGTGACTTGCGGGCATTCCTGGACGCCGTACGTGGCGCCAACGCCGTCCAGTGCGAGATCATCCTGTCGTCGTTCAACTCCTGGAGCTCGAGCAAGGTGCCCGATCGCGACAGCCTGGCCTGGAAGGTCGGCACAGTTGTTCACCGTCGAATCGCATCGGCCGAATCTGTGCCGGATATGGTTGCCGCCATGCGGTCGGGAGACGAGTGTGCGTCGCGTGCGGCCGCGCGAATGCTGGGTCGCACGCGTCTGGCTGCAGCGCGAACCGAGCTTCTCGCGGCGCTTCGGGACGAGAACGCGCAGGTGAGACGCTTGGCGGCTATCGGGATCGGGTTCAGCGAGGACTCCACCGCAAGTTCGCAGCTAGTGCGCGCGCTGACCGATCGGGATGAACGAGTGCGCGCCGCGGCGGCGTGGGCGCTGGGAGCGGTGAACTAGCGCAAAGCGCAAAGCGCAAGCGAAGGGCTTTAAGTCGAGGGCAAAGGGTGCGAGGTTCGCAGCCCTTTGCCCTCTGCGCTTTGCGCTCTGCGCCTTAGTTTTCCGGGAACCCTCCCACGACTCGTTCCCCAATGAAAGTCGCGTTTCTCGGACTTGGCGCAATTGGTGCGCCGATGGCCCGCCACCTCGCGCCGCACTACGAACTGTCCGTCTGGAACCGGACGGCTGCTCGCGCAACCGAGTTCGCCAAGGAAACGAAGGCTCGTGCCGCGACATCGCCGGCCGACGCCGTTCGTGGTGCGTCGCTCGCGATCACCTGCCTGCCAACCTCTCGCGAAGTCGAGTCGCTGCTGGACGGCGAGGACGGAATGCTGGCGGCGTTCGATCGAGGCGCGACGCTGGTCGATTGCACATCGGGTGATCCGGCGACATCGCAACGCATCGCCGCCAGGTTGGCCGAGCGCGGCGTTGGGTTCGTGGATGCACCGGTGAGCGGCGGCGTGTCGGGTGCCGTAAAAGGCATCCTGACGATCATGTGCGGCGGCGATGAGGCAACGATGGCGAGAGCGCGGCCGGTGCTTGAAGCGTTCGGTGAGAAGATCGTGCTCTGCGGACCAGTCGGCGCGGGGCATGCCGTGAAGGCCGTCAACCAGGCGATGCTGGGCGTTCACATCTGGTCGCTTTCGGAAGGCCTGGTCGCGCTGCAGAAAGCCGGCGTCTCCACCGCAACGGCGCTGGACGTGATCAATTCGTCGAGCGGCCGGTCGAATACCAGCATGAACCTCTTTCCCGAGCGTGTCATGACGCGCTCGTTTCCGCGGACTTTCCGACTGGCGCTGATGGACAAGGACGTGCGGATCGCCGCCGATTTTGCGCGGGAGCATGGCGTCGCTTCGCCGTTACTCCAGTTGGCGTCCGAATTGCTGCGTGAAGCACGAAGGGAACTCGGAGAAGAAGCGGATCATGTCGAAACCGTGCGAGTGCTGGAGAAGTGGGCAGGCGTTGAGCTTGGGAGCAAGGGATGACGACCTTCGAGGTCAGAGGTCAGAGGTCAGAGCTCAGAGGTGAAGCTGCCTCTGCGCTTCTCTCAAATGTCCGGTCGCAGTTTCCGGCGCTCGAGCGGGTGCACAACGGACAGCCGGTTGCGTATTTCGACGGCCCGGGTGGGACGCAGGTGCCGCGGCGGGTGGTGGACGCGATGGCGGACTACCTGTATCACCACAACGCCAACACGCACTGGAACTACCCCACCAGCGCCGAGACCGACGTCGCGATTCACGAAGCCCGTGTGGCGGTTGCAGACTTCATCAATGCCTCGCCGGCGGAAGTGGTCTTTGGCAACAACATGACCACCATCACATTCCATGTGGCGAGGGCGTTAGGCAGGTCCTGGGGCCCCGGGGACGAGATCGTCGTGACTGAGCTGGATCACCACGCGAACATCGCGCCCTGGCAGGCGCTGGCGCGCGAACGCGGCGTCACGATCCGCTCGGTGCCCTTCTCGGTCGAAACGGGAATGCTCGACTGGCCGGCCCTGGAGCGCGCGATTACACCTCGCACAAAGCTCCTGGCGATCGGCGCAGCGTCCAACGCGCTTGGCACCATCACCGACGTCGCGGCGGCGGCCACCCTGGCGCACGCCGTCGGCGCGCTGGTTTTCGTCGACGCGGTGCATTACGCGGCCCACGGTCTCATCGACGTTCGGTTTGCGGATTGCGACTTCCTCGCCTGCTCAGCGTACAAGTTCTACGGGCCGCACGCCGGATTCCTGTTTGGAAAGCACGACATCCTGGCGGCGCTCGATGTCCCCAAGCTCGATCCGGCTCCCGATGAGGCGCCCGAACGTCTCGAAACCGGCACGCAGAATCACGAGGGAATCGTGGGCACCGGCGCCGCCGTGGATTTCATCGCCTCGATCGGCTCGGGTCAGTCACGACGACTACGCATCGTGACGGCTATGGGCGCACTCCACGCCCACAGCGACGCGCTCGTCCGGCGGTTGTGGGATGGACTCGGCGAGATCCGCGGCGTCCAGCGGTTCGGGCCAGCACCAGGTGAGTCGCGCACGCCGACTGTATCGTTCGTTCTGGATTCGGTGCCGTCGGAAACCGTCGCGGTCTCGCTCGCAGCCAGGGGTGTCTTCGTGTCTCACGGCGATTTCTACGCAGCAACGGTCATAGAGCGGCTCGGACACGCCGCGGACGGCGTGGTGCGCGCCGGCTGCGCGTGCTACACGACCGCCGACGAAGTGGACCGTTTGCTCGAAGGCGTGGCTGCGGTGTCCCGGAGTGCACGATGACCCGGCCGGCGACCGCTCGCTTGACGAAGACCGTGAAGGAATCGCAGCACGAGACGTCGGAAATCATGATGCCGGGTCATGCGAACAATCTTGGACACGTCTTCGGCGGAGTGATCTTGGCGATGATGGACAAGACGGCTGCGGTGGCCGCGATCCGGCATGCGCGCGCGAGCTGTGTCACCGCGTCAATAGACCGCCTGGATTTCCGGGAGCCGATCCACCTGGGCGACCTGGTGGTGATGAAGGCCTGCGTGAACTACGTCGGTCGCACATCCATGGAAATCGGGGTTCGAGTCGAAGCCGAAGATCTTCAAACCGGCAATCGGCGCCACACCAATTCCGGCTATCTGACGTTTGTGGCGGTCGATAAGAATGGACGGCCCATCGAGGTCCCCGAACTCACGCCGGAGTCACAGGAAGAAATCCGGCGTTACCAGGCGGCCGTCGAGCGGCGGCGCCGCCGCCTGGAAGAGCGACAGCAGGAAGAAAAACATACACGGGAGTTCAGGGCATGAGCGGCGCGGCGACCAGGACGTTCACCGTGGAGCAGGCCAATCGCATGCTCCCACTCGTCAGGCGGATCGTGCGTGACATCGTGGACGCGCACCAGGCGTGGTTGCGCGCGGTGCAATTGTACGAGACCGCGGCGACGTGGACGCGCGCCGATGCGCCATCGAGCCAGCACGCGGCGCTCGAGACCGACGTCAAGCGCCTCGCCGCCGAGATCGAGTCATATCTCATCGAATTGCGCGAGCTCGGCGTGGACTTCAAGGGGTTCGAGCAGGGGCTCGTCGATTTTCAGGGCGAACGAGACGGCCGGGTCGTCTGCCTGTGCTGGAAACTGGACGAGGATGAAGTGGGGTTCTGGCACGAGGTGTCGGACGGCTTTGCCGGTCGACAGCCGATCAGCGAACAGCGATCAGCGATCAGCGACTAACGAGAATCCATGCGCCTATACCAAACACCCGATGGTTTGACCTGGAGAGTGCTCGTCCAGTTGCCGAGCCACAGCGGCGGGATGCTTGTCTACCAGCATCCGGATGGACAGTCATCGGCGCTCGATCGTTATGCGTGGATCAACTCGGCGCAGACCACCGATCCACGTGAACGGCTCTCGGCGAAATCACTGCTCGACTCACTGAGTGATGCCGACCTGGCGCGTTTATTCCGTCGGAGCATGATGGTCAGCGCGAATCGCGATTTCGTGAATCGTGAATCGTGAATCGTGAATCGTGAATCGTGAATCGTGAATCGTGA
>CAZSNV010000020.1:0-36559 GCA_964608035.1 uncultured Gemmatimonadaceae bacterium | reverse complement strand
CGCTGGCGCGGCGCCGCGCCTATTCAAGCGGCGATTCTTGCCGGCGACACCGAAGCCGGCGTGTCGATCATGCGCATGGTGCCAGCGCTGGACGCCGGACCGGTGATACTCCAGGCGCCGACGCCGATTCTCCACGACGAGACCGGCGGTGAACTCACGCTACGTTTGTCCGAACTGGGCGCCCTGGCGATCGTCGAGGCGCTGACGCTGGTGTCGTTAGGCGACGCCTCCGGGCAGCCGCAATCCGAGGCCGGCGTCACCTACGCCGGCAAGGTGACACGCGAACAGGCGCGCATCGACTGGACCAAGCCGGCCATCGACGTCTCGCGGACCATTCGCGCCTTTGACCCGGTCCCGGGCGCGTTCAGCGCGTTGCGCGGCGGTGAGGTCAAGCTCTTCGGTGCGCGCGTGGCGCTCGACGTGAGCGGAGACCCCGGCGTAGTGCTCGGGATCGACGAAATGGGAATGCTGGTGGCGTGTGGGACTGGTGGCGTGCGGATCGGCTATGCGCATCCGTCCGGTCGGCGCCGGCTTGCATCACTGGATTGGGCGCAGGGCCGAGGCGTCGCGGCAGGCGATGTGTTCGAGAAGTGAGTTGCTGAAGGCTGAAGGCCAAAGGCAAGAGGCAAGAGGCAAGAGGCGGTGCAGTTCCTCTGGCCTGCAGCCTCTGGCCTTCAGCCTCTGGGGCTCTGGTCTTCAGCCTGTGCCTTCGCCCGTTCATCTTTAGGTGATGCTGGTCGATTCCATTCCCCATTCGGTTGTGACCGACGCGCGCGTGGCCGCGGCGGACGTGCTCGCCGACCTGAGGGACGGCCTGCTGCTCGACGCCGCCTTTGATCGGCGAACGTCCAGGCTCGACGCCCGCGACCGTCGCTGGACGCAGGAGCTTCTGTACGGACTTCTTCGGCGGCGCGAGGACCTCGATACGGCGCTCCACCCGCGTGTCCGCGGGGGCATCGCGCGCCTCCACGCCGACCTGACCGACCTCCTCCGGCTCGGCGTCTATCAACTGCTGTTCATGAACAGCGTCCCTGCGTATGCCGCGATTGCGCAGACGGTCGAGCTGGCAAAGACGCGCCATGGTATGGGCGCCAGCAAGCTGGCCAATGCCGTCTTGCGCCGGGTGGATCGCGAACGTGACCAGCTCTTCGCCGGCGCCGAGGACGAAGACGTCGTTGCCCAGCTCGCGCGGAGTCACTCGCATCCGCGATGGCTGGTCGAGCGCTGGGTCGCGCAGTTCGGCGCCGAACAGACCGGCCTGCTGCTCCAGCGAAACAACGAGGAGGCGCGGGTCATCCTGCGGCCGTGGGGCCTGGTCCGCGAGCAGCTCGAGACGTCGCTCGAGCTGAGCGGCGTTCAACCCGTCGATGTTCCGCTCGTTCCCGACTCTCTGCAGCTCCCCGCCGGTACGGCGCTCCTCGAGCTGGCGGTCTGGCGCCAGGGGAACTGCTTCGTGCAGGACCCCGCGGCGACCCTCGTGACTCGTTATGCGGCGTTCCCGGCGGGTGTGGTCGCGGGCGACCTGTGTGCCGCCCCCGGCGGGAAGTCGCTCGAACTTTCGCGCGACGCGCGGTTCGTGATCGCCGCCGACCGTTCGCCGGCTCGGCTCGATCGCCTGGCGTCGAATCTCGAGCGGCTCGATGCGCGGAATGTCAGTCCGGTTGCGATGGACGCGGTGCGGCCGGCGGTGATCCGGCTTGATGCCATCCTGCTCGACGTTCCCTGCACCGGCACGGGCACGTTCCGGCGCCATCCCGACGCGCGCTGGCGCCTTCGTCGATCCGACCTGGCGCTGCTCGCGGCGTCGCAAGCCGAACTGCTCCGCGCGGCAGCCGAGCGCGTGAATCCGGGCGGCCTGCTCGTCTACAGCACCTGCTCGCTCGAACCGGACGAGAACGACGAGCAAGTCGAGGCGTTCCTGTCGCAGCATCCTGAGTGGGTCCTGGAACCGCCACCAGGCGGCGTGGTTCCAGAAGCCGTGCTCGATCGAGGCTTGTTGCGCGTGCTGCCCCACGTGCACGGCACCGACGGTTCGTTTGCGGCCCGCCTGCGGAGGAGTGCGTGACTGTAGCCTCCAGGCTGAAGTCACTCCGCGACTGGCTGCGCACGCCACTCGCCAGGACATATGGGATCATCGCCGGTGTTTCGTTCTCGCTGGCCTGGTTCATCGTCGCGCTCGTACTCTTCCCCGACACTGGCCCGGCGCCGGAGGTGGTGGTGCCGGCGGTCGTCGGCCTTCGTTTCGAGGAAGCCGAACGAAAACTTGCCGAGGCGGGGCTGAAGGCCACGTTAGGCGAGACGAGGGCGTCGGCGACGGCGCCCCGGCGTTATGTGCTGGCACAGACTCCTGCCGCCGGCACCGCCGTGGGATCTGAAGTGGTGGTGACGCTGGACGTCTCCGCCGGGCAGGTCCGGGTCATGGTCCCGCCACTGGTCGGCCTGGCGCGTGACGATGCGATGGCTGCGCTGCGGCTGGCGAACCTCGAGGTCGGTGAGGTGGTCGAGCGTCCCGGGCAGGAGGCGCGTGGCAAGGTGTTGTCATCGCAGCCCGACGCCGGACAACAGGTCCCGCAGGGCACCCCGATCGGACTGGTCATCAGCGCCGGGCCTTCGGAGCTGATGATGCCCGACATCGTCGGGCGCGAGCTGTTCGAGGTCCGGGCCACGCTGGAGCAACTCGGTCTCAGGATTGCCGAGACGCAGTATGACTCGACCAGCGCCTTTCCTGCGGGACTGGTCCTCTCGCAGAATCCATTAGCCGGATACCCGGTAACCGCGACAGCCTTCATCATTCTCCGCGTGTCGGGTCGCCCATGAGCGTTCGCATTGCGCCGTCCGTCCTCAGCGCCGATTTCGGACGCTTGGCCGACGACGTTGCGCGTTGCGTGGCCGGCGGCGCGGACTGGATTCACGTCGATGTGATGGACGGCCGCTTCGTTCCGAACCTGACGTTCGGCGCCAAGGTCATAGAAACGTTGCGCCGCCTGACGACGCTGCCGCTCGACGTGCACCTCATGGTCGTCGAGCCGGAGCAGTACTTCGACACGTTTGCCGCGGCGGGCGCCAATGTGCTGACCCTCCACCAGGAGGCGGCGCCTCACCTGCACCGTCAGCTTCACCGGATCCGCGAGCTGGGATGCCGCGCGGGGGCCGCGATCAACCCGTCGACCCCGGTGGAGTCATTGCAGGACGTCATAGCGGACCTGGACCTGCTGCTCGTCATGACAGTGAATCCCGGGTTCGGCGGCCAGCGTTTCATCGAGGGATCGGTGGCGAAGATCGCCCGGGCGCGGCAGATGCTGAACGCCGCGGGATCGACGGCTTCGCTCGAGGTCGACGGCGGCATCGCGCGCGAGACCATCGCGCGGTGCTGGCGCGCCGGCGCCGACACGTTCGTGGCCGGCAACGCCGTGTTCTCGGCACCGGATGCCGCGACCGAGATCAAGGAACTGCGCGCTCGCTGCGCGGAAATGGCATGAGCGCGCGCCAGGTACTCATCGGGTTCGGGATCGTGGTGATTTCGATTACCGGTCTTGCCTACGCCGGCGCCTTCAACGTGACCGCTTCGTCAGTGAGTCCGGGATCGAAGGCTCCTGATTTCCATGCGGTCACGCTCGACGCCCATCCGGTCGCGAAGAGCATCGCTGACTACCGTGGCCAGGTGGTGCTGCTGAACCTGTGGGCGACGTGGTGCGGCCCGTGCGAATGGGAGATGCCGTCGATCGAGGCACTGTACCGCGACTTTGCGGCGTCGGGCCTCAAGGTCGTCGCCGTCGCCGTGGACGACCCGGGGTTCGAGCAGCGCGTGCGCGAGTTCGTGGCTCGCAAGGGACTCACCTTCGAGATCCTGAGCGATGGATCCGGCAGGATCGAGTCGGATTACCAGGCCCGCGGCATCCCCGCGACTTACCTCATCGGTCGCGACGGATTGATCCGGAAGCGCGTCGCCGGTGCATCGGACTGGAATTCGTCCGCCAATCGGGCGCTGGTCGCACAGCTCCTCGGCGTGCCTGCCCTCTCGGCGCCTAACGCCCGATAGCAGGCCAGAGGCTGAAGGCCAGAGGCCAGAGGAACGTCCAAGTCCGAAGTCCAAAGTCCCAAGTCCGGATGCAGTTCACGATTCACGATTCACGATTCACGATTCACGATTCACGATTCACGATTCACCCGTGCTCGTCCTCGGCATCGAAACCTCCTGTGACGAAACATCGGCCGCCGTTGTCTCCGGCGCCGGTAACGCCGTCGAACAGCGCTCGCTGGTGATCCTGTCGCAGGACGTGCATCGCATCTTCGGTGGCGTGGTGCCGGAAATCGCATCGCGCGCCCATGTGTCCGCGATCGTGCCCGTCGTGTCGCAGGCGTTGCGCGAAGCGAATGCCGGCCTGTCCGACGTGGACGTGGTGGCGGTCACCAACGCGCCTGGCCTGGTCGGGGCATTGCTCGTCGGCGTCAGTTACGCAAAGGGCCTCGCGTTCGGCGCCGGGAAGGCGCTGATCGGCGTGCATCACATGGAGGGCCATCTCTTCGCGCAGTCGCTCGAGCATGCGAACGCGGTACCGCCATTCACGGCGCTCCTGGTGTCGGGCGGTCATACGCTGCTCGTCGACGTGCCGGCCTGGGGCGATTATCGCGTCCTTGGCGCAACACGAGACGACGCCGCGGGAGAGGCCTTCGACAAAGTGGCGAAGCTGCTCGGTCTCCCCTACCCCGGCGGCCGGCACATCGAGCAGCTCGCAAAGGACGGCGACCCGTCACGATTCCGGTTCGCGCGGCCCATGCTGCGTCGCAACCAGCAGCCTGGCGACGAGGACTACTACGACATGTCGTTCAGTGGACTGAAGACGGCGGTGCTTCTCGCCGTGCGCGCGTCTAGTGACCTCGGGCGCGACGCTGCGCATATCGCCAGGGGGTTTCAGGATGCGCTGATCGAAACGCTGGCGGAAAAGGTCCGTAGAGCTGCTGAAGAGAACGACCGGCACCGCGTGGTGCTGGGTGGGGGAGTCGCCTGCAACCAGGCCTTGATCACCGGAATAACGAGGCGGGTGGCCGACCTCGGTGCCGAGGTGTACGCTCCATCGGTTCGCCTTGCTACCGACAATGCCGCAATGATCGCGCGCGCGGGCCTCTTTCACGCGGAGCGCGGAGAGCAGGATGGGTGGGAGCTCAACGCATTCGCGAGCAAGCCGTTGGAATGAGGATGGATGAAATGCAAAATGCAGAATGCAGAATGCAGAATGCAAAATGCAAAATGCAAAATCAGCACCAGCAACCAGTACCAGTACTAGCAAGAAGCAATAAGCAACCAGCCTGTAGTCCATGTCGATAGTCCACCACCCCTTCGCATTCAATATCGGCCCTCTCGAGGTCACCGGCTTCGGGCTGGCGGTCCTGCTCGCGTTCGTGATCGGGCAGATCATCTCACAGCAGGAACTGTTGCGTCGCGGCTATCAGAAGGAAGCCGAGGCGATTCCGGACCTGATCCTCGCCTCCGTCATCGGCACACTGTTAGGCGGCAAGTTGTATTACGCCGGTATCGTGACGCAGGACTGGTCGACGCTCTGGGGCCGGGCCGGCTTTGTCTTCTGGGGCGGATTCATCGGAGCGGTGACCGCCTGCTGGATCGTCATCAGGAAAAAGAAGCTTTCCTTCGCGCGGTTTTCCGACATCGGTGGGATCGCGATCGCCGCCGGGTACGCGGTGGGGCGCACCGGATGCTGGGCAGTCGGGGATGATTACGGCCGTCCGTGGGGCGGCCCACTCGCAGTGATGTTCCCCGAAGGCGCTCCGGCGTCCACCGCGCGCAACATGAACCAGTTGTTCGGGACGCCCATTCCCGAGGGCGCGACGCCCGACACCGTCCTGGCGGTCCATCCGACGCAGCTCTACGAGACCGCGCTCGGGTTCATCATGTTCCTGATTCTCTGGCGCTTTCGCAATCACCGGCATCGCGAAGGGTGGCTGTTCGGGATGTACCTAGTGTTCGCCGGCGCGGAACGGTTCTTCATCGAGTTCTTCCGCGCCAAGGATGACCGGTTTGCCATGGGCCTGACGCTGGCGCAGCTCATCGCGCTCGCGCTGGCAATCACCGGCGTTGTCGTCATGCAGATGCGCCGCCAGCCTCCAGCAGCGTCGCGACTGGCCCACGCCTAGCGCGGAGTCTCCGAGCCGCTGATCGTGACAGTGAGTTCCGTGCCAGCCAGGCAGCTGCCCGGTCCCATCGGCTCTGGAACGCTTTCCCTCCCGTTGACCGCCCAAGAGGTGGGGCGAGCGGCGCCGGGAAAGGGACAGTGATGGCGCCCTTGTTTGGCCGAACTGTCGCTCGAGCCTCGAATTGACGCTGGGTTGACGGTAGTTGGACGGGATTCTGACTCGCCGGGATCACCATCGGCGCGTGCGGATCGTGTCCAGGCGAAACTCGGCCTTCCTTCTGCTGCCTTTGGCGGCCGGGCTGCTTCACGCCAGTTCTCGACAGCCGCTGAAGTGGCAGGCGGACATTCAGATCCGCACGCTGGAGATCACGCGCTCGCGAACTGGTGTGAGCGTCCGCGTCGTGGTTTACACCGAGAATGACGACGAGGCCCGCGACGCGAAGGTCGTGATCCTGCTCCCCGTCGCGGTCGGGATCGACAAGCTGGGGCCGGGCTGCACCGCGACCGCGGGGCCGTCGATGATGCCCTCGCTGCGCGCGACCGTGGCTTGTGACCTGGGGGTCATCGCGGACCGCGCGTACCGGGAGGTGCTGCTCGTCACCACGCTGCCTCCTGACGAGTCGCCACGGCGCTTCGGCGTTTTCGCCTACAGCGCAACCCCTGACCCCCGGCCTGGCAACAACTACGCCGAACGAATCATCCCATGACTTCGAGGTCCTCCCCCATGCGAAACGTCGTACCAATCGCACTGCTGATGACGTTAGGTGCCCCCGGGATGGGACAAGCTCAGGGCCAGGCGAAGATCTGGGAGAACTACGACTTCGTGCCCGGCAGCAAGGTCCTCTTCTATACCGACTTCTCCGAGGACCGCGTCGGTAACTTCGCGCGCGCGCTCAAGTACGTGAACGGCCCGGCCGAGATCATTGAGCGCGATGGTGCGAAGATGCTCCGGAGCACCGGCCGCTCGACGATGCTCATCAACGTTGGCCGGCCGCTCCCCCCGCGTTTCACGCTGGAGATCGACATCCTCTCCACGACGCACCTCATCAACGGCATGCTCGCCATCGAGGGCGGTCGTGAGCTGGATCGCGGAGACAAGTCGGCGGAGGTGAGCTGGTCGCCGGGCGGCACGTTCATCATTGGGGGCGGCCAGAACGCGGGGATGAGCAACAAGTCGCTCCCCGAGGAGGTTTACGCAGCGATCGTCGGCGGTGTCGCGCACATCCGCGTGCTGATGGATGAGTCGTACTTCAAGATGTACATGAACGAGCGGCGGCTGTACAACATCCCCGAGTTGCTGTTCCTGCGCGCGGCGGACATCCGGATGCTGGTGATCGGGTCCGAGGAGAACCCGACGTTCATCACCGGAATCCGGATCGCGGAGAGCGAGACCGATGTGATGTACGACGCGTTGTCGAAGAACGGGCGCTGGGCGACGCAGGGAATTCTGTTCGAGACGGGCAAGTCCGACGTGAAGCCCGAATCGCGCCCGGTGCTGAAGGAGATCGCTGCAGCGCTCAAGCAGCATGCCGACCTGAAGATCCTGATCGAAGGGCACACCGACAACGTCGGTGCGGCGGCGAGCAACCTTGCGCTGAGCGATGCGCGCGCGGCCGCCGTAAAGGCCACGCTGGTCGCCGAGTACGGCGTTGCCGCTGACCGCCTGACGACGAAGGGATTGGGCGATACCAAGCCATCCGCGCCTAACACGACGGCGACGGGTCGCGCACAGAATCGTCGTGTGGAGATCGTCAAACAATGAAACACGTCATGACTTCGAAGAACCGCATCTTCCTCATCGGCGCCATCATCCTGACAACCATCGCCGCGACGCAGGCTCCGCAGCAGGGTCAGGCGGATTGGAACTTCGTACCGGCCTTTGCCACGAGCTGTTTCGCCGAGGACGACTTCAGCGAGAGGCTGGAGGCCGCCAGGACAGCGATCAGCGCGGCGATGGAAAAGCAGGACAAGATCAACACGGCAGCCAGAGAGCGCTTCGACAACATGGACGGGATGGAGAAGGCGCAACGCATGCAGGCCTTCATGATGAAGAACCCGCAGGCGGCGATGAAGATGATGCAGGCCCAACAGGCCGCGGGCACAGCCGGCCAGACTACGATCGCGGAAGTAAGCGAGAGTTCCACTCGACTCGAGGCAGAACTGGAGCGACTGCAGGGCGCCTTCCGGACAGCAGCCGAACAGGCCGTGAAGCCGGTTCGCGCACGACAGGACGCACTCATCAAGGCCAAGACAATTCCGGTGGGTGAAGTGGCCATGCCGGCGTTCACCGCCGCCGCCGATCACGCGCAGTACGTGCAACTCATCGCGGAGGAAAACGCCGCGTACGAGAGGGCCTGCGCTCCGTATTTCGGCGCGAACGGCTCGTTCCATAAGTGGGCAGGCAGTTATCGCACGGAAGTCTCGGAGAAGCTCGGAAGTGACGTTTTGGGCGATGACATGATGGTCATGCAGCTGCAGGCGATGGGCCTGCCGGGGGGGGACTATCGCGATACGTCGCCGCTCCAGCATACGAGCGAACTCCTGCGGCGGGTGGGCGATATCTGGAAGATTCGGCAGAATACCAAGACAAAGCCGTCGATTAGTCTGGTGAAGAAGTAATGCTCATTGGAGTCGCTTCCTGCGTCCGCGGCCACGCGTCTGGCGCCGAAGGAACGCCGATGAGCCGAGTGCTGCGTTCCCTCGGGGTCGGACTGGTCCTCGGTATCGGTCCAGCGGCGCTCGAGGCGCAGGCCGGCGGGACGTTTGCACCCGGCGGCCAGCAACTCGTGCTGCTGGACTTCTCGACGTTCCCGTTAGGCAGCATTCCGCCGTCACGCCTGGGTGAGTGTCGGCCGGGCACACCCACGATTTGCGACATCAGGGGAGAGCTCGCGGTCGTGATGCACGACGGGCAGCCCATGTTGCGCGCCTCCGGGCGGTCCTCCTTTGTCGTCAGACTTCCGCAACGGCTCCCCAGCGACTTCACCCTGGAGTTCGACCTCATCCCCAAGACCTGTTGCCAGCCGGAGGACCTGAGCTTTGAAGGCGTGGCTGACATCGCCTACGGCCAGACCGCTGTTTCGGCCAACGTGCTCTGGCATCACAACAGCCATGCGATCGTCGGCGGCGTGACGGACGGGGGATTCAGCAAGCCGATGCCTGAGAAACTCACGGCAGCCGTGATGGGATCGCTGGCCAACATCGCCGTGAGCTTTCGCGGCACTTCGTTGACGATGTACACGAACGGCGAGGAAGTGTACTCGGTCCAGCGCGAGTTCGTCCGCGGCTCGGTGCTGCGCGTCTTCCTCGGCGGGCAGAATGACACCGACCGCGCGGTCTATCTCGCACGGCTTCGTATTGCAACGGGTGCTCCGGTAGTGGTTGCCGCGCCCGGCCCGACGACCGCTGGAGGCACGATCACACCGATGGTGCCCGCTGCGCAAACTCCGTCGGTTCCCGGTCGAACTGGTGAAGTGGTTTCGGGCAGCGGTGTCAGGAACCCGGCCGCGGCAGCTGATGCAAGCCTGTTTGCTCCTCCAGCGCCTCGAACGATCACGATTGCTGGAATTGCGGCATCGGGAATGCGCCTGGCCCCGCGAATCATCTCTCTGCCGGTTTTCACGGCGTCAGGTACTTCCAGTTCGCTCCCGGCAAGGACGATCCGTCTGAATGCAGTCACCGGCACGGGGACACACGCGGTTCCGATGCCGCGGACCATAGCGTTGACAGGAACCACGGCTTCTGGCACGAGACGCGCCGGCAGAGGATCCTCCGCTCCGGCGCAGAGGACGATCAACCTGCCTCCGTATGCGGCATCGGGCAGTGGGAGCCGAGTGGCCTCTCGGACTGTAACGCTGGCGGCGTTTGCTGCTGCGGGCGTGTCGAGCAAGCTGGCAGCGCGAACGATAAGGCTGGCTGCGGTGGATGCGACGGGCGGTGCACGACTCCTCTCACCCCGCACGATCACCCTTGCTGGCTGGACGTTCTCCGGTACAGCCAAAATTCCTTAGGAGGTCCAATGTTCACCAGGATTCTGGTCCTGACCTTGGCACTGATCGCGCTCAGCACTCCACGGAATCTCGGCGCGCAAACCATGGTCACGTTCGAAGCGCCCGTGAAACTGACCGATCTTGCGCCGGAGATCGAGAAGGTGAGCCTGTACTGCGAGATCAAGAGTCCGGCGATCGTTCTTCCCAATCCGGGTCAAGCGTCCGCTGCCGACGAGCTGCCGGTGGTTGCGGGCCAGGTCATAACGACCTTCAGGGTCGCGATCGAGTTTCCTCAGGGTTCGCTGCAAGCGCCCGTGGGGAAGACCGCGAACTATCTGTGCTACCTCAGGTATCGCACGAAGACCGGCATGACTTCCTTTGACGCATTGCCAGCAACGTCAACGTTGGCCGTGAAGCCAAGTCCGACGCCGATTCAAGGCACGTTCGTCTGGTGATCGCCGGCAGGTTTTCGACGACGCGCGCGTTAGGCGTCCGCTGGTTTGCAAGTACTGCCGGATCAACCCTACAAGGATGATGAGGGGAACACGATGCGCGCGCGAACATTGGGTTCATTGACCGTGCTGTCGGCGAGCCTTGTCCTCTGGCTGCTTCCCATAGCGGCCGGCGGGCAAGCTGTGACCGCCAGCGCGGGGACGCCTCCGCCTCCGGCCAGCGACATCGCACTCGTGGACTTCGCCCGCTCGAACCTGGGTCCTCTGGGCACCGGCGCGTCGGGAATACTGCGTGCCCTGGAGGGAACGCTCGAAATCGTTGATCACCCGCAGGGACGTATGCTCCGGGCAAGCTCACGCAGCACGCTGGTGTTGTCGTTGCCTTCCACGCTGCTTCGGGATTTCACTCTCGAGTTCGATCTGGTGCCGAAGGAATGCTGCCAGCCTGAAGACCTTGCCATCGAAGGCTCAGGAACGCTCATCCCGAATCAGGGCCCAGCCTCGGCAAACATTCTCTGGTCGCGCGAGTCATTCCAGGTCATTGGTGGCGGACAAAACATCGACAGGCCCGTCCCGGATGCAGTGGCCGCGTCGCTCCCCGGTGCGCTGACCAACATCAGGTTCACATTTCGTGGTGACGAGCTCACCGTGTACACCAACGCTCAGCTGCTCTATACGCTGCCGAACCGCCTGTTCATTCGAGGACGCAGACTCCGCGTTTTCCTCGGAGGCCAGAACGATACCGACCGGGCGGTTTACCTCGCGCGCGTGCGTGTCGCGTCCGGAGTTGGCGCGTCCAGTACGGTCGCATCCGGCTCCACACAGCCCGCAGGTAGTAGCGCTGCATCACCGACGTTGCCCGCGTTTGCTGGAAACGTGTTCGTCACGCCCGGCGCGACCGGCCCAATCGTCAGGTGGACGCCGTCCGCCACCCCGGCCGCCTATCAGATCGTCCGCTGGAAGGCCGACGATCCGGTGTGCTGCCTCAACGCTTCGCCAACAAGTGTCACCACATCGCCGTGGCAGGACGCGCCGCCGCCGCAGCCGGGGACGTACACGTATCAAGTCACGGCGTTCACCAGTGGAGGTCCGTTCGTAGCGCAAGGTCAGTTCGTGCACCAGGGATCCGGTGGCCGGACCGTTGTTACATCATCGGCCGGCAATCCCGTGCCGCAGGTGAGCGGCGCAACGACAACGGCGCCTGTCGCGGGAGCGCCTAACGCAGCCAATGCCGGATCGGTTCCGGCTGGGATGACGGTCTCGGCGACTATGGGACCATCTGGTCCGGTCGTGAGTTGGAACATCGTGGCTGGCGCATCCGGATATGTCGTCAGTCGCGCCAAGAGCGATGACGCCAGTTGCTGCAACGCGACGAGCGGGACGTCGCCCTTGCCGAACGGACCGTGGCAGGACCAGGCACCTCCTGTGTCGGGCACCTATGTCTACACGGTTACAGCCACCACGAGCGCCGGCCAGCTCCAGGGCAGCGCGCAACTCTCGTATACGGCGCCGGTCACTTTCTTGCCGGTTAACCCGATCACGAGTGGCGGTACGGCGACGGCGATGCCCGCTGCGCCAGCTCCTCCGACGTCGAGCGGCTCGTCAGGTGGGCCCGGTATGCCGACGGATCCCTGCCCCTCGGCCGCGTCAGACCCCGCCAATCCGATGTCGGCGCCGACAGCAGGGTCCAATACGATGACGTCAACTTCGACGGCCAGTCCGGCGAAGGTCTGTCCGAACTTTCGGGTGACGCTGACCGGCTTCGACGCTTACGTCTCGACTCTCGAGTCGCAGCTGTCGCCCGATGGTCGCGGAGACGAGGTGTACGCCGCGACGGTGGCGCTCCTCTGGAATCGCAAATCGCAAACGACTACCGATGTTAAAACAGCCAGGACGAATGACTACGGCGACACCGGCCTGGCCGGATTGTGGCCAGGCAGAATCAAGGCCGGCTCTCTGACGAATGAAGGCGGCATCACCGGGACCTCCGCTACCAAAGGGCCCGATCAGGTTGCGTTGCAGTTGCTGGCCTGGGAAGGCCTCGTCACCGATGACGATGTGCTCGTCATTGTGCCAACGCTCTGGGAGAAGGATCTCGATCCAGTGATCTACACGGGGTGGCAGCGCTATTGGGCAAACGCCCCGCTGTCGTTCTTCCAGCATCAAGGGATCATTAACGTGATCGCTGATCCGACCTTCAAGCAAATCCTCAATCCCCTCACGACGATAGGCACGCCCGTGACTGTGCCGCTGCAGGACCTAACGGGAAACGTCCGCGATCACCCAATCGGCACCGAGCCGCAACCGCCGGCGATCCCGGTGTTGGGACGGTATCAAGACCGCTTGATCGTAGTTACGCGTGAGAAGCTCTCCGGACTGAACGTTGGTAGCGCCATGATGGTTCCGGTGCAATACGCTGCATTGGGGACACTACTCGCAAAAGAGCACTACACTCTGTATGTGCGCATCGAGCGCGTCCGATGACCAGCCGTTGCACACGCCATAGCGCGTCCTGGTGCGCCCCCCTCGTCACCGCTGTAGCGCTGTTGTGCGTCGTGGCGCCGACGGTTGACGCGCAGGTCGACGCAATCCGGCGCGCGCGCCAGTCCGTCGAGCGCCTCCCGAGCCTGGCTTCGCTGTTCGGCGAAGGGCCGGCCATGACCACGACGATCAACGATGGCCAGGATGCCGTGCCGCTGCTTGACGACTTCAAGCCAACGTTCTTCTCGCCGTTGGGGGAGATGCCCCTGGGTCGCAACGGCGACATCCTCATCGCGCCAGGATCGTACTCCATGTGGGTGGAGAGCTTCTGCCTCATGCCGGGCACCTGGGGTCCGCAACTCGGCGAAGGATATGTGTACACGGCGTGGAAGGGACCGAAGGCAGAGTTGATCTCAGCGATACTCCAGCGATACCCCGATGTTCGTGACGTTCCCCAACAGCATGCGCAGAAACTCATCTGGTCCATACTCGCTCGCGCGAAGTTTGAACAGCTGGACGCCGGAACAAAGTGGGCCGCGTCGAAACTCCTCAAGCCGGCCGAACTCGCTGAACTGAACGGATGGGGGCTGAGCGCGGTGAGCAACGCAATTCGTGATCGTGTCCTGGCGAACACTCTCCAGAAACGCGCCGCTTGCTCGAGGCCGAGAACGAAATACGGCGCTTGATGACCAGTGCCGAAGTCGAGTACCGCGACCTTAAGCTCGCCGCCGTTCGCGAGGGGTCGCTACCCCTGGGCGACGCGAGGTACCTCCTGCCCGCCGAGCGGTGGTCGTATCATCCGGGCGGCTTCTTCATCCGGTACCGGCCTCGGAAGTACACGCACTTGCGCGTCGATATCTACAAGCCAGACCAGATTCAGCTTCGGCGTGATGCGACGGGACGAATCATATCGATTGCCTCACCGGATGGACGCCAGCTCGATCCCGACGCAATCGATGGACCGTCGTACGCAGCGGCACGCTCCGACTTCAGCGTGCCGCGCGTGCGGACGCCGTGGAGAAGCACGATCCGCATGACCGCCCGTCGGCGCATGTTGCTCAGGACGGCGGCGACTGAGGGCACCGGTAGCGCGCACGCCGAGTTTGTCACGCTGGCACGAGCCGATGTCGCCGACCTCCTGGCCTTGAGGGACCGGTTCCGCGTTGCTGGCCCGCCTAACGCCGATCGGGCGTTGCTGGAACAGGCGCTGCACGCCGCGGTGGCCCGTTCGCGCGGCATCGAACGCCGGGCGGACATTGCACGCTCGTCACCGCTGGCGGCGTCGCTGCGGCCACAGCGGACCGGCGACACGTTCCGGTACGACCTCGTCGCCGTGCCTGACGAGGAGCGATTTGCGCAGGGCGGTGGCTTCGGCGGGTGGGGACCTGGCGGTGGTGGCGGTACCGGCGGGGGCTCGCGCCAGCGCATGGGCACCACCCGCAGTCCACATGGCACCCAGCGAGGCCTTCCGGGCCGCGCTCCCACACCGCCACCGCCCCCTCTCCCGCCGGATGAACCTGATGCGCTGGATCGCGCACAGAACGCGATGGAATGGTTCAACAAGGCCATGGACTTCTTCAGCGCGTTCACGGATCCGGCGGGGTTCCTCGGCGGTCAGCCGCAGGGACAAATGCTCGGCGCCGGCATGGATCAGGCGTTCAAGGCCTCTCGCCAGATCGGGAATAGCCTGTCCGGCCAGCACGACCATGCCTCGTCAGGCGCGGGCGAGTCAATCGTCGTCGTCAGGATGGCTCACCGCCGATCCTCGTTCGGCTTACCTGGGCGCGCGCCCAGTCTGGGATCCGGCTGGATCGCGACTCGTCAGGCGCCATACCGCGAGTTCGCCAGGCCGCGGACCATCGCGTTCCCGCAACTCGTTGCCGGCCAGGTGACCGAGGCACATGCGCGCGCGATCAATGCCACGATCGGGACGACGCTCAGGATGGCATCGACCTTGACCGCCGTTGCTGCGACGCGCAATCACCTGGCCGCCGCCGTCGCCGCCGGCGATGCCGAGTGGGAAGAGCGGCAGGCCAAAGCGATGATCCACCTGAAACGCGCGGCCGGCGTCGACATGGTGCAGCTGGCGCTGGACCTGGAAGCGTTAGGCGCCGCCGCCGGCAATCGGCCGGTGCTCATGGAAGTCGAATCGCGATCGGCCAGGGAGAGCGTTGTCGCGAACGGTTGGAATCCGGCGGCGCTGACCGTCGCGCGCGACCTTGGCCTGACCGAGGCGGAGATTCAGGATCGCAGTCGCGGCTGGCGTCGCTCGATCCGTCGCGGATCGCGAGGGAGATGTCGTCGTCATTGGCGGAGCTGCGCAAGGCGCTCAGCGACTACGGATCGCTTCTGTCGCGGTTGCCCGAAGTGCGCCCACCGTGGGACTGAGCGTGCGGAGTCGGTGCGCCGCTGATCAAGGAGTTTCGTCTGGTGACGCCCCACGACTGACCTGCCGCTTCACAACGAGAGCCTTCACTCGGAGCAGATCATGATCAATTGTCAGAAATCGACTCGCACGTTCCTCGGCGGCGTCCTCATGGCTATGACCGTTGCTACCGTCGCCGAAGCGCAGCTCGGTGGCTTGATCAAGCGAAAGGCCACTGAGGCAATCAAAGGCCCTGAGAAAAAGGACGAGAAGCAGGCCCAGAAATCCGATGCATTGCCCGACGGTGTCATGGAAATCACCGCTCCCGTTTTCGAGGGCGTCATCAACGGACTCAAAGTCGAGGTTGCGCTGCGCCGGGAGTTCCGGGCGGAACTCGCCAAGCTCCCTACCCAGGAGCAGTACGACCAGTGTCTGAGCAAGTTGGTGTCGTCAGAGGAATACCAGAAGATCCAATTGAGAATCGGGAACCTGCCGGAGAACGCCCCGGCAGCCGAGAAATCGGCGACCATGCAGAAGATGTACACCGATACTGAGGCGCTGCAGAAGAAGACTTGTCCCGTCACACCGCACGACTGGAGCGAGGGCAGGAAGCAGCAGCGATTGACGGAGATCAGGGCAAAGGCCGTTCACGCAGCGGCACCGGTCAGGAATGCCCGCGGCGACTCGGATCAACCGGCCGAAGGACCATTCCTTTCCAGCGACGAATGGATCAGCCAGTCAACATCCGCACCCACTGAGGGGGAGTTCAACATCCACCTGGAGCGCCTCGACAAGCTGTGCAGCCTGCGAAGCGAGAAAGCACTGCCGAAGAGCGGCGGCTTCAAGGCCCCGGGGTCCGGCGACAAGTTCTGGCTCTTCACTCCGGGTGAGTTGAGCGTGATGGACGACACAAACTGCAAGAAGTTCGAGGATCTGTACAAGGAGCTGCGGTAATGCTCCTCTTCGCGCTCCGGTCTTTCCTGGCGCTCGGCGTGCTGTGGCACGCCGAGCGTCCGGGCGTCTGGCAGCGCGAGATCGACATGGCCGACAACGGTCCGCTATCGCCGGTGAAGGCGATCGTCGTCAGGCTGGACCCGTCCCAGGTCCGTTTTACGCTCGATTCGGCGACGCGCGACTACGGACTGCGCGGCGCGTGGACCATCGATGCCATGCCAACGGGCGCCGCGGTGGCGTTGAACGCGGGACAGTTCGTGGGAGGCATCCCGTGGGGATGGATAGTACAGAACGGCATCGAACGGAAGCCTCCGGGCACTGGTTCGTTAGGCATGGCCTTCGTGGTGGATAGCACCGGCCGAGCATCGCTCGTTATGCCTGACGAACTCGAGGCGGTGCGCAGGACTGCCAGGCAGGCATTTCAGTCCTACCCGGCGCTGCTCGACGACGGCGAGACGCCGTGGGAGCTGCGGGCCGAGGGGCGCGGCGTAAACCTCCGCCACCGCGACTCGCGCCTGGGGATCTGCACACTCGCGGACGACTCGGTGCTCATCGCCCTCACCCGCTTCGACGGACTCGGCGGCGCGGCCTCATCGCTCCCCTGGGGACCGACGGTGCCAGAGATGGCCGACTTCATGAAGTCGTTAGGCTGCGTTGACGCCATGCTCCTTGACGGCGGGATTTCGAGTCAGCTCGCCTTGCGCAACGGGAACGGCCGGCTCTTACGCTGGCCGAACTGGCGACCGGTGCCACTGGCGCTCGTCGTCTTTCCCAGGCGCTAGTTCAGGCGGGACAGCCTGGCACGCGCACTGTCACGACGGGCGTGGTACACCGGGTCGGCGCGCTCCCACGCCTTGACGACGCCACGGTAGTGCACTGCCGCACTGTCCCGCTGACCCGCGCGGTCGAATGCCTGCGCCAGCAGTTCGTGCAGGTCCGTCCGCGTCATGTACAGGTTCGAGCCATCGATGTCGCCATGAAGCGCGGCGCGAATGATCGGCACTGCTTCAGCCGCGCGGTCGAGGCGCA
Organism: uncultured Gemmatimonadaceae bacterium; assembly: GCA_964608035.1. Taxonomy (GTDB): domain Bacteria; phylum Gemmatimonadota; class Gemmatimonadetes; order Gemmatimonadales; family Gemmatimonadaceae; genus JABWBJ01. Next base: position 19,140 of record CAZSNV010000020.1, on the reverse strand, counting down.
GCAGGACTCGGCCAAGCTCGTAGTTGATCCTCGTGAAGCCATGAGCGGGTGAACCGACAGCCTCTCGCAACTCGCTCGCCGCTTCTGCATCCCGGCGCTGCGCGACGTAGAGCATCCCACGCAGGTAGTGGTGAAGTCGTTTGTCGCGGCTGTAGGCACTGCGTTGCCCCCAGTACGCCACCGAGTCCACGAGGGTGCGAACGCGCCCGGTGTCCCCCGCCGCGAGGAGCGCCATCCCGAGCAAGGTGGTCTCCCACGTATGGCTCCGGGCCTGCACACCCGGAGCCCACATCGATTTGTCAGCGCGGGAACGCCTGGCGAAGATCGCCACCGCCGCGCGGGCGTTGCCGCGCTCGATCTCGATGAGCGCCTCGGCGATGTCGTTAGGTCCGGGCTCGACCCGCACCAGTGACATCGCATCCACCAGGCGTCCCTGGTTTCGCAACGCGATCGTCGTCAGCCATCGGGCCTCAACTCCCTCCCAGGTCCGCGGTGACTCGATGAACGGCTGCAGCGTGGTGGTTGCCTGGTCGTACTGCTCCGCCAGGATCTGATACCGCGGGAAATACAGCGGCGACGTGGACAGTGGATTCGCTTCGTGGAACCTACGGTAGTGGGAGCGCAGCGCGGAGGTATCGCCGCGCGCCGCCGCCGATCGCAGTAGCGCGCTCCACGAGCCGTGATGCGACGGGCGCAACCGGATCAATCGTCGCGCGGTACGATCGGCCGCTTCGAGCGAGTCCCACCATTGATAGGTACCGGTGAGATCGTTCAGTTCTGCGCAAAGACGACAGTCCTGCCGCTCCACGGGCTCGGACGCCGAATCCAGCGCAATCGCCCGTTCGATCGCCACAACGGCGCCCGCGAAATCACCGCCCCAGAAGCGCACGCGCGCGCGCAGGTGGTGCATGCGTGGATCGTTAGGAAACCTCATCGCCAGGGATTCAGCGACGACCTCAGACGCCGGGTCGTTCAACGCGTGTGACATCTCCGCCGTGATGAGCAGCCGCTGAAACTCCGGGGCGCGCGAGGCAAGGCGCAGCGCACGGAGCGCGGTGAGCGTGCCGTTACCATCCCCAAGACTCAGGAGCGCGTGATAATACGCCGCCATCGCAAAGGTCGAGTCTTCTCGCAGCGCCGCCTCCATGAGTCGCCGTGCGGCGGCGACATCGTACTGGTGGTACGCGCGCAGTCCCTCCTCATAGAGGCGGTACGCGATCGGAGAATCGGTCGTCGCATCCGAGATTGAACCCTGCGGCAGGCCGAGTCGAAGGTCGCGGGCGATCGTCGCCGTCATGCTGTCGACCAGCGCATATCGATTGTTTGCCGCCACGCGATATCCGCCCTTCACCAACCCGCTCTCGAGATCGACCCGCTGGATTTCAAGAGCCAGACTCCAGTCGGGACCGGGGAGCAGCCGGCCCTCGAGGATCTCGGTGGCGCCCGCGCGGCGAGCCGCCGTCGAGTACCCCGAGATCAGTGTGTCCTGACCCGGCAGCATCAACTCGAACAGCCGGGAATTTGCCAGCACCGACATGCCGCCCACGCGCGCCAGATTCGTCGCCAGCATGTCGGTCAGCACACCGCCAATCCGAAGCGAGTCGGGGACGCCGTCTTCGTCGATCCGGCCGACGGCGAACGTCGGTGTCGTGGGACCGTGGCGGCCCAGTGCCGCGCTCAGCCGATCGGCGGTCAGGATTACCGCGGCGATCACCGCCAGGAGCCCGACCGACACAGCCACCGCGAACTGGCGCCGCCAGGTTGGCCGGGCGGCGCTGCCGGCAACAGGCGCTTGACCGCCGGCAACGGCCGCGACCTCGTTAGGTACCGGTCGATCGGTGGGTTCCGGCCCCCGCACCGCTACGGGAGTGGATGGCGCGACGCGGACAACGACCGGCGAGGGCAGCGCACGCAGTTCCGACTCGAGCCGCCGGATCTCCGGGTCCGGATCCGCTTCCAGCTCCCGGCGCACAACGCTCTCGTGCGTGCGCGCGAAGGCCAGCGCGCCGGCCCGGTCACCTTGCGCCGCCAGCGCCTTCAGGTAGCCTGACGCGAACCGGCCACTGAGCGGGTCGAGCAGCGTGAGCCGTCGCCACGCCTCCGCCGCCGCATCCCGGTCGGGCGCCGCATCGGCCGCCTTGGCCAGAAGCAGCAGGATCCGGGCAGCATCGGCCGAGAGGATCGTCCGCTCCTCCTCCGCCCAGCGGTCGAACTCCGGGGACCCGGGAAGGTCGAAGCCTTGAAGGAACGGACCGATGGCGAGGGCCGCCGCCCGTTCATGCTCCTGTGCAGCCAGTCCCTCGCGAAAGTCGGCGACATCGGAACTCAGGACGTTGCCATCGATCGACAGGATGGCCTCGGACCGGATGACTTCAGTGCCGAGTTCCTGGCGGAGCGCATAGAGCGCCTGTCGGAGGGAATGACGAGCGCGCTCCGAGTCAGTGTCGGGCCAGAAGAGCGCGGACACCCTCTCGCGCGAGATTCCTCTGGTGCCGGCGGCGGCCAGAACGGTCAGGATGGCGAGGCGTTGCGGGCGAGGTCGGGGTGGCGGTGAGCCGTCCCGACGCACGAGCGCGAGGCCTCCAAACGTCAAGAGCCTCAGCATGTTGACGCTGATGATGCGACCGGGGCGATTGGGTGTCAAACTCACACCCTCCTCCCTACCGCCCGCGTGTGCTCACCCCACCTGCCGCCCGGATCAACACACCAGTGCTATTGAGGCGTCTGATCCTCGTCGCGAGGACCTCGGATTGCGTCGTAAGCTTCTTAGCCGAAGGACCGTTACGGCGTTTCATGGCAAGTCGTTCCGGCCGACATCAACAAACTGTTCGAGGATGCCGAGTCGCCCGGCACGCAGCGCGTTACGGAAGCGATGCTGAAGATGAAGAAGATCGACATTGCCGCGTTGCAGGAGGCGCACGACAGCGCCGCGGCGCACGCGGGTCGTTAGACAATGTGAAACACTTTAACACGGAGGTCACGGCGGTCACGGAGGCCAGCAAGTTGATTCGCCCTACGGCGCGACTGGCCTGCTGATCACCTCCGTGACCGCCGTGACCTCCGTGTTGAAGTCTCTTCCGAGGAGATCCGCGTTGGAGTCACGGCAAACAATTTGAGGGCCCGCAGGCGTTTCGCCGCGGGCCCTCCATCCTCCCAGTTCGCTTCCTAACCCTTCGCCGGCGGCCCTGCCTTCGCGGCGCTGTCCGGTGGTGCGGCCGGCGGCGAGGCCTGTCCACGCGGGCGCGGTGCTACGGGCATGCCCTCACCCATCCGCTCCAGACCTCCGACGACAACGGTTTCGCCGGCCTGGACCCCGTTGAGGACCTCGACCACACCAGCCGACCGCACGCCTAACGTCACCACGCGCCGGCTCGCCTTCCCCTCGACGACTGCCCACACCACGTTCGCTGACCGGAGCGGTTGCACCGCGTCCTCCGGAACGACAATGGCATTCGCGCGCGTGTTCGTGGCAAGCCGCGCCTCGATGAACATTCCCGGCTTGAGAAGCCCTCCCGGATTCGGCGCGCTCGCCTTCACCAGGATGGTGCGGCTCTCGTTCTGTACGACCGGATCGATGAAGTCGACCCGCGCCCGGTATGTGCGCTCCGCCTGCGAGGCAACGGAAAACTCGACGATCTGGCCCGGACGAAGCTTCACTGCATAGCGCTCAGGAACTTCGATGACGGCGCGCTGTGGACTGACCGTCTGCAGCGTGAGGAGACGCGTGCCGGTCGTGACGTAGTCGCCAACGCTCACAAAGCGCTGGCCGACGGCGCCGGCGAACGGCGCGCGGACCGTGGTCCGCTCCACCTGCAACTCGAGCAGCGCCAGACCAGCCTCCGTGCTCCGCGCAGCCGCTTCAACCCGTTCGAGGTCGGCCGGTGACGCCGCGTTCTGCGCGCGCAGCCGTCGCACCCGTTCGAGTTGCTGCATCGAGAGGTCCCGATCGGCCTTCGCTCGTTCGGCCTGGGCCTTCAACATCGAGTCGTCCACCTTCACCAGCGGAGTTCCCGCCGCGACGAACTGTCCCTCACGAAACAGCAGTTCTATCACGCGCCCCTGTTCGTCCGGACGCAATTCGATGGCCTGAACCGCTTCGATGCGACCCGTCGCGCGAACCGCGTCCACGATGGACTGGCGCCGCGCAGTGTCGACGTCCACGGGCATGGGCGGCATTGCCGGCGGTCCGCCTGCGGCAGCCGCGGGCCCGCCTTCCTGCGCCGCCTGGCTTCCGCGGCCGCGCATGAGCAGGAAGACCACAGCCAGGCCGACGACGACAACGCCTCCCACAATCAGTGGACGTCCGGCGCCGCGGCGATTTCTCAGAGCTTTCGATGAGCGCTGCATTCTTTCCTCAACGGTTAAGTACGGTCACTGCCCGGGTTCAAATACGCGACGACCCAGCAGCGCCTCGATCTGTGACAGCGCGAGCCGCGCGGCAAACCGGGCCTGCACCAGCGTGGCTTCCGCCTCGCTCAGCGCGACCTGCGCCTCGAGCAGCTCGAGAATGGTCGTGGCTCCTTCACCGTAACGCGCTCTCTGCACGCGATACGTCTCCGACGCGGCGGCAACACCAACCTGCGCCAGGCCAATGCCCGCGCGAGCCGTTCCATATCCCAGATACGACTGGGCGATTCGCTCGGCGGCCGACCGCTCGCGTTCCTCCCGCTGCGCCCGAGCCACGTTGCGATCCGCCTGCAACCTGGCCACGGCCAGTTCGCGCTGTCCACCATCCCAGAACGGGAATGCCAGCGCGACCGACAGCTGCGATCGGCGCAATGCGGACGGAAAGAGTTGGCTGTCGTACGCTCCCGTCGTCGCGGAAAGTGTCAGCGCGGGGAGATAGCGTTCGCGTTCCGCTCCGAGCACCGATTCCGCGCGCCGCTCGTCGGCGCGTGCTGCCTCGACGTCGGGCCCCCGCTCGCGCAATTCAACAACCGCTTGCTCTTCGGTGAATGGCAGCGCCGGCGGCATGGATGTGTCTATGGCGGCAGCGTCGGCCGGACCGGGAAGCCCGATCCTGCTCCCAAGGTGGAACCGCGACGCAATCATCGCCGAGTCCTGGCGAAGAAGCGTAAGCCGGGCGCGATTCAGTTCGAGCACCAGTTGCAGCGAGTCCGACATGATGGCCTCACCCGCGACCACCCGCACGCGCGCCACCGCGAGTTGCTCCTCAGCGCGTTTCACACGATCCGTGGCGACGCGCGCCAGTTCACGCGAGGCCAACACGGCATAGAACGCCATGTCGGTTCCTAACGCCGACTGGAAGCGCGTCGCGGTTTCGTTGGCCTCAGCACTTTCCAGCGAAGACCGCGCACTCTTCAATGCCCCGAGCTTGCCGGCGCCGATCACGACATACGACGCTTCCAGTGATGCGGCGGCCGCGTTAGGACTGATGCTTCCCGTGCCGAAGTTGAAAAACGGCTCCGAGAACCGGATGTAGCTCAGCGATCCTGCCAGCCGCGGCGCCACGAGGTCGGCCGTGGCCGCGCGGCGCTCCCATCCGGCGACGCGGATCCGCTGCATCGCGGCAATAGCGATCGGGTCAACGGAAATCGCCCGCCGCCGCGCTTCGGTGAGCGTCACGACGGGCACCGTGGTACTAGTGCCCTGCGCCGCCACCTTTGACCCAATGCTGCCCGCCAGTATCAAGAGGCTCACCACGGGGAGGAGCATCCCGCTGCGCACTATGCATTGCACCCCGTTCTGCATGTTGCATTCTGCATTCTGCATTTTGCATTTTTTCATTGTGCCTCCATCCTCGTCGCGGTTCCGGTGACCGGCTGCGGCCGGGACCACTCTGGCGTGTGCGTTCCACCGGACTGCACCGGCATGGGCTTCGTGCGACGCAAGCGCTCGAACACCACGAACACCGCCGGCACCAGGAACAGCGTGAGCAGCGTTGATACGACCAGGCCGCCGATGATCGCATAGCCTAACGGGCGACGGCTGGCAGCGCCGGCGCCGAGTCCGAGCGCGATCGGCAACGCGCCGAACACGGCCGCGACCGACGTCATCAGGATGGGGCGGAGCCGGATCCGCCCGGCCTCGCGCATCGACTGCACCGCGTCCATCCCCTTCGCCCGCAGGTCGTTCGCATACGTCACCAGCAGGATGGAGTTCTTCGACACCAGTCCGATCAGCAGGATCATGCCGACCTGGCTGTAGACATTGAGCGTCGAACCGGCCAACCAGAGCGCGCCTAACGCGCCGGTGACCGCCAGCGGCACGGCCAGCAGCACCGTGAACGGATGCAGCAGCGACTCGAACTGCGCCGCCAGCACCATGTACACGAAGATCAGCGCCAGCGCGAACGCGAAGGCCAGCGCGCCTCCGCTGTCGCGGAACTCCCGCGATTCTCCCGCGTAGTCGAGCGTGCTGCCCGGCGGCAGCACCTCGGCCGCGGCTGCGTTCAGCGAGTCGAGCGCCTGTCCAAGCGTGAATCCCGGCGCCAGACTGCCCGACAGCGTGTAGGAGCGCACGCGATTGTGGTGGTTCAACTGCCGCGCACCGCTTCGCTCCTCGACCCGCGTCACCGCGTCGAGCGGCACGAGCTCTCCGTTCCGTCCGCGCACTTTCAGACCGGTGATGTCCGACGGTGTCTCGCGTTCGCCGGCATCGAGCCGCAGAATCACGTCATAGAGCTTGTTGTCCGACGTGAATCGGCTCACGTCCCGCCCGCCGAGCATCGTCTGCAGTGTGACGGCGATGTCGCGAGCCGGCACGCCAAGATCCTCGGCGCGATCGCGATCCAGGCTCACCACCAGCTCGGGTCGCGTGACACGCAGGTCGGTGTCGACGTTCACCAGCCCAGGAATGGTTCGCGCCCGATTGGTGAATGCATCCATGCCGTTCGCCAGCGTCTCGAAGTCCCGGTGTCGCACGACAAGCTGCACCGGCGGAAGGAATCCCCCGAATGCCGGCGGGTTGGACGCAAAGGCGAAGACGCCGGGCACGCCGAAAAAGAACTGCGGCTGCAGCTCGTTGATCACGTCCTGGGCCGAGCGATCGCGCTCTTCGGCGTCGGTCAGGATCGTACCGAAGAACCCGGAGCTTGGCGAACCGCCAAAACCGACGAACGCGAACGTCGACTGGACATCCTTGGTGCGATGGGCGATCGCCTCGATCTGCTTCAGGTATTCGTCCGTGTATTGCACGCTCGCTCCTTCCGGCGCGATGACGAACGTGAAGAAGAATCCCCGATCGTCCGCCGGCACGAACTCACGCTCGAGCACATTGTACAGGAGCACCGCCGAAGCGCTCAGGAGCGCACCACCCGCGATCACGATCGACGGCCGTCGCAACGCCCCCGAGAGCACACGGACGTACCACTGCGTGATCCCGGAGAGCACCGACTGGACCGCCCTGTGAAATGCGGACTCACGCTTCGAGACGCGAAGGATCCTGGCCGAGAGCATCGGCGTCAGTGTCAACGCCACCAGGCCGGAGATGAGCACCGATCCGCCAACCGCGACGCCAAACTCATTGAACAGCCTGCCCGTTGCGCCGGTGAGGAAGAGCAGCGGCGAGAAGACGGCCACCAGCGCAATCGTGGTGGCGATGACAGCGGTGGTAATTTCCTTGGTTCCGTCGATCGCCGCCGTCTCCGGATCCTTTCCGAGTTCTTCCTGGTGCCGGTACGCGTTCTCGAGCACGATGATCGCGTCGTCCACCACGATGCCGATCGCCAGAATCAGCCCCAGCAGGGTGAACGTATTGATCGAGTAATTCAGCGCCGAGAGAATCGCGAAGGTGGCGATGATGGAAACCGGAATGGCGAGCGCGGGGATGATCGTCGCGCGCAGCGACGCCAGGAACAGGAAGATGATGAGGATCACCAATCCAGCGGTGAGCAGCAGCGTCTCCCGCGCCTCGGCAATCGATCGTTGGACGAAGATCGTGCCATCGAACGCCATATTGAGCGTCACACCGGCTGGCAACGAAGCCCGAATCGCGGGGAGTTCACGGTGCACCGCGGCAGCGACGTCGAGCACGTTTGCCTTCGACTGGCGCACGACGCCGATGAACACGGCATCCTTGCGCGAGAACCGGGTGACCGAACGTTCGTCTTCGGGCCCCACTTCCACGCGCGCTACATCACGCAACTTCACGAGCTGGTTCTCGCGACTGGCCACGGTCAGGTCGCTGAACTCCTCGGCGGTTTTCATTTCGCCCAGATAGCGGACCGAGAACTCGCGTCGCTCGGACTCGATGCGTCCCGCCGGAATCTCGACGCTCCGGGTCCGGATCGCACTCTCGACGTCCTGCGCCGTCAGGCCGCGCGCCGACAGTTCGCGCGGCGACAGCCAGACGCGCATCGAGAAGCGGCGCTCGCCGAAGATCGGCGCGCCCGAGACGCCGGGAATCGTCTGCAGGCGCGGCTTGATCACCCGGTCCCCGATATCCGACAACTCGATGAGGCTGTAGCTGTCGGATGTGAGACTCATGAAGATGATCGGAAACGCGTCGGCGTCTTCCTTGGCGACGACCGGCTCCTCGATATCCTCGGGGAGGAGCCCGCGGATGCGCGCCACCTTGTCGCGCACATCCTGCGCCGCGTCCTCGATTGGCCGGTCGAGCAGGAACTCCAGTGTGATCGTGCTGACCTGGTCGGCGCTGGCGCTCGACATCGTGCGCACACCTTCCACGCTCGACAGTTCCTCCTCGAGCACGTCGGTCACAGCCGACTCCACGACCTGCGGACTGGCGCCCGGCAGGAGCGTTGTCACCGTGACGACCGGCGAATCAGCGTCCGGAAACTCCCTGACCGGAAGGCGCGTGTAACCGATCAAGCCGACCAGCACGAGTCCCAGACTCACCATGCTGGCGAGTACCGGCCGGCGAATGAAACGCTCAGCAAATTGCATCACCACCTCCCGCGGCAGGTCCGCATCAAGCGAGCACCGATAGCTCGCCTCCCCATTTCATCGTCGATCGGGGCTTCAGGGAATCGACAAAGGGATCCCGAAGATACACCGAAAGGATGAGGGTGCAATAGGGCAGCCGCCGGAAACGCTGGCGTGCTGATTAGCTGCATTCTAGTCCTGGTGCTTGTTGGTGGCAGGGGAATCAGCTCCACCACGAGCACGCCGGACTAGAACTAGCATGCAGCAATCGGTACTGAGCGTATCGTGCTCTCTCGTGCAACCGATCGCCCTCCTCTTGCCATGAACACCGACTACCTGAAACACCTGCTCGACTTCCACTATTGGGCTCGTGACCGGGTGGTCACGGCGGTCGAGGCGATTTCCGCGGAGCAGTACTCGCGACCGATGGGCAACAGCTTCACTTCGATTCGCGACACGCTCAATCACGTCTACCTGGCCGAGTGGATCTGGTATTCCCGTTGGAACGGCGAATCGCCGACAGCATTTCCAACGGACGACATCCCGGACGTCCGCACGCTGCGCGGGAAATGGTCAGACATGGAAAGAAACGTACGCGCACACCTCACCGCCGCTGGCGATGCAGGATTGAGACGCGTGATCGAATACAGGCTCATGAGTGGCAAGGAGGCGGCATCCCCGCTATGGCAAATGGTCGCGCACGTGGTGAACCATGCCACGTACCATCGGGGCCAGGTGACGACCATGTTGCGCCAGCTCGGTGCCGCGCCAGCGCTGAGTACCGACATGATCACCTATTTCCGCGAACGCGGCGCGAACTGAGGCGCGAGGCTTGAGGCTTGAGCCTCGGGTTCTCTAAAGACGAGAAGCGCCGGGGGTGTATTCCCGGCGCCCCTCTGCGCTGCGCTCGGAGGATCCAGGCGGCAAAGCCGCGAGAGCTATTCAGCTCTCGATTTCCGAACCAGCGCCCGATCGAGGATACTTTGATACTTGCCTCGAACGGTTCATCCCGCTCCGTGGCGGGAAGTTGCAGCGGGTCGATGCACGCGCAGCCTTTCGCGCTTCGCTCCCATTGCTCTGGGAGAATCGGGACCATTCTGCCCGATCTGCTTGGAGCTACGTGGCGGCACCGCCCTCTCTCTGCATTCGCAGTATTCCATTTCGGGGCCGCAGGCGCAATGGGAATTCTCCCGACGCGAAGCGCGAGAGATTCCACTACGCTTCAGTGTTGTGAGAGAGCACTCGCTTGAAGCGAGCAGCACTGGAAGAGGCATCAGGCATCGGGCATCAGGCATCAGACCCAGCAATCAACTGCTTTCCGATGAAATCTGAATTGATCTGACGTGGCAGTTTATCTCACATCCCCCATCTCACATCCGGTCTTTGAGTCGCTTCTCAACTGCCTCGAGTCGTTCAAGCACCGAGTTCATCGCGCCCTCGTTCGCCGGCATGGTTGGCAACGTCACCGAACGCGCCGGCCAGAACGTCTTGAGGAGCGCGAAGGCGAAAAGAATCAGCAACAGCGCCTGCGCCAGGAGGGTTTCCACGCTGGGGAAAATTCCTATCGTTTCTACGTGCGGCCACCCGGGCAGCACCGTGATGCCAACCACCCCGCCCTCCTGCAACTCGCGCACGCCCTTCCCCATGAACACAAACGCCATGTAGTACAGCAGTACGCTGGTCACCGCAAAGAACGGCCGGAGCGGGATCTTGATGCCGTACTTCCAGAACAGCGTGAAGATCACCGCCAGCAGTCCGCCACCGACGATGACGCCCGCCAGGATCGGCAGGACGATGCCGGTGCCCTCATTCAACAGGGCCTGATAGAAGAGGGCGGTCTCGGCGCCCTCGCGATACACCGCCAGGAACGCCACCAACGCCAGCGCGGTCCCACCTCCGTGCTGCAGGGCCGCGTCGACTTTCTCGCGGATAAATCGCTGCCACCGCGCCGCCTCGACCTTCGAGATCAGCCAGTAACTCACCGAGAAGAGCACCGCGACCGCCACCAGCATCGTTGCGCCCTCGATCACCTCCCGCGTCGCCGGCAACGCGCGAAGCACGGTCGCCAGCACGATGGCCGTCAGCGCGCTGGCGCCTAACGCCAACAGCACACCGGCCCAGATGGAACGCAACCGCTCGCGATGCCCGGTCTTGACCAGGAACGCCACCACGGCGCCAATCACCAGGATCGCCTCCAATCCTTCGCGCAGGATGATCAGCAGCGATTGCAGGAAGGCGCCCCAGCCGCTGGCCGGCGGTCCCGCGAGCGCCTTCACCCCGGGCAGACCCTGCTCGATCGCGTTCATCGAACGCTCGGCGGTCCGGAAGTCACGCGCGGCGATCGCGCCCCTGAAATCCGCGAAGTGCCGCTCGAGCGCGGCAACGGCTCCCGGACGTCGCGCGCGGGCCGGCGTCTCCAGCGGTTCGAAGGCGATGTAGGCGTCGAACGCATGATCGTCAGCCTCGTCCTGCCGGCCGACGCGCGCCGCGGCCATCGCCGACTGAAGAAGCCGCATCACGGTTCGAATCGTCGAATCGGGATCCGCGCTACCGCCCACCGCGCCGGGAGCGTCTCCGATCGACAGGGTGCGCACCCACGCCACCAATCCATCCATCTCGGTCGCGGAGAAGTCGCGCGTCGCGGGCATGGCCGTTCCCGCTACGCCCTCGCGGATCGCCGCCGCAATATGGACGTCGCTGCGCTCCGCCTGCCACCCGAACGACGACAACTCCCGCGGCAACTTCGACAAGCTGGCACTGAACACGCCATTGGATTCGCCGCCGACTCCGTGACACTGCGCGCATCGCTGGATCCAGAGGCCTTCGCCCACCGCCATTCCGCCGGAATCCGGGGCGCGCAGTCCATTGAGCCACGAGACGATGCTCCAGCGCTCGTCCACGGTCAGCTTGTCCGCCCACCCGCCCATGGGAGTTCCCGCGATCCCCACCGACACGATCCGGTACATCAGCGCCGGCGGCACGTCCCGCATCAGGGCGGCGCTGCCTAACGCTGTAGGCGGAGGGTTCATGCCCCGGCCGGCGGAACCGTCGCCCATGCCCCGTGGGCCGTGGCACGACGCGCAATGCTGCGTGTAGAGGCGTTCTCCGGTCGCGAGGTCCACCGGCCTGCTAGGCAGGTCGAGCGCCGCATCGGCGCCTAACGCCGCGAGGAACATGGTGCGCCACGGATCGAGTGCGCGTGGCGGCACACGCCGCCCCACGCCGGCCGCGATCGAGTCGAGCGCCAGGCGGACCGAATCGGCGCCGGTGCCGCTCAACCGTTGAGCCGCATCGCGCGCATTCGCCAGGAAGGTCACCGCCTCCTGGTACTCGAGGTCCGACACCAGTCGGCCGGCCGAGTCGATCCCCTTTTCGTACTCGGCGAGCGCGACGCCCACGATGTCAGCCACCCGTTTCGCCGGCCTTTCCTGCCCCCACATCGCGTTGGCACTCAGCGACGTAAGCGCTGCCGCGACAATCACGTGGATCAACGCCCGTCGTACCAGAATCATCGAATACGGTTAAATGAGAACGATTCTCAGGGGTATCCCGAGTGAATTTATCGGTTGAGCGAACTCATGGGAACCCGAACGGCGCGAACTGCCGAACGGAGCGAACTGCCGAACGGCGCGAACTGCCGAACGGCGCAGGACCCGAACGGCGCAGGACCCGAACGGCGCAGGACCCGAACGGCGCAGGACCCGAACAGCGCAGGACCCGAACGGCGCAGTACCCGAACGGCGCGAACTGCTCAACTGCGGATAACCTGAACGCGGCATGCGGCGCAGTGCGCTGCGTTGTCGATGCTGGAATGAATTTCAGCTTCGGCCTGCGATGTTTGGCCCCTGCGATGTTTGGCCCCTGCGATGTTTGGGCCCTGCGATGTTCGGGCCCTGCGATGTTCGGGCCCTGCGATGTTCGGGCCCTGCGCTGTTCGGGCCCTGCGCTGTTCGGGCCCTGCGATGTTCGGGCCCTGCGACCTTCGGGCCCTGCGACGTTCGGGCCCTGCGACCTTCGGGCCCTGCGACGTTCGGGCCCTGCGACGTTCGGGCCCTGCGATGTTTGTGTCTCTAGGCGGATTCGAGCACCACAAACGCCGTCGCCAAATCGTCGCCGTGCGACAAAGAAATCCACGTGCGCGATACTCCGAGTTCTTTCGCGCGAGCCGCCGCGCGGCCGTGAAGTCGGATGCTGGGGCGACCGATTTTGTCCAGCTCCACTTCCATCTCACGCCACCCGATTCCGCGCGCTTCGTCCGTCCCACTCAGCGCCTTGAACGTCGCTTCCTTCGCAGCCACGCGAACCGCGAAGTGCCGCGCGGGGTTCGCCATGCCACCGCAGTATCGGCGCTCGGACTCGGTGAAGAGCCGCAGGAGCGCGCGCTCGCCCTGCGACGCAATCATCGAGCGCACGCGTGAGATCTCCACCAGGTCGACCCCCACACCGATGATCATGGTTTGACCGTGCTGGGAAGGAGCCGCGCCGCGTTGGCCCAGCCGCTGTCCGCCAGAGTGAACGCATTCGCGACGGCCGACACCCAGTCGCGCCAGGCGATGAAACGAATCGGTTCCGGTGCCGCGCGGAAGTGCACGGCCGCCGACTCCATGACATCGAGTCCATGAAAGAATGACGCCATAGCTTCTTCAAGTTCGGCCTCCAGCCCGCGGCGATCGGGGTGGCTCGAGGGATAGGCGTCCCGGGCGATGGTCTTCAGCGCGGCATCGAATCGTTCACGAAGCACCTTCGTGTCGAGCGCCGAGACCCGCGCGTCGAGATCCGATTCTTCTTCGACCCGCCTCCTGGCCTGCAGCAGCGGCGCCAGGAATCGCGCCTGCGCATCCATCGAGCCACCGCGCCGTGATCCCAGGAGGCGGTGCCCGCGGGCAAGCTCGGGCAGGGGGCACGCGCGTTCGACGAGCGCAACCCACGCCTGATCGAGCCCGCGCACCGATTCGACCACGGCATTCCCGGCGTTGCCGTGGACCGTCAGCGCGCCGGTGCGCCAGCCGCCACCTCGCAGTTCGGCATAACGCGCGCTGATGCTGCCGACGCCCGGCGACTCCAGGTGCAACGCGTCACTCGTCAGGCGGAGCGTGCCCTTCCCGGTGAAGCGGAGCGTTCCCCACTCCACCAGCAGGCTGGCAACGTCGACTTCGATATCCGCGTCAGGCATCGTCGATCGGGAACCGATAATCACCAGTCATCTCGGCGTCGCAGATCGCCGCCCGCTGGCCGGTGCGCGCCTCGAACCGCTGGATAAACATGAAGAGCCGGTCGGCGGTGAACGACTCCCGCGGGAGTCCCGATGCGCGAATCGCGGATTCGATCGCCGCTCCGGGCCCTTCCACTTCCAGCAATGTATCCATGCGCGCGAACCGTTCGAAACGGAGCGTTGCTTCGCCCAGTTGCAGCACCCGCACATCACGGTCTATCGCGCGCGTGACGACGTACCCGAGTGCGCCGAGAATGCCGGCCATTTGATCCGGGTCCCCGATCGGGACGCTCGTTTCATCGCGATGCTTGTAGCCGTCGTCGAACGATGCGGCGCCTTTCCAGTCGAGGGTCGCCGAGGCGTCGGTCCCGTTCCGGCTCACCCTCAGGCGGAGCACCAGGTCGCGCATGGTGAGACGCCGGTCCGGGTAGTCGTACCGCCGGTCTTCAAGACGGCCCTCCGTGACCATACGCGCGCCCGCTGCGACAAGGCGGGCCACGGTCGCCGACTCGTCAGGCACGACCGCCTTGAGTTCCGTTTCACGCATTGTCGATCGCTGCCAGCACCGCATCGGTGTCCAGCAAGTCGGCAAATACCGCGTCAGGCGCGTGCTCAGCCAACGCCTCGACGGAGTAATGTCCGGTCGCGACCCCGATGGCGCGCGCTCCTATCGGGCGCCCGCAGTGAATGTCGCTGGGCGTGTCGCCGACAATCACCATCGCGCGTCCTTCCACATGGACTCCCAGGCGTTCGCGCGTGCGCTGCAGCGCGATGGCGGGAAGCTCCGCGCGCACTTCATGATCGGAACCAAACGCTCCCACGGCAAAGCGATCGAACCCTATTCCGGCCGCCGTCAGTTTGTGTTGCGCGCCCGGCTCGAGATTGCCGGTGAGCAGCCCCACAATGCAATGCGAACGGTGCACGAGTGCGTTGAGCAGCTCAATGACACCACCGAACGCCTCGACCCGCGTGTGCGCTCCCGCAATTTCGCGTTGCAGGCCGGCAACGTAGGCATCCAGTACCTGGGCCATGCGCTCGTCTATGAACGCATCCTGATAGCCCTCACCACGCATCAGGTCACGCACGATCTGCCGATCGGTCTTGCCGTCGTACCGATAGTCCGGCGATCCCCTGGATCCGAACGATTCGATGAGGGCCGCTTCCATCGCGCGTCGGCCGGCGCCGTGGCTGCTGAGGAGCGTGCCGTCGATATCGAAGAGGACGAGTCGATTCATGGGCGAGCGGTCAGCCGGCTTCCGGTTCATGCGCGGCGTAGCGGGCCAGGATCAGTCCACTCATGATGAACGTCGCACCGGCGACCTGCCATCGCGAAGGACTCTCGCCGAGGCTCAACCAGGCGACGGCCATGGCCAGCAGCGGCTGCATGTTGGAATACATCGACGTGTGCGTGGGGCCGAGCGTTTTTACGCCCTGGTACCAGAACAGGTACGCGATCACCATCGCCCCGATGGTGGAATAGGCGAGCGCGCCCCACACCGCGGGCGACAGGCTTGTCCACGACACCGCCGCGATCGCAGGGAATCCGACGAGAAAGGACACCAGCGCGCCGCCGAACATCGTGTACGCGCCGACGTGCAGTCCGGGGACGCGTTCGGTGAGCGGCTGGACCATCACCGAGAAGAGGGCCCAGCTGACCGCCGACGCGAACACCAGGGCGCTGCCTAACAAGCTGTCGCGTCCTCCGCCGCTGGCGGTCCCGAGCACCACGCACAGGACGCCGACGAGTTGAAGCCCGATGCCTGACCACGAGCGCCGCGACAGGTGCTCCGAGCCTCGAATTCTTCCGAGGATGGCGGCGAGCGCCGGTCCGGAGGCGAGCATGAGGACCGTCGTCGCCACCCGCGAGCGTGCTTGTCCAAGGATGAAGAACACCTGGTAGACGCCGTTGCCGAGCATCCCCAGCATCACGAGCCGGATCGCGTCCTGCCGGGAGATCGGACCCAGCCGCATGGCGCGCGCGACACCGAACTGGAGCAGCGCGGCGGCCGGGATGCGGACGCCGTTGTATGCCAGCGGAGGTACGAATCGGGTGCCGAACTTGAGGACGCTGTAGTTCACGGCCCAGATGAGGGCCATGGCGATGAGCATAGCGTCCGTCAGGAGGATCTGTCGGCGGCGCGTTTGGGAAGGCATGCTCAAAAACCAGGAAAGCAGGAAGCAGGAAACAGGAAACAGGGAAGGTATGCGGCGCCCGCGGGCGCCGCTTTCAAATTGACATCCATCCTTCCCTGCTTCCTGTTTCCTCCTTCCTGTTACCTTGCTTTCATGCATGTCTCCTTCGCGCTCTTCGCCGATGCGGCGAACCTGTCCCAGGAAGGGAAACTGAACATCCTCGGCGTCTTTGACGCCGTGCAGGTCGGAACGCTTCCCGCGGTGCATCCGAGGGCACACCTGGTCGTGCGCCTCAAGGGAAACCGGACCGACATCGGCGTCCACACGATGACGCTGCAGTGGATCGGCCCCTCCGGCGACGAGTTGTGGAACTCGGGTGGCCAGATCGAGATCACGCCGCCGCCTCCGACCGTGACCGAGATGGACTTTCCGCTCATCGCGCCGGTCGATCTGCCTATCGACGCCGCCGGCGGCTACGTGATGCGGATCTCACTCGACAACGAACAACGCGCCGACGTCAAGTTGCAGGTACGCGTCGGCGCGTCGCCGTTGATGCCTTCGAACGGGATGATTAGTTAGAACTGCCAGCTGCGTGCTGATTGCTTCTTGCTACTGCTGATGCTGCGTGCTTGGGCTGGTGCTTCTTGCACCAGCACCAGCAAGCAGCGGCAGCATCAGTAAGCAGCAATCAGCACGCAGCTCTTATCTAGGTACCTCCCCAAACCCTTCAAGCCGCTCGACACGCAGTTTCTGCCGGAAGCTTTGTCCGCCAACAGTAAGCGTGACGAGATAGTCTCCCGGAGGAGCGAGTGGCCCGCCACCGCCGCCAAATCCACCGCCGCCCCCACGGCCACCACCGCCGCCGCCCGTAAGCGCCGACAGCCGCTGGCCAATTTCACCGGCTCCGCCACCACGACCCGCAAAGGGCGGCGCGCCGCGCGGACGAAGCAGAATGGCCAGCGCTTCGGCGCCACCCGGGAATTCCGCGAATGGATCGGCCGCACCGGCACCGCCGCCGCCTGCACCTCGGCCGCGACCACCGATGATCTCTGTGCCCTCACCCGGACGATCGACCCAGCCACCGGGCGTCGGTGCGCCGCGGCCGCCGCCCCCACCGCCTCCACCGCCACCACCACCGCCGCCACGTCCGCCTGCCGCGCCGACATTCGCGGCGAGCAACGCGTTCTTCATGCGATCGAGCGACGCCTGCGGCACGGCGGTGCCGGCGCGGCCAACGGAATCAAAGACCGCCGTGATGCGGCGCGCCAGGTTCGTGCTGTCGCGCAACTGCGCTGGGCCTAACGCGACACGGACCGATGTCGCGCGGCCGCGGAAGTTCCAGTAGACCTTGTGCAGACCGGGCGATGCCAGCCCATTGATGGTTGCCACCGTGTCGCCCGCGGCGTCGGAAATCAGGATCGATGCCCCGGCACCGCCGGCGCGACCGCCTCGTCCGCCGGCATCGACACCCGCGGCGCCGTTGGACGCGACCGCGCCAGCCCCCACGCGATACGAGATTTCGGCCCCGTGCGTCGGGCTGGGACTCTGGAAGGACTTGTGGCCGATGCCATAGAACGACTCGCCCAGGTTCGGACCTTCGCCGTAGTCGTACGCGACGCGCGGCGCGAACAGGTAAGCGGCGCCGGCCATGACCCTGGCTCCAGCAGCGCCGGCCATCTGCTCCAGCGGATTGATGTCCACAATCCAGAAGCTCCTTCCGTGCGTCGCCGTGATCAGCTCCTTGTCACGCGGATGGATCTGCAGGTCGTAGAACGGCACGTTAGGCATGTTGCTCATGAACCGCTGCCAGGTCCGGCCGCGATCGAGCGATGTGTACACCGCCCGCGACGTGCCCACGAACAACAAGTCGCGGTTGTGCGGGTCTTCGCGAAGGACGCGCGCGTAGTCGGCCGGGCTTTCCTTCGGCAGGTTGTTCACGATCGACCGGAAGGTCTGCCCGTAGTCGGTCGTCACGTAGACGTACGGCGTGAAATCGTTATTCCGATGGTTGTCGAACGTGACGTAGAACGTGCTCGCATCGAACCGCGACGCCTCGAACCGGCCCGTGTAAATGTCCCCGGTCGCCATGCCGGGGAAGCGCGACATCGGGATCTGCTGCCACGTCTGCCCGTCATTCTGCGTCGTCCAGACGTTGCCGTCGTCGGTGCCCGCCATCAGCCAGCCGGGGCGCACCGGCGATTCCGCCAGCGCCACCACCGTCCCATACGTCTCGGCACCCGTCGCGTCGCGCGTGATGCCACCCGTCTTCGTCATGCTGGTGTCGATCTTTCCCCACTGCTTCTTGGAGAGATCGGGCGAGATCGGAACAAGGTTGTCACCGCGCCAGGTCGACTTCAGCACGCGGCTGCCGCCCATGTAGAAGATGTCCGGATTGTGCGGCGACAGCAGGAACGGCGTGTTCCAGTTGTACCGCATGGACCATTCGATGGAGTCCGATACCTGACGACTACGCATATCGCCCAACTGGCGTGCCACCTCGCGCGCCGGTGGGCGCATGGTGTCGCCGCGGACCATCATGATCGAGTCTTCGAGCATCAGGTAGCGCTGGCGGTATCCGGGCTTTGCCAGCGGCTGGCCTTCACCGGTCTTGAGGTTGGTGCGCTGCACGTTTCCGCCCTGCGATTCCGACCAGACGATCCATGGTTCGCGCGGGTGTTGCTGTGTATAGAAGCCGTCGCCGCCGCTGACCATGAACCAGTAGCTGTTCTGGATGTTGCCCTTTCGGCGACTCGGGCCGCAATGCGATCCGTTGTCCTGCGCGCCGCCGCAGATGTAGTACGGGACGCGGAAGTCGTAGCTCACTTCATAGAACTGGCCGATGGGCAGGGACTCGCCGAAGTCCCAGGCGCCGCCGCCGTCCCACGTGATGTAGACGCCACCGTCGTTGCCCACGGCCATGTGTTCCGGATCACCCGGATCGACCCAGAG
>CAZSNV010000019.1:0-36791 GCA_964608035.1 uncultured Gemmatimonadaceae bacterium | reverse complement strand
CGATCACGTGGTCAACAAGAAGGCCGACGTGATTCGCGTCTACCTGCCGCCCGATGCGAATACACTGCTCTCGGTCACCGATCACTGCTTGCGGAGCCGGCACTACGTCAACGTGATCGTCGCGGGCAAGCAGCCGGCGATGCAGTGGCTCGACATGGACGCGGCGGTCAGGCACTGCACGGAAGGACTTGGCATCTGGTCCTGGGCGAGCAACGGCGAAGGCAGCGAACCCGATGTCGTCATGGCGTGCGCCGGAGACGTGCCCACGCTCGAGACGCTCGCCGCGGTCGCCTTGCTGCGCCAGCATATGCCGGAGCTGAGGATTCGTGTCATCAATGTCGTCGATCTGATGGCGCTACAGCCGCAGAGCGAGCATCCACACGGGATGAGCGACGAGGATTTCGATGTCCTCTTCACGACGGACAAGCCGATCATCTTCGCCTACCACGGCTATCCCTCTCTCATCCACCGGCTCACATATCGCCGGACGAACCACACCAATCTCCACGTTCGGGGCTACAACGAAGAGGGAACGACCACGACGCCCTTCGACATGGCCGTGCTGAATCGCATCGACCGCTTCCATCTGGTCAAGGACGTGATCGAGCGCGTGCCGGGCCTCGAGTCTCTCGCCGAATACCTGACACAATTCATCCGGGAAAGACTGATCGACCACAAGCGCTATATCGAGCAGTACGGTGAGGACATGCCCGAGATCCGCGACTGGCGCTGGGATGCACATCGGACCAGGGGCACGGCAACACAATGACGCGGGCGCTGCCGATGATCTATCTCGTGCGCCACGGCGAGACCGCGTGGACGCTGACTGCGCAGCACACCGGTCGCACCGATATTGCATTGAACGAACAGGGCGAGCGCCAGGCTCGCGGGCTCGCGGCGCGTTTCACCGCGCTGCGCTTCGAACGCATTATCTCGAGTCCACTGCAGCGGGCACGGCGCACCGCCCAGCTCGCGACGCTCGGCTCGTCAGTCGAATTCGACGACGATCTGATGGAGTGGGACTACGGCTCCTATGAAGGCAGACGATCGGCAGATATCGAGGTCGAGCGACCGGGGTGGCGTCTTTTCCGCGACGGGTGTCCCGGCGGCGAAACGCTCGATGCCGTGGCTGCACGTGCGGACCGAATAGTCCACCGCGTTCGCGCAGAGGACGGCAACGTGCTCGTCTTTGCGCACCGGGAAATCCTTCGCATTCTTGCCGTTCGCTGGATCGGGCTCGCGCCAGTCGAGGGCCGTCGTCTGTTGCTCGCCACGGCCTCGGTGAGCATCGTCGGCTACGACCATGACATCGCTGAACCGGTCATCCACATCTGGAACGACCGCGACACGACCATTGCCGCCGAATAGAGGAGCGAACGGCATCTCATCTATTCCACCTTCTCACGGCACGTTGCTTACCGTCGCGAAGGTGTGTTGAGCGTCCCGCACCATTTGTCGCGTGCACCACTGCGCGTACCATCGCCCGAAGAGGCGACCGAGCAACTTCGCGATCCCTTTCGTCGGCAGATCGTAGTCGATCGCGACGCGAAGCTGCGCGCCAGTTTCGTCCGGCATCAGGTCGAAACCCATGCGGTACTGACCAATCACGAGCAGCCGGGGCTCGCCGACGGTCGCCCAGACTTTTTTCAGAGGCGGCTCGCGCACGGTCACGACCTCATCGAGGTACAGTCGAATCCCGAATACTCGGCCACGGATGACGATATGTGAGCCGACCGAGCGTCCCTGCTGCGCGTCGAGCACTGTGTCCATCCTTCCCCACCCGAGTTTCCACGAGCGTTTGCTCATGTGCGCCGACAGCCGTGTCTGATCGTCGAGGTGATCGAAGACCCGCTCCGCTGAGGCATTGATGGTTGCGCTGTGTTCCGCATGCCGACTGTACACGGGTATGCTCCTTCAGCGCCAATGGGATGGCTGACGATACCTGCTAAGCGAGAGGTTCCGCCGCCTCTGCCTCGGTTCTGGTCTCGTGCACCGTCCCGTCCGGGTGGTTCGGCGGCGAGTAGATGGTATACAGCCTCAACGGTGTCGTCGACGACGTGTTCACGACGTTATGGTGGGTCCCCGCCGGGACTACGACCGCGTCCCCATCGCTCACGAGATGCTCCTTCCCGCTCAACTCAAACCTCGCTTCTCCTTGCTCGATACGGAAAAACTGATCAACCGTCGCATGCATCTCCCTGCCGATCTCTTCGCCCGGCTGGAGGCACATCACGACGAGCTGAGCGTGCTTGCCGTGAACAACACGTGCCGGAAGTACGTGTTCTTCAGGGTCTGTGATTCAATCGGTCCGACATAGCCGGTCATTTGATGTGCCTCCTTTCTGGATTACCAACCGCGTCATCGTGAGAGACGTTTATGGTTTCATCTTCCGCTCGAACTCCGCGATCTCTTTCTGCTGATCCGCCTTCATCTTTTCGGCCATCTGCTTGACCCCGGGTTTGGTAAGCCGAGGCAGCAGTGCGTCCGTCATCTTGATCCCGGCGCGATGATGGGCGATGACCATGCGATAGAAGGTGCGGTCGTAATCCGCGCCGGATTTGGCCTGCAGCGAGTCGTTCATCATCTTGTGCTCCGGCATCACCATCGGAGTCACGGTTTCTCCGTACATGGATTGTACGTCGGCGATCATCTTCTTTTGTTCGTCCGCTTGCTTCGTATGGCCATTGTGGGCGTCACCCTGGGTCTCTGGGTTACTGGCTTTCGTCATCGCCGCCATGGCCATCTGGATGAAGCCTTCGTGGTGGTCGATCATGTTTCGCAGGAACTCATGATCCGCGTCCTTCGCCGGTGGGCGGTTCATTCCCGGCATTGCGGCCATCCCGGCCATCGAGTCGCTGGGCGCGCCCGCGGCCGAATTGGCTTCGGCACCCTCATCCGAGCGAGCGCAGCTCACTGATAGCAGCGACAGCGCGGTGAGCGCGACACGTGCAGAATTCGACATAGGCATAAGGAATCCTCGTATGGGTTTCGGTTTCGTGATGACCAACGGATCGCGCGCGTCTAATACGTCCATTGGCCTTTACGCGCGCACATCTGATCACCTGGCACTCGGAGTCGCAGATGTTGCGCCAACGGAGAATACAACGGTGACAAAAAACGAATCCCAATCAGCACCGGTGCCGCGCTCGGCGGGAACGATGTGCAGTGTGCGCGCGTTCCAGAGCCCCGCATTGGCCACCGGCACTCGCACCACGCCATTCTGGTCCGTCGCCAGCGAGAGGTGATCGGTCTCGGTTCCGCCATCGGCCGCGCGCCCGGCGTGCATGTGGGCCGAGGCAAGTGGTTTGCCCCGATACAAGAGCCGCAACGCGAGCGTGTCTCCGGCGCGCAGCTTCGCGGGATCGGACAGCGGCATCAACTCGGCGACATGTCCGACCACCCGCGAAAAGGCGCGGGGTCCGTTCAGTCCCACTTCGACGAAAGTCTTCGCAAATTTGGCGTAGCGGCGCGTGATGCTGTCCGTCTTCGGCAGAATACCTTCCCGCTCGTAACGCGCCGCCAGCTCCGCCGCGCCCTCGAGTTCCATGTAGCGCTTGAACCCCGGGCCGGACGCGCGCAGCGTCGTGGGATGGAGGGCGATAGCAACGATTCGCTGACCCGTCCCCCTTGGGCGATGGCGGAGCATGAGCGACGGGGCGGCGATCGACAGGTCCGCGATACGCTCTTCGCTGGAGGCGCCAATGACGCGCGCGTCCGCGATCCGGGCCAGCGCGACCGCGGATTCACTCGTCGGGAATCTGCTGCTCGTCTGTCCGCGTACTTCGATCGTTCCGCCATCCGCGATGGCGAACGCGTTCGGAACGATCCAGAAGTCGTGTGCCGCAAGCACGCCGATGACGATGAGGACCCCCGCGGCCGCCAGGGCGAATGGGCCTACGAAACGACGCAGTGGGGATTTCTCCATGACTCGCTCCAAATCAGGGACCGCTGCCTGAGAGATTACCTCGTCTACGGGACGTCGCCGTCAGAGTCTAGTGCGTCGCCCCAGACACTGCCATCCGCTCGCAGGACTCTGCGCACCGCCTGCACTCCTCAGCGCAACGTCGCATTGTCTCATCGTCGGCGATCCGATCACAGGATTCTGCGCAGGCGCGGCAGATCTCGGCGCAAACCGCGCATGTGCTGGTGTGAAAGTGCGAGCCTCGCAGCATGAAATTGGCACTCGTTTGGCAGGCTTCAGCGCAATCCAGCAGCAAGACCAGATGCTCGACTTCGGCGTGACGACCTCCCTTCTGCAAACAGTGCGTTGTCGTTGTAGCGCAGACGTCATGGCAACGCGTGCATGCTTCGATACACGTCTGGATTTCGGCATCCATTTCGCTATTCCGGGCTGTGTGCGGCATGACATGCCCTCCTCAGTGGATGAAACGTCGACCTCTTTATCCTAGCTAAAACCCGATCCCGTCAGCGAAGTTCTTCCAAGCACAACCGTAGAGGATGGTCGTTTCCGGCCTGGTATCCGATGACGACCGTGATTTGCTGCAACCCTTCGCTCTGGAGGGGTATTTTTATGGCGTGTAAAACTGGGTACTTTTCCAGCGGGCGACCTATCTGAGCAACAGCCGGGTGAATCGCGTTAGCGATCGAGGAACCGAACATGCACTGGCACGAAACGTTATACCCAATGGTCCGCAACTCAGCCCGGGTAGTGGGTACTGCCGCGTGGTTCAGCCTCGGTTCCATTGTTGCCCCAGAGCCTGTATCGGCCCAGACGGATTACTACAACACCGACAAAGGGCGCCCCATTCAGGTTGAGGACGCTTATGCGACGGAGCGATACGCCTTCGAACTGCAGCTTGCGCCCCTCAGGCTCGAGCGCGCCCGCGGCGGCATCTACCGTTGGAGCATGGAGCCGGAACTGACCTATGGAATCCTCCCGCGCACTCACCTCGAGGTGGGCTTGCCGCTGGCGTTCATGGATGTTCGCGCGGGCCAGCGCCGTTCCGGCATAGCGGGGGTCGACATATCGGTTCTCCACAATCTGAACGTGGAGACACAAACCTTCCCCGCCTTCGGGCTGGTTGGTGCGGTTCTCATTCCCGCCGGGAGTCTGGGGCCCGATCGGACCTACGCATCGGCAAAAGGGATCGCAACACGCACCTACCAGTGGGCTCGTTTTCACGTGAACGCTGAATACACCTTTGGCACAGCACCAACCAGCACCTCTTCGACACCCGGCGCCGCGGCGGAGGTCGCACGGTGGCTCGTGGGCATGGCAGTGGATCGGACGTACCCACTGAAATCGATGCTTGTCGCGGCCGAGGTTTACGCACGGCAGCCGATCCACCCGGACGACGAGATCGATTGGAACGCCGGGGGCGGAGTCCGTTACCAACTCAGTCCAGAGTTTTCACTCGACGCTGGGGTGGGACGGCGACTGACTGGCCCGGAGCAGTCGTGGACTCTGACCTTCGGACTCGCGCGCGCTTTTGCGGTGCGTGCCCTTATGCCTGGTCGATAACGGTGTCGTCAGCGATCATCTTCGCTCGTTTCTCTTTGGCACGAATACAATCCGAATTGGATCGAGGAATACCATGCGCCACGCGTATCAAAAGACCACAACCGCCGCCTTCGCTGCTGCCATCGCGCTGACAGGCAGCGTTGCGTTCGCGCCCAGCGCCTCGGCCCAGTGGTCGACCGCGTACGAACAGTTCTACCTGCCAGGCAATTTCAACTGGCAGTTCCGACACAACTATCCCGCAGCCGACCGTCTCTTCAACGCATTCGATTTTGGTCATGCGATCCTCTACGAGACGCTCTGGACCCGTCCGACGGCTCCTATCTCGGAGCTGGAGGAGAAGTGGTATAACCGACTGACGAAAGAAATCCTGGTTCATCCACCGCGTTTGCCGCTCGAAGAGGCGGCAATCGAGATCGCTTACGCGAAACTCGCTCCCGAAGCGAAGATGATGTTCGATTGGGCACACCTCTTCCACCGTCAGGTTTACGACGTGTGGGCGGACGAACGGCTGAGTGTCGAGCAGAAGGACGCCAAGGTCGCCGAGTTGACCCGCTACTACAAATCGAGACCAGATCTTGCCTTCAGTTCCTTCCCGAAGACGATGGAACTCATGGAGGCGCAGCCGTACTCGCTGGCCTTTCGGAAGGGCTATCCGAAATTCAATGGCCTCATCTGGGCCTACCACTGGCTGCAAGTCGGCCTCTACGAGCCGCTCGTGGTTGGCAAGAACAAGGATGAACGGCAGACGGGAGTGCTCGCGACAGTGGCGCGCTTTCGCCAGATGATCGAGAACCCTCCGACCAACATGCCGCGCATCATGCCCATGACGGCGGCGATCGCACCCACGTTCACCGCGCGCTATCCCGAGGCGGCGATCATCTTCGACAACCTGCACTCAATGCACGACGTGGTGAGCGACATCCTCGCGAATCCGAACGTGACGCGGAACCAGAAACGCGCCCGCATCATGGAGGCGGCGCGTCGGTATCGGGACAGCTCGTCGTTCGTACAAACGGTGGACGAATGGAGAGAGATGGCGCAGATGATGGGCATCGAAAACATGGGCGGGGCTGCAGTGGGATTTCTTCCCGGGTTTCCGACCCCGACGGTGGAACGTGGCGCGGTCATGGCCGGGATGGATCATTCGAAGATGCCAGGGATGCTGCGAGACACGATGTCGACGATGGACCACACCAAGATGGCCGGTCGCGACTCAGCTCGGGCACCTGGACGCGACAGTGTGCCCATGACGAGCCACGAGAAGATGCACCCGCCCGGCGTCCGCGCAGACTCGGTGCGCCCCGACAGCATGACAACGATGGATCCGCAGATGGTGCAGTTTCATATGCGTATGCTCGAGGACCCCGTGATTCGACAGCGAATCGTGACCGACTCCGCGATGAGGCAGATGATGACCGCCGTGATCCAGCGCATGCCTGCCGAACATCGCGAGCACATGGAGATGATGATGCGTGAGAAGCCACCCGCCCCAACTCCGCCCGCGGCCCGGCCTGCAACGGCTGGCTCGCGCACTGCGCGCCCCGCTGCATCAGGTGCCGCGACAAAACCTCCGGCCACGAAGCCCGCTGCCCCAAAACCGGCTGCGAAACCTGCGGCCAAGGACTCGATGCCTGGGATGGACCACAGCAAGATGCCCGGCATGAAGAAACCGCCCCCGCCACCAAAGAAACCACCCGCTTGACAGCGACGTCAATGCGCCGGACTTTTACGGAGAATAAAGCACTTGTCCGTGGCTGGGACAGCGCCCGCCTAACCATTAATGCCCCCTCATGAATCGGAAACACTAGAATGCGGCGCATACTCCTTGCCATAGTGCTGATCGTCGGCGGCAGCGGTTCGCTTGCCGCGCACGACCTTTTCCTCAAGCCGCTGCGCTATTTTCTGGAGCCGGGAGACAAGGCAAGCGTCCGTGTGTTGAACGGCACGTTCACCAAGAGCGAGAGCGCCGTTGCAAAGAACCGCCTCCGAGACCTGAGCGTCGTTACGTCCGACGGTGTCCAGCATCCGGATACCTCGTCGTGGACTGATGGCGGCGATACGAGCGTGTTCAGCGTTCCCACCCGGAACTCGGGGACGTATCTGGTCGGAGCTTCGACGCATCCCCGAACCATTCGGCTTGATGGCAAGCAGTTCAACGAGTACCTCAAGTCCGATGGCGTTCCCGACGTGCTCGAGGCTCGACACCATGCTGGAGCGCTCGACACGCCGGCTCACGAGCGGTACTCCAAGCATGTGAAGACCGTGCTTCAGGTAGGCGAAGCGCGCACCCCCGGCTTCGAGACTGTGCTCGGCTATCCGGCCGAGCTGGTACCGCTGGACAATCCCTACTCGCTGAAGGTTGGGTCGACGCTCCGCGTGCGCGCGCTCGTCGACGGCAAGGCGGTGGCGAACCAGTTCGTCGTCTCGGGTGGCCGGACGCTCGCGGGGGACAGGCTTCCGGTGCGCAATGTTCGATCCGATGCCGAGGGCATCGCGCGTATCGCGATCCCGCTACGAGGCTATTGGTACATAAAGTTCATCCACATGATTCCAGTGACAGGTGATTCGGTCAACTACGAATCGAAATGGGCTACCCTGACGTTTCAGGTGCGCTAGACCAGCCCGGCCGCTGGCGCCGTGTGCGAACGTGACCGATTGATGTCGTTCGATCGGAGCCCCACTCGACAATCTCTTTGGAGACGGAAATCAATGAAAGGCGCCCGAAGGTACTTTCCGAAACGCGTTCTCTCCGTTGCCGCGTTGTTGACGGCCGTCTCGGCCACAATGGTTCTGGCACACGACTTCTGGATTGTCCCCATCAGCTTTACGGTGGCATCCGGAAATGTTCTGGAAGTGCTCGGCCAGACCGGCTCGAAGTTCCCAACGAGCCAAAGTGCTGTTCAGACCGAACGCGTCGCCGAGGCTCGGCTCATCGGAGCGAGCCAGGACGAACGCGTAACGGACTTCTCGGTGCGAGAGAGGTCGCTGCTACTTCGGCACAAGCCCCAAGGCGCGGGACAGCGAGTGGTCGCCGTTAGCTTGATACCGTCTTCGCGGCGAGTGCCGGTGGCTGGCCTCAAGAGGTACATCGGACTCGAAGGCGCCCCGGAGCTCGCGCAGCAGCTGGAGAAAGACGGCGCCTTTCCAAACGTTGACAGCGTCGCTCAGCGTTCACAGAAGTTCGCCAAGGCAGTGCTCGAAGTTGGAGAGGGCGGCCCGCGGGCTTTCAGCAAGACCGTCGGACATGCACTCGAGCTCGTACCCATGAACGATCCGGCGGCGCTTCACGCGGGACACACTATCGACGTGAAGCTCCTCTACCATGGTCGGCCCGTGGCCAACGCCTATCTACGAGCCGGTCTCGCCCCTAAGGACACGACCGTTGCATCGCGCGATACGACACTGATTACCAATGCCGAAGGCATTGCCCGACTTTCGATTCGCGAGTCGGGACTCTGGAATGTGCGATCACTGCACGCCGCTCCAGCTGCAAACGTACCTAACGAGTGGGAGGTTTTCTTTGTCACGCTGGTGTTCAACGCACGTGCGGGCCTCGGGCCTGGTCGCTGAATGAAACGGCCACCTAAGCAGTCCACGACGCGATCCGGACCGCGGCTGCAAGACACCGTCCGTCTTTCAGCGCGAGGATTGGCCAAGGTCCTTGGCGATCTTGAAGCTCGTGTGATGCGCGCCGTGTGGGATCTCGGCGGGGCCGTGCCCGCCCGCGCGGTGTACGAGCGGGTGGCTCAGTCGCACGACGTGCAGTTGCTCACGGTCATCACCGTCCTCAACAAGCTGGTCTCGAAGCGGATGCTTACGCGCGCCAAGCGAGATGACTTGTTGCATTATCAGGCGAGGTGGACTGAGGACGAATTTCTTGTCCATGCATCCAGGCGTGTAGTAAAGGGTGTTCTCTCCCTCAGCCAGGATGTCATGGCTGCGTCTTTTGTGGACGTCCTTGCGGAGCAGGACCCGAAGCGACTGGAGGAGCTCGCCCGATTGATCCGTCGTCGTCTTAAAGAACGGGAGACTGGTGAGTGAGGCGATTGCGACGGGCCCCTTCTGAATCTGGCGGGAAGCACGCTTCACGAGCGTCGCCGAGTCTCGTCACGCCTCGGACGTTGGCACGCGAACAAGCGCATCGTCGGGTTCTCCTGATTGGCATCGCCTCGCTCACACTTCTCAGTTTGAGCCCGGTGTTTGGTCACCATGTTGCCACGGGGGCCGAGGCGTTGCTCCGTGGCACGGATCAGATTGGCCAGCTCTGCTTGATCGCTCTCCATTTGTTGCTCGCGCCGGTGCACTGGGGGTTCCACATAGCCGTCGCACTGGGGCTGGCTTTCGCGGTCTGGGACCGGATTCGCGCGTCGCGTTCGTCGCGCCACACACTTGGCCAGCTTGAGGCGCGTATACCGCTTCCGGATGAACCGATCGCTCGGTCCGCGCGCGCTGTCGGAATCTCGCCCGCGCTGATTCGGATCGTAGACGGGTTGCCTAATCCCGCGTTCACGGCTGGCTGGCTTCGGCCGCGTATTTATGTGGCCGGTGAATTGGTGCGATTGCTCGACGACGCGGAGTTGCGTGCGGTGCTTGCACACGAGGGCGCTCACGTCGCCCGTCGTGACCCGCTCCGCCTCGCTGTTCTCCGGTTTTTCGCCTACACGCTGTTCTGGCTTCCGGCGCTGCGTCGTCTTGCCGCCGATGTTGCTGACGAAGCCGAAGTGCAGGCGGATGACCAGGCGGCGCGAGAGGATCCGCTCAAGCTGGCGTCCGCAATCGTCACCATGGCACAACTCTCTCACTTGAGGACATCGCCGGTCGGTGTCTCTGCCTTTGCGGCGGCGACTCCGCACGATCTCCTTGAACGGCGGGTGCGACGTCTCACCGGAGAGGAGCTACCCAGCGGTACCCATGTCACACGCCGCTCGCTGGCTGGCGCGGCAGCCATGCTCGCACTGGTCTGGACCTCGGGAGCGATTATGGCGCACCCACTGCGAGCCGAGGATTCCGCTGCCGTTTCAGCTCAAGGAGCGGAGACAACAGCCTCCGCGATGTCGACGAGTGGCGGGCGCCAAAGACTGTTCCTCGCTCACCTGCGCTGCGCGACCCTGTGGCTTACTGGCGCCCACGCGGACTGCCCGCAGAAACGCGCGCACGTCCACAGCTGAACGGCGTCGTTCGGCGCGTCTCGCTCCACGAGGCTGGCATGCCATGGGATCACCAGGATAGATTTTATGCACTGTAAAATGTGGCAACCGGGACAGACGAGCCCAGCTGAACTCTCGACGGAGAACGGATTTGACCGATCGCGCTCACTCGACGCCTGAGGAATTGACGGGCCCGCGGCTGCCGGATGACCCGGCACGAGGTGCCCGGTGAAATCGAACCGAGGCGTTAGGGTCACTGTTGTTACTGCGCTGCTCGTCGCAGCGGTTTTTGGAGTCGCGTGGGCGCACGCCACGCTCGTACGCTCCATGCCGCCCAGCGGCGCGCATCTCAACCGTCCTCCAACTGAACTGCGGCTCGTGTTCAGCGAGGCCGTGACGGCGCGGACCTCGCGCGTTGAACTGGTCTCGCCTGACTCGCAGCGTTTGGCACTCGCGGTTCGGGCCGACACCGCCGACGGGAAATCGTTGCTGGCGGATGTCCCGCCACTTCCGGTCGTCGGGACGTATCGGGTCGAATGGCGGCTGGTGGGCACGGATGGCCACGCTGTGACGGGACGGTACTCGTTCATCATCGATTCAATCCCCGTCGTTCAGTCCGTGGACTCCGTTTCCGCCAGCCAGGCGCCGATGGGGCACGAGGAGGGTCACGACCCTTCTGCCGACAGGCCACTGCAGCAGGCCATCCGGTTCCTCACGTTCCTGTCGATGATGATCGTGTTCGGGTCGGTCGCGTTTGGGCTCTTCGTGCTGCCACGCGCTACGCGTTCCGACTCCGCCGGGTCTCTGGACTTCCGGACTGCAGTCGAGGACCGCCTTGTCATAATGACCACCTTCGGGGCCTGGTCTCTGTTAGTCCTCGCGCTCGTGCGCCTGACGAGTCACGGCATCACCCTCAGCGGATCGCTCGAGGCACTTCGTATCGGCGACCTCGCTGACCTCCTGACCTCCTCAACCTGGGGGCGGGGATGGTCGCTGCAGGTGGCCGCAACGATCGGACTGCTATTGGCACTCCGCCGGCGAACGCCGGTGCGTTGGGGCGTTCTGGCCGCGGTTGGCGTGGTGCTCGCGATCTCCGCATCGTTCCTCGGCCACCCCGCCGCGGTGCCGGACGTGCCGCTGCTCGCGATGGGCCTGGATGCCGTTCACGTATTGGCAGCAGGGGGATGGGCCGGAGGCATCCTCGCGCTTGCGGTCGCCGCTCTGCCCAAGGCGCTCGCCGTCCCGTCAGACGATCGAGTCGGCCTGGTTCGCAGTCTGTTACGTGCTTTTTCTCCGCTGGCCCTGTCGTGTGCGGCGGTCCTCGCCGTTACCGGCGCTGTCGGAGCGTGGCTGCAATTGCGCGACCTCGGGCTTGTCCTGGGCAGTCCGTATGGCCTCGCGCTCGTCAGGAAGGTCGTCGTTGTCGCCGTGATCGTCGTGCTCGGGGCATATCACTGGCGCGTTGTGCAGCCCTCTGTCAACAGTGATCGCTCAGTAGCCCGGCTGCGGCTGTCGATCGCGCTGGATGTCACGGTCGTGCTGCTCGTGCTGGTTCTCACGGCGATCCTCACCGGAACCGCCCCGCCGGTGCGTTAGGCGTTCTTCACAACTACCCCACAGGAGTCATCATGAAGTTGACAAGACTGGTAGTGACATTGGTCGCTGGGCTTGCGATCCCGACGTCGGTGGTCGCGGCACAGCGTGAAGGACATGGCGCTGCGGGCGATTCGGCTGCGGTCGTCGCGGTCGTGGTGAAGTTCCATGCCATGCTCGCCGCAGGAGACAGCGCCGCCGCACTGGCGCTGCTCGCGGATGATGCGGTCATTCTCGAGAGTGGAGGAACCGAAACGCGAGCGGAATACCGGTCGCATCACCTCCAGAGCGATATCCGCTTTGAGCAGGCGGTGAAGATCGATCGCGGCCCCGTTCTCGTGCGGATTCACGGTGATGTCGCGTGGGCGTCTTCGACCAGCACCGCACAGGGTGAGACCAGCGGTCGCGCCGTGAACTCGAGTAGTGCCGAACTGATGGTCCTGGTTCGCACTCCGGCCGGATGGAAGATCTCGGCGATTCACTGGTCTTCGCGGAATCGGCGCCCGGGCTGACAGGCTCATGCCGGTTCTGCTCCCGATCGAGGTTCCAGGGTCATTGAAAGTCATCAGCATCACGCGCCACGGCCCGGTGCCCCGAACGAGAAGCAGCATCCCAGAACCGGGAACTGAACATCTCCCCGCTATGGCCTTCGTGCCGGTCGTGGTGACCGCGTGGCCCTCAACGCGCAGTTGCTGCGAAGGGCTCTGATCCAGGGGCCAGCCGTTGTGGCGGGGCGCTCACAGCCTAACGATAATCTCCCGCACCTGATCCACACGGTATCCGCCGTCGCCGTCGGGGACGACGCGCCACCAGTAGACGATCGCCTCATTTGCGCCAGGAGCGTAGCCGCCGATGTCCTTGAGGGCTACAGTCACGGTCGTTCCCGCTGGGAGTCGAAGACACTGGGGAGTCGTGTCGATACAAGGCGCAAAGAGCGCCAGCCACGCGCGATTCCAGACGACGTAACCCACCGGTACCCCGGTGCCGTTGACGATCTGCACGCCACCTTGAACCCGGCTCGCTGAGACGGAGTTGCCAATGACATTCTGTCCAGGATCGATGGGCTCGGCGATGTCACGTCCGCATGACGAGCTGGCCAGCACGATCCCGATGGCACACCCAACTAATGTTCGCATCCCTCAACCCCTCGAGTTCTGATCGGAAGACACGTGAGGCCAGCTCTGCCCTGATTCTGCCGCCGACGTTCTCCAGCCTCGGCTGTTTGTCTATTCCCGTGACTGAGGCACGCGCCGACGTGTTTCTTCGACGATCAGGCGTCAGCGACGCTTCATGGACGACCTCCCAGAAGCGACCGCCGCGCACCAGCGCGCCGGCAGACGAACGCTGCCCGGGATTCCACGCGCCCGCCTTCGTGCTTTCACTCTGATGAACTGAGGCGGTCAGGGAAGGGAGTACCGGCGCAGATACTGCAGCCCGTCTTCGTCGGTGCGCACGAGATACACGTGTCGCGCCCCGAACCCTACAAGGTGCGTTCCCACAGGGAACACAACTCTCGCGATGGGCCTGGCATGAGTGTCGAAGACATCTGCCGTTGGCACGCGGTCGGCCGTGGCGCGGGTCCGAAGCACCCATGTCTCACCATTCGGCGCGGCCCAGACCGCATTGATCAGGAACGGCGCCTTTGCCGCCGGCCATTCGGCGGGCTCCTGCACAGGTACGCGGGCGGGAGGCCGCTGGCTGTTTCCGCCGTGTTCGCCACTGGTCCTGACGCTGACGCGCGCCTCGCGCTCCTGTTCTCGCCAACGCTCCTTGTCGGCCTCGGTCACTCTCACGGGAGCGTACGCTACTGCCGGGCCACTGGTTCGACGGCCATCCGGGTGAATGATCTCCACGCGATAATCAGCCGCGCGTGCAATCGCGATGCGACTGTCGGGGAACACCGTCCAGTCGTCGTCGCTTTCGAATGGCCGCACGCTGCCATGGCCCACATTGGCCCCTCCCGTTCGCGTGGCCAACCGAACCCAGGCAACGGTGTCCTGCGCCCGTGTTCGCTGCGTGTACCGCACGATCGGCACCGAATCGAGCTCCGCGACACCGCCTCGCGTCCTGGGCTCGTGGTCAAGCCCCTGGTAGTACAATCGGCCCTGCGCATCACTCGCGCGCACATTTGCAATGATGCCGACGATCATGGGCCCACCATGGCTGCCGCGACCCGCGTCGCCGCGGGGAGCAGTCGCCTCCTCGGCCACCGGACTGAACGTGCGAACCGGTCGCCCGACTGGGTCGATCACCAGGTACCGGGCGTTACGTGTATCCACGAGGAGCGTGGTGTCGCCCTGCACCGCGAGAAGTCCGCCCGCAAGACCCCACTCGAACGGACCGCGGCCCTCGCGCCCTATGGATGTCGCGCTCCGGCTTCGCAGATCGATGACCTTCAAGGTCCGCTCACGCGGATCGCTAACGATGACGCGTCCATCGCGAAGCTCGCGGGTTGCTCGAACCTGCGAAAACGGCTCGTCGAATTCGACGTCGAGCGTCGCTATGGTGCGGGTCGAAACTTGCTGAGCGCGTAATGGCAGCGAGGCCATGGCGATTGCTACGGGAAGCCAGCGCAGAACGTGACGAAGGCCGGGTGCCACCCTCCTCGACTTCCTGTTCGTCACCGTTGTGTCCCGCATGCCTTCGACTCCTTGATTTCGGGTTTCCTGCTATGGCACGTAGCCGAATAACCGCATCTGCTCGAATCGGCCCGACGTCAGTTTCACCTTCTCTCTACAGTACAACCCGACGGGCGCAAGCGTTTACACGGGTGTTGGACCTCGGTGACGAGGTGCCCTGGAGGCGCCTTCCAAGGTGTCAGAGATCGTCGCCTGATGGACGGCCGGTCCAGGAACGACGCGTACGCGTAAACAGATGCGCGACTGGCGCGAACATGTATTGCAGGAGCGCAAATTACGCTGAGCGAGCCGAGGAAACACAATTTCCTCACCTCCCGATTCCCGATTCCCGTTTCCCGTTTCCCGATTCAAGTTTCCCCACTCAACTGGAGACTCAAATGCTTCGCGGCCTCTTTCTAGTGGCTTCTTGCCTCGTGTCTGGATCGATGCAAGCACTCGCGCAATCGCACCCCCGTTCGCACACTCCTCCATATCAACATGGCCCTGGGCACGTTGCGCCGGATTCGGCGACGCATGCGGCAATCCACGGGAGGGTGCTTGGCAACTGGAGCGGGACGGTCAGTCATCATGGTGTTTCGAGCGACATGGACCTGTCGATCGCGCATGACAGTTTGCACAAGATGATTTTCACAATGCACACCGATCGATCGATTTCGACGACAGTGACCGACGTGGCGCTGAAAGGCGACACCTTGCGGTGGACGCAGGTGGTGTCGGGTAAGACCTGCAGAGCAACCTCGGTTCTGAGCGCCGTAACGCCGCGCGCGGCCGAAACGCTACTCGGAACATTTGCGTGTGAAGACGGTGAGATCGCGTTCTCACTGCGTAAGAAACGGCATGACGCCACATCGCCCAGCCGGTAATCCGCGGCGCGCCGCCTGAGAGGTTTGCAGCGCGGGTGCCCGTCAAAGATGATGGCCGTTCTGATGCGGAGTTGCTCGCGGCGGCAGCGGGTGGCGACGGCGCCGCGGTCGGCGTACTCGTTCGCCGGTATATACGAGCGGCTACCCTCCTTGCCGCTCAGCTCATGGGTGACCACGATGACGCCGACGACGTGGTGCAGGATGCGTTCACGGCGGTGCTGAGGAATGCCCGGAGGTTCGATGCACAGCGACCCTTTCCGCCCTGGTTCTTCGCCATTGTTCGCCGAGTGGCGGCGAACCGCAGATCACGTGATCTGCGGCGCGCGCGATTAATGCGAGTGTTCGGGTGGCGCGTTATTGCGGAACCGGCGTCGCCACCCGCCGACGAGGCACTGCTGGCGCGACTCGATGCCGTGGCCGCGACACGCGCCCTGAAGGATCTCTCACCCATGCAGCGGGCATGTTTCGAACTGGTGGTCATGCGAGATCTCTCCACCGAGGAAGTGGCGGTGATGCACGGCATCAGCGAATCGACAGTGCGGCAGCATGTATTCCGGGCACGGGCTGCGCTTCGCACTGTGCTCGAGGACAACGGGAATCCGGGGGAGTCATGACGGCATGTGAGCTGAGCTACCATGCGTGAAGACCTGACCAATCTCCTGGCCACGACTCGGATTCGTGATGACGCCGGCTATTGGGATGCACGCGCCGAACAGATCGCGGCAAATGTGGTTCGCCACAGAGGCGGCTTCGAATGGCTGGCGAACTCACGACGCACGTGGGTTGCCGCGTCTTTGCTCCTGGTGGCCGCGCTGCTCTCGGTGTTTTCGTCAGGTGACAGTCCATCCGCGCGGCGTTCTGAGACGGAATTGACGAAGGCGCTTGCTCCTGTGGACGACGTCGGGAGGGCAATCATTCTTCCCGATCGCCCGCCCCCGATTGGAACGCTGTTGCTCCGTGACCGCGGAGGGGCCTGACGTGATGCTACCGGCCTGGCTTAAGGGAACGTCCTTACTTGCGGTGGCACTCGCCGCCGGGGTTTCTCTTGGCGTGAGTTATGAACGCCGTCGTACCTCGGAGCATGAAACGACGGGTGCGCACCATATGATAGATCGATTGAACGACGAGCTCGGACTCGACCAGGAGCAACAGAGGACCATCGCGGGCATCCTCGCGCGACGGCAAGGCGCGCTGGATTCGACCTGGCATACGCTGCAACCGCGCGTGCGCGCGGCGCTTGATTCGGCGCACCAGGAAATCGTCGATGTTCTTCGGCCAGAACAGGCGGTCAAGTACAGGAAGCTCGTCGAGTCGAGGCATCCCGGAACTGTGCGGTAGTCGTGCTCGGCGTCGAGTTGGCAAGGCTGTGCAGTCCATGAGGCACCGGGAGCGCAGCGCATGATGATGACTCCCGGCGTTCGCAAGTTGGCGCTCACCACACATGTGACGTCTTCGGTCGCCTGGTTGGGCGCCGTCGCGGCTTTCCTGGTGCTGAGCATCGCTGGACTCACCAGCCAAAACCCGCAAACGGTCCGCTCCGCCTATATCGCGATGAATCTCATCGGCCAGTTCATGATCGTGCCGCTGAGTTTCGCCGCGCTGCTGACGGGACTCATCCAGTCACTCGGTACGTCGTGGGGTTTGCTCCAGCACTATTGGGTGCTGACGAAGTTTGCCCTGACGATCGTCGCGACGACGTTGCTGCTTCTGCACCAGTTCACAGCCGTCACGACCGCCGCGGAACTGGTCTCAGGCACGTCGCTCGGAGTGCTGCCCACAACTGGGCGATTGGGAATCCAG
The DNA here is from genome assembly GCA_964608035.1 of uncultured Gemmatimonadaceae bacterium. Lineage (GTDB taxonomy): Bacteria > Gemmatimonadota > Gemmatimonadetes > Gemmatimonadales > Gemmatimonadaceae > JABWBJ01. The sequence continues at coordinate 19,267 of CAZSNV010000019.1, read as the reverse complement.
CTGATGGCCGATGCTGGTGCCGCAGTCCTCGTGCTGCTCGTAACCACGACGCTATCGGTCTACAAACCATGGGGGCGAACGGCGTACGGACGACAAAAGTCGGACGAGGCGACGCTTGGTGAGCCAGTGGGGGCAGAATCGCCTCGACAACTCCCTGCCGGACTGAAGATCTTTCTGACCATCATTGGATTGGTTGTGATGGGCTTCGTTATCGTCCACCTGGCGGGCGGCGGGCTGAGGGGCCATTGAGCATGAACCTCCTCGATACGATCGCATGGCAGTTCCGACACGCGGCGCGGTCGCTGATTCGTCGACCAGTGCTGACGACGGTCGCGCTTATCACGCTCGCCCTCGGCATCGGCGCGAACACGGCCATCTTCTCGATCATCAATGTCGTGCTCCTGAAGCCGCTGCCATTCAAGGATCCCGACCGTCTGGTAATGGCCTGGAGCACGGCGCCGAACCAAGGGCTCGCCGAAGGATTCTCATCGTACGCCGACTTCAAAGACTGGAGCGAGCAGTCGAAGGCGTTCGACCGCCTCGCGGCGTTCTGGACGTTCCCGAACGGCGATGTGAATCTCACCGGAGGGTCGGAGCCACAGCGTGTATCGGTGGCTCGAATCACTCCCGGCTTCTTCGAAGTGTTGGGCGTTCCGCCACTCCACGGTCGCACTTTTCAGGCCGAGGAGAGCATCGTCGGCAACCACCGGCGCGCGATCCTGAGCTACGCCCTCTGGCGCGACGCATTCGGGTCCGACACCACGATCGTCGGGAAGAGCGCGCTGGTGAACGGGTTCCCGTACACCGTCGTCGGCATCATGCCCCTGGAACTCGCCTCGCGAAGCGTTCACGTTCTTGGAACGGACGTGCAGTTGTGGCGGCCGCTCGTGCCGGAGGACAACCAGACCGGCGGCCGGGATACGCGGAGGCTGCGCGTCGTCGGCCGACTCGCAGCGGGTCGCACCATCCAGCAGGCGGAGGGTGACCTCGCGGCCATCGCCGCGCGGCTGACGAGCCTCTATCCGGAATCCAACCGTGAGGTCGGCGTTCGCCTGGTTCCACTCCGTGAGCAGGTGGTGCGCGATGTACGACGTGGTCTCGTGTTTCTCCTGGCCGCGGTGGGTGTCGTTCTGCTGGGAGCGTGCGCCAACGTAGCTAACCTCCTTCTGATCAAGGCCGCAGCAACGCGCAAACAGGTGGCCGTGCAGTACGCGTTAGGTGCCACTCGCCGGCGGCTCGGTTCGCAGGTGCTGGCCGAAAGCCTTCTGCTGGGAACGAGTGGCGCCGTGCTTGGGGTGCTTCTGGCCTACTGGGGCGTCAGAGCGTTCGTCGCCATTGGTCCGGCCGATATCCCGTTGCTCTCCGACGCGCGCCTCGATGGGCGCGTTCTCGCGTTCACCGTCGTCGCCACCATGCTGACCGTGATTGTCGTTGCGCTTTTCCCTGCGTGGCGGTCGAGCCGACCGGAGGTAGCCGCGGTGTTGCGTCAGAGTGCGACGCGCGGACGCGGCAAGAGCGATTTTCGTCTGATGCGGGTGCTCACGATCTCCCAGATCGCGCTCACGATGATGCTGCTCACGACGGGTGGCCTGCTGATCCGGAGCTTTAGCGCACTCCTCGCGGTCGATCCTGGATTCCGGCCCGAGCGCGTCCTCACGTTCCAGCTCGAGCTACCGATGGGGTCGGGGATGCCTTACGCCTCACAGCCCCCACGCGACGCGTTCTTTCAAACACTGCTTGAGCGCGTCGAAGGCCTCCCTGGCGTGAGCGGCGCTACCCTGGCAAGTGCTCCGCCCCTCGAGGAGGAGCCGGCAGCGTTCACATTCACGATCCCCGGTGCGGGTGACCGCTCGGAGCTAAGGGCCAACTTTCAGCAGGTAGCCCCCGACTACTTCGAGGTGCTCGGCATTCCACTGCTGCGTGGCCGTTCGTTCGCACCCAGCGACGTTCGATCCGGACCGCGTGTGGTGATCATGAGCGCGACGCTGGCGCGCGCCGTCTGGGGCGAGAGCAACCCCGTTGGCCGGCGCATCGCCACGGGATCCGGCGAAGAGGCGGAAGTGGTCGGCGTCGCGGGCGACGTGCGGACCGGGGGATTGGACGCCGAGGCTGCGCGCACGATCTACGTATCCACGTCGCAATGGGGCTACAACTTCATGACCGTGCTCGTGAAGAGCGAGAACGATCCCCGCACGCTGCTTCCGGGGCTTCGTAGCGCGGTGCGTGAGCTGGACTCCGCGCTACCGCTGCATCAGGTCAGGACGATGGAAGCGCTGGTAGCCGGTTCCGTTGCCCAGCAGCGATTCCAGATGCTACTCATCGCTGCCTTCTCGGCGCTCATGTTCACGTTGGCAATCGTCGGGACGTATGGCGTCACGGCGTACAGCGTGAGCGAACGCACGAACGAATTGGGTATTCGGGCAGCTCTCGGCGCCACCGGCCACGACATCCGGAGACTCCTGCTCCGCGAGGGAGGCCGAGTTGCCGTTATGGGAATCGCCATAGGCGCCCTCGCGACGGCCGCTCTGAGCACGAGCCTAACGCGCTTCGTGTTCCAGATCAGCACGTTGGATGCCATGACGTTCCTGGTCGCGCCGGTAGTGCTGGCGGTAGCCACGCTTCTCGCGATGTTCATCCCGGCGCATCGAGCAGCTCGCGTCGATCCGATGGAGGCGCTCAGATCGGAATAGCCGCCAACGCATCTTGCGACCTGGCAGCACGACTCAGCGACGCAGTAATCGTCGTGCGGCAAGAATCGCCGCCGATTCAAAGAATGCCAAAAGCACCACGCCTTGCGGTTGCGTCCAATGCGTGAGGATCGAGAAACGACAGGGCGAGTGCGCCGAGCGCGAGGTTGGCGATCACGGACACCGCGATGATGGCGCGCGCCCCAGGGCCAGTAAGCCCCGCCGCCATACACAGGTTCAGTGCTCCGGCGAGCAGGACTGCGATGCCCGTGCCGGCGAACCACAGCAGGTCCTCACTGAGGTTACGATACGTCGCAAAAAGCGACACCGAGATGAAGAGCGCCAAGGCTTGCCGGACCCCACCCTACGATGCGATAGGCCGTGAGCTCGCGATGCGCCGTCGTCACGGTCGAACGATAGCTAGACGCGTTTGACGCGTTCCTCGATCCAGGCATAGAGCGTGGGCAAGACCAGGAGCGTCAGCACGGTTGACGAAACCAGTCCGCCGATCACAACAGTCGCCAATGGACGTTGCACCTCGGCGCCGGAACTGGTCGCAATCGCCATGGGGATGAACCCGACGCTTGCCACAAGAGCTGTCATCAGGACGGGACGTAATCGCGTCTGGGCACCTTCGCGCACTGCGTCCGCGAGTTCCCGGCCTGATGCACGCAGTTGATTGATGTAACTCACCAGAACCACCCCGTTGAGAACCGCCACGCCGAACAGCGCGATGAAACCGACCGCCGCGCTCAGGTTGAGGTTGAGTCCACGCAGCCACAATGCGGCGATGCCGCCGATTAGCGCGAGCGGCACGGTCAGCATCACCAGCACGGCGTGGCGCCAGGTACCAAAGGTTGCGTAAAGCAGCGCGAAGATCAGCAGGAGAACGATCGGCACGATCAGGCCGAGCCTGCGCATCGCGCGCGCCTGATTCTCGAATTGGCCGCCATAACTCGTGAAATACCCGGATGGCATGTCAACACTATCGGTAACCGCGCGTCGCACATCAGCCACGAATCCGCCAAGATCGCGACCGCGCACATTGCTCTTTACGACGACATAGCGTTGTCCGCCCTCGTGCTCGATGACCTCGGGCGCCTCCACGGTTTTCAACGTCGCAACTTGCGACAGCGTTACGGTCCCTCCGGATGCCGTGCGGATGAGCGTCTGCTCCACTGCGTCGGGAGTGGATCGGAACGCCGTGTCCAGCCTCACCACGAGCGGGAATCTCCGGCGACCGTCCACGACCTCCGTTGCTTCCATACCGCCGACGCCCATCTCCACCGCTTCGCGTACCTCGGAGACATTGAGGCCGTACCGCGCGATCGCGGACCGATCGAGATCGATCTCGAGCTGCATCGCGCCCTCGCTCACGCCAACCGACACGTCTTCCGCGCCCGGTATCCGCTCCACAATGCGTTGCACCTGATCCGCTTTGGCAAGCAGCAGGGCCAAACTGTCGCCGAAGATCTGGACGCCAAGATCGGTTTTCACTCCGGAGATCGCTTCATCGAGACGCATGCGCATCGGTGCGCTGAACTCGAAGCCCAGGCCGGGAATCCCGGAAAGCGCGGAGTCCATTCGCGCGATGAGGTCGTCGATCGTTGCCGTGCCGACGCCACTGCCCGGTTTGAAATTCACGTACACGTCACCGAGGTTCAGCGCCATCGTTTCCGTGGCATCGTGCGGACGACCGAGATTGGTCACGACACTGGCGACCTCCGGGAACGTGAGCAGGGTCCGCTCCACGGTCCCGGATACCGCTATGCCATGCGTGAGCGACGCACTCGGCAGCCTCCTGGTCTCCAGCAGGAGATAGCCCTCATCGAGCTTCGGCATGAACTCCGTGCCGAGCAGTGCGGTCGATCCCAGCGCGACCGCGAACAGTCCGGTGGCTCCACCCACAACGTAGCGTCGATGCCCGAGCGCCCAGGTCAGTAGCCGCTCGTAACGCATCGCCAACGCCGCATACCAGCGCGGTTCATGCGCGTCCTTCGAACCACTTGTGCCGCGCACTCCAGAGCGCTGCATCCGCTCGAAGACGAGCGAAGCCGCCGCGGGGATGAACGTCAACGCGAGCAGGAGGCTGATCAGGATGGCGGCGCAGACTGTGAACGCCATCGGCCAGAACATGCGCCCTTCAATCCCCTCGAGGGTCGCGATGGGGAGGTAAACAGCAATGATGATCGACATGCCGAAGACAATCGGGCGCCCAACCTCCACCGCCGCGCGCCGAATGATCTCGCGCACATCCCCCGCTTCGGGATGACCTGGGCTCAATCGACGAACAAAGTTCTCGACCATCACGACCGAGGCGTCGACGAGCAGGCCGAAATCGAGCGCGCCCAGGCTCATGAGGTTCGCCGTGACCCCGAATCGCCGCATCAGCAGAAACGCGCCTAACAAGGACAACGGAATCACCGACGCGGTGAGCAACGAGGTGCGCATGTTCCGCAGGAACAGAAAGAGCACCGCCACCACCAGCAATGCTCCCTCGATCAGATTCCGGAAGACGGTTCGACTGGTTCGATCGACGACGTCCCCCTGACTGTAGAACGGCCGGATCCTCACGTCGGCCGGCAGCACCGGTTCGATTTCACGCAGTCGTTCCACGACGCGACCCGTGACGTCGCGACCGTTCGCTCCCTTGAGCATGATGATGGTCGCGGACAGTCCTTCACCGAGGCCATCTCGCGTGACCGCACCGAACCGCGGGCGCGAGCCGATGGTGACTCGGGCCACATCGCGAACAAAGATCGGGGTGCTGCCCCGCGTCGTCACGACGACGTTGGCAATGTCGATCGTGTCGGTCACTCGACCCAGCCCACGAACCGTCAGCCGCTCACCGCGATCCTCCATGTAGCCGGCGCCGAAGTTCGCGTTGTTGTTGGCAAGCGCCGTCCGGAGGTCGCCCAGAGTGAGTTCGTAGCCTGCGAGCCTGGCTGGATCGGCCAGGACCTCGAACTGTTGCAGCATACCACCCCACGATCGCACCTCGGCCACGCCAGGCACCGTGCGCAGCAACGGTTCGATGATGTATTCCTGGACGTTCGTCAAGCGAACGAGCGTCAGGCTGTCGCGAGCGCCGCCCGCCGCCTCCACGAAATACTGGAACACCTCCCCCATCGCCGTGGCGGGCGGGCCAAGCATCGGCATTGCACCCGCGGGGAGCCGTGCCGTGGCGTCCTGCATTCTCTGCTGAACCTGCGCGCGCGCGAAATACAGATCGACGTCGTCGAGGAACGTGACCGTAACGACCGACACGCCCGACTTGGAGATTGATCGCACATTCTCGGTTTGCGGCAGGCCGAGCATCGCAACTTCGATCGGATACGTGACCTGCTGCTCGACCTCGTACGCGGAGAGGCCAGGCATCTCCGTCATGACGAGAACCTGATTGGGCGTCAGGTCCGGAAATGCGTCCGTGTTGAGCGTGGCGAACGCCCAGACCCCTGCGGCGGCCATAACGAGCGTTCCGCCGATGACGACGGCGCGATGCCGAAGCGAAGCGTCGATGATGCGATCGATGAAACTCGCGGATGTAGGCACGATTACATCACCATCTTTGCAGCAGGATCCTTCTGCAGCTGTGCCTTGATCGAGATCGCGCCTTTCGTCACGACGGTGTCGCCTGGAGAAAGTCCTTGCAGGACGGCGGCACGACCACTACTCCGGGAGCCGATCACGACCTCACGCGCCATGTAATGGGCGCCACCCGAACCGTCAGGCATGGCGATGAACACAACCGTCTTGCCCCGGAGCGTTTGCACGGCGTCATCGGGCACGAGCACGGCCCTGACGGATTGTGCCCCCTGCACCAGCACGGTCGCCAGCATCTCGGGCTTGAGCCGGCCGGATTGACTGCCCGTAACGGCGCGGACCGATAACGTTCGAGTTGTCGCATCGAGTCCCGCGCCGACCGCGTCGATGCGCGCCGTAAAAGTGTCGGTGGGCCAGGCGGTGGTGAAAAAACGGAGCGGCTGACCGCGGCGGAAGAAGGACGCAAGCTTCTCCGGCGCGCTAACGGTGAGCCAGAGCGTGCCGGGGTTCGTGACGACGACCAGTGGCGCGCCCGCTTCCACGACACTGCCCGGGACTGCCGAACGCGTGAGCACCACACCCGCGAGCGGGGCTCTGATCGAGATCCGTCCACTGACCGCCCCGGCATCGGTGGCAACGCCCAGCTGCTCGGCAGTGCTCTGCGCGCGCGCGAGCTCCGCTTCCGCCTGCGCCAGCGCTGCCTGGGCCAGCTCGTGGTCTGCCACCGCCTTCTCGTAATCCTGCCGCGGCATCGCCTTGAGGGTGAGCAGGCGCTGCGCACGATCGCGGGCTGCCGTGGCGTACACCGCCTGCGCGCGTTGTGACGCCACCTCGGCGCGGGCCTTCGCGACCTCCGACTGGGCCGCGCTCGCCATGGGCGACTGCAACGTGACCAGTAGCTGCCCACGCGCAACCGCGGCTCCCGGACTGACATGGACGGTGAGAACGCGCCCTTCAGCCGGAGCACCGAGTCGGGCCGTTTGATCTTCGTTAGGCACCAACTGTCCTGGCAGGACCGCCACTTCCGCGGCCAGGCCGAGGGCGACCGGCGACCACTGGATGCCGCCTTGCCTCACTTGCTCGGCGGTAAGCGCGATCTCGTCCGACGGCGGACTCCCGGGCATCGCGGCCATGCCTGAATCGCCGGCGGCACTGTCGGCGCCGGCGTCATCCGCGTCGCCACGACGGCACGCTGCACAAATCAACAGGACCACGACGGCGCGATAGCTGACTCTGACTCTCATGACAGGCGCCTCTAACGATTCGACGAGTGAGGGAGAGCGCGACCTGCGCTCTCTGGCGGGGAGGTCGCGGAAATTGCCGCCACCGGGTCACGTCCTTCGGCCACGATCAGCGATAGCACGCTTTCGTGCTGGGCGAACAGCAGCTCGAAAAAAGCCAGTCGCGCCTCGCCCGCCGCCTGCGCCGCGTCGAGGACCTGCAGCAGCGGCATGGCGCCCTCCTGATAGGCGGCCAACGCCAACCGTCGCGCTTCGGCGGCGCGAATCAGAACGCCAAACGAAGTGGCGACCGCTCCGCCGGCGACCGTCGAATCGCCTTCAGCCAATATGCTCAGCCGGCCGGTGAGAATGATGGCGCTCGCGTACGCCGCCTGGAGGTCGGCACGGACCTGCCGCTCCATGATGGCTACGTCGAAGGCCGCGACGTCACGCTCTGCTGCCGCGCGGAGGAGCGCCCCGCGATTCTGATCGAACAATGGCAGGGGCAGGCTCACACCAAACACGAGGGAGGTGGCGCCTTCGGTCCTCTTGGTACCGAACATGGCGCCCACCTCGCGGAGGATCATGGTTCGCGCGGCACTGAGCCCCGATCCGGCCGCGAGCAAGCGCTCACGGGCACCGCGCAACGCAGGCCGCCGGGCCAGCGCGCCGGCCAGCGCCGGTGACCGTTCCACGTCCAGGTCCAACATCGCGAGGGACCGGCCGCTGTCGGTTGCCGGCGCGCTCGTTAGGCTCAATGGGAGCGGAAGGCTGTCCACGGCGACGCGGCCGAAGGCGCTCCAACGGCCGGCCGTGCCGAGAACGCTCTGCAGCGTTGCTCTTGCCCGCGCGAGCTCTACGTCCCGCAGCGCACCCTGGGCCCGGACGCGGTCGCGCTCGATTTGCGAGCGCAACAGATCCGCTTCGGCGGTCACGCCCTCTTCGACACGGACACGGTTGTACGCGACGACGCTATCGAGCCACCGGACCTGATCTGTCATGACGTCGGCTGCGACCTGCGCGATCGCGGCGCGATAGAATGCGCCGGCCGCTTCCAACGCCACCCGCTGCTGCGTGTCAGACAGGTCCGCCTGGGCGGCGCGTGACATGGCGTCCGCCTCTCGAACTCTCGCCCCGCGCTGGTAGATCGGCTCGAGAGGCAGCATGGCCGTCAGCATCACCTCGCGGTCCATCGGGGGTGGTGCCCGATTCGGAAGCGGGGCGTTCTCGACCTGGTAGGCCAGCATCGGGTTGGCGAACGCCCCTGCGCTCAACCGACTGCCCCGGGCGGCGCGCAGGCCGGCCTGCGCCGCACCGATACTCGGGTGCGTCGCCATCACCGAGTCCAACACCTGGCGCAACGTCAGGGTCGTCCCTGACGATTGCGCGCGCCCGGCAAGTGGAGTGGCGAGGAGGACCGCAGTGAGCCCTGCCGCCAGGCTGTGGCGATAGGGACTGAGTGCAGAGACCGGCATCGGGCGCATGTGGAATGCCTGCGTTGAGTATGAGGGGCTGAATCGAGTGATTGGAACACGAGACACCGACGTGCTGGCGGAGACTTCTCCGGACCGATGGTGCGACGGTGCGCGGACCTACCTAACGTGCGCACGAATCGCCTCGCTTCCGTGCCACCAACGGCGGCAGACTTGCCGCGCCGCTGGCGACGGGACGCACGTCGCCTCAGAGGGTGCTTTGAGGAGGCGGAACGAGTGGCTGGGGCGCTACGCTCAACGGTGTCGCGAGATCGAACCGTAGCGGCGCGTGAGGAAGCGTCACCACAAAGGACTGGGCGTTCGCGGCAGCCGCTGGCGCCACGCAGGACTCGCAGCCGCAGGACACTGCCGGCTCTGAGTCCTGGTCATTCTCCCCTGCATCCACCAACGCCGGCGTTCTGTCGCCTGAACTCGTCCCGGTCATGGGTTCTTCGGCAGCAGTTTCGCCCGCGCATCGCATCGAGGCGCCCGAGCCCAGCACGTGCTCGATGATTGGATCGAATGCCGAGCAGCCAAGGCACCACACCGACATCATCGCGATGACGGTGCGACCAACTCGCCGAGAGGGTGAAGCGGATCGGGACAAGAGGACCTTGGAATCGAACGGGAGACCCGTGGATAATGGTCCGACGTCGACGTTTTCAGAAGGTCTATGCTACGCCGGAGTGCTAGTGAGGGAGTCGTCCGCGGAAGCCACCATAGACCCAGGTACCGAGCAAAGCTGCTACAAGGACTACGATCAGGACCGATGCGCCCGTCCCAAGCAGCGCAAACAGGGGGCCAGGACAGGTTCCGGTCAGTGCCCATCCAGTGCCGAAGATGAACCCTCCGATCCAATACCGGTAACCCCGACCCAGTTGCTTCGGCGGCACGACAATGGCCTCGCCGCTCACCGTGCGAATCCCCAACCGTTTCAACAACTGAACGCCAATCGCGGCGGTCGCGAATGCCGAACCGATTATTCCATACATGTGGAATGACTGCATCCGGAACATCTCCTGGATGCGGTACCAGGACACCACTTCGGACTTCACCAGGATCGCGCCGAAGACGACACCGACCAGCAGATACGACCCCACTCCGACGATCGCGCCGGATGCATCGCGGGACGCTCCATCCACCGGGCGCGGCACGGGGTCGGGGGACAGAGTCGTGCCGGTCATCGCATCTCAGAACAGCAATGGAAAAACGAGGAACGTCGAAAACACGCCACCAGCGAAAAACGCGATGACCGCAATGAGCGACGGCAGTTGAAATGCGGCGAGGCCCGAAATGCCATGACCGGAGGTGCAGCCGCCGGCGTAGGCGGTGCCGAAGCCGATCAGGAACCCGCCAACGACCATGCTCACGAATCCGCGCAGTGTGAGCAGCGCGCTCCAGCTGAAGACTTCACTGGGCATGAGTCCCTTCGCCGCGCTCAGGCCAAGCGACGACATCGCTTCCGTCGTCGTCGCCGCGATGTTCGGCGTCTGCGAGCCTAACAACTGAACCGCCAGCGCTCCGCCAAGGACGATGCCGGCCGCGAACGCGAGATTCCAGGCGCCGGCTCGCTTCCAGTCGAAGTTGAAGAACCCGGTCTTCGACGGCAGCAGCGCCGCGCACACGGCGCGCAGGCTTCCCGAAACGCCGAACTGCTTGTTCCCCAGGACCAGGAGCAACGGCACAAAAAGTCCTATCAGCGGGCCCGCGACGTACCACGGCCAGGGCTTCATCAACGCTTCCATAGGTGTCAATCCCTCACCAGGGTGGTCGACGGTTCGTTCACGGTGGTCCGGCGCGCGCGCCGAGGACCGGGAAGCCGTAGCGCAACGCCGAGTCCCGACGCGATGGTGAGCACACCGACGGCGGCGATCGCGCCGTTCACATTGAGAATGTCGGCAAGGACCCCTGCGATCAACGCACCGGCAGCGTAACCCAGATCCCGCCACATGCGGTAGACACCTACCGTGGCCGCGCGAGCGATTGGGCGCGCAATGTCGCTCACCGCGACGAGCAGCGTTGGATACACAAGCGCCGTGCCGATGCCTAACGTCACGAGGGCGATGGCCCACGCGGCGGGCGTTCGTGATGTGGCAATCGCGAGAAGGGCACCTCCCTGGATGATCATGCCGGCGACAATCAGCCGCTTGCGATCCCAGCGGTCACTCAACGCGCCGGTCAGGAGCTGGCAGATGCCCCACGTGGCCGGGTACAACGACACCAGCCATCCCACGTCGCGAAGTGGCAGTCCTGCCCCGGCGAATAGCAAAGGAAAGAGCCCCCAGGCGAGTCCGTCGTTGAGATTATTCACCAGGCCGGCCTGACTCAGGCTGAACAGTCGGGGATCAGTCCACAGGGATTGACGCAGAATCGCACGAATGCTGTTCGGCCCATCGTGTGCCGTCCGCGGGCGCGACTGCTCCTCGAGCTGCGCATGACCCGTCGTGTCCCGGATCAGGAACACGGAGAGCAACAGCCCCAGAATGGCGATCGCGATGCCCAGGTACGCAGGTCCGGTGCGCAAACCCGTGCGCTCGGCGACCACGGCGCTCACGAGCGCCGCAGCACCGACAGCCACGTAACCGGCGAACTCATTGACTCCCATCGCGAACCCACGCCGCGCGGGGCCAACGAGGTCGATCTTCATGATGACCGTCGTGGACCACGTCAGCCCCTGACTCACACCGAGTAGCGCGTTCGCACCGACGATCCAGGGCCAGGCTGGAGCGAGGAGGATGATGATGGGAACTGGCAACGCCACCAGCCAGCCCGCGATCAGCGTCCGGCGTCGTCCGTGACGGCCAACGAGCCAGCCGGCGAACAGGTTGGTCATCGCCTTGGTGACGCCGAATGTGGCGATGAAGGAGAGTGCGGCGGTCGCTGAAGCGAGCCCGAACTCATCGGTGGCAAGGAGTGGGAGCACCGTGCGCTCGAGTCCCACCATCGCGCCGACAAACGCGCTCACCACCACCAGCAGCGAGAACTGCCGCCAGTTTTCCCTGAGCCCCAGGACGGGTGACCGCTCCATACCCGTCACGCCCGCATCGTCATCATGCGGGCGCCGCTGTCGCGGTGTCACGTCCCATGTTCAGCATGCGCACGCGGTCAGCGTTAGGTGGGCGAGGCGGGGTGTCGCGGCGCATATACTCCAGGAACTCCTCGGCGCTTTCGATCCGGAAAGCGCGGTTGGCGTGCCGCTCGAAGCCAATCGTTGAAAAGGGCGTCGCGCTCAGACCGCGGCCGCACACCGACCCCGAGAACGCACCCGGGAGCACCACCACGTCGTCCGGGAGCGCCTTGAGTCTCCGCGCGCTGTCGAACAGGGAGCGCGCGCCCTCCTCAGCGGAGGATGCCAGCTCGGTCCGTCCCATGTCACCCACCATCAGGGTGTGTCCCGTGAACGCCAGCCAGGGCCGCGCGGGATCGCGGGAGCGATCAGTCACGATCAGTCCGAGGTGCTCGGGAGTATGCCCGGGGAGGTGCTCGACGCGCAGCGATACGTTGCCGAGATCGAGGTGGTCGCCCTCCTGCACCGGGTGGCAACGGTAATTCACATCGGCGCTCTGGTGGAGCACGTAGTCCGCTCCGGCTTCCGTCGCGAGCGCCCGGGCGCTGGAGACATGGTCGGCGTGCAGGTGCGTATCCACGACGAAGCGAATGCGCACGCCGAGCGATGCCGCCAACTCGAGGTAAGTGGCTGGCGGATCGACCGGATCGATGATGGCCGCGACGCCGTGGCCGGCGCAGCCGACCAGGTACGAAGCAGCGATCGCCGGTTCATAGTGCAGGAGTTGACGGAGAATCATGGCAGCATTGAGTGAGCAATGGGTTCGCACGACAGCTCGTTAGGCAGGCGTGAGCCGCACCAGGACGGCGAGTCGCTGGAGGTCATTCCTGTTCCGCGCCTGTGGCGACGGGCAGACCCGCGCTGCGCCATTGGGGCAGGCCTTCGTCGGCGCGACGTGCCTTGAAGCCATGTCGGCGCAGCATAGTCACCGCGTCCAGCGAGTAGAGGCAGTACGGTCCGCGGCAGTATGCGATCACCTCTCGTGAACGTGGCAACTCCTTCATCCGGCGCTTCACCTCGGCAACGGGCATGGAGATCGCTCCCGGGATATGTCCGGCGTCGAACTCCTCGCGTGGCCGAACATCGACGACGGTCGCGGACCCGTTGCGGAGCCGGCGACGCAGCTCGGGAAAGGTCACGGGCTGGAGTTCGTCGTGCGCGTCCACGAAAAGCCTGGTGACGTGCTCGACTTCGGTGAGCCGATTCCTGCCGAGGGCCTGGACGGCGCCGAGGACCGACTGGACGGCCTGATCAGCCAGTGCGTAGAAGACGCGCGTTCCCTCCTTCCGCGTGACGACGAGTCGTGCCTGTCGCAGCACGCGCAGGTGGGCGCTCGTGTTCTTTACCGGTGCGCCGGCTTGGTCGGCCAGGTCCTCCACGGTCCGTTCGCCCTGCGCCAGTAGGTCCAGCAGCTCGATGCGCTTTGGGCTGGCCAGCGCGTGACCGATGCGCGCGAACTGGGCGTAGAGGGCGTCCTTGAACTCTCGGTGCGACATGAGGCGGAGGTGAAATCGGGATCGAGGCTCTTGACGTATTCTAACGTTCAATAGACTATTGGTAGACAGCGCCGCAGGCAAGAGGTGCCGCGCCACGACCAGGCATCGACAGTCCACACGAGGTCACGATGACAGAGGTATCCCGATCCATTCCGGGCACAGCGCAACCAGTCGACGGTCTCGACATCGAGGCCCTCCGCCACGCCATTCAGGAGGAGTACTCCGCCGTCGCCACCGCCCCGGACCGCGGCTTTCACTTCCACACCGGTCGCCCGCTAGCCCGCCTGCTCGGTTACGAAGACCGCTGGCTCGACGGGGTGCCCGAGGCCACGGTCGCCTCCTTTGCCGGGACGGGTAATCCGTTCGGCCTGGGGCGGCTCAAGGCGGGTGAGCGCGTGGTGGATGTGGGCTGTGGCGCCGGCATCGACAGTATCATCGCCGCGCGCATGGTCGCCCCCGATGGGGAAGTCGTCGGCGTCGACATGACACCGGCGATGCTCGAGCGCGCCCGAGCCAGCGCGCGTGAGACCGGCATCTCGAACCTCGACCTACGACTCGGGTTCGCCGAGCAGCTGCCCGTCGAGGACGAGTGGGCCGATGTGGTGATCTCGAACGGCGTGATGAACCTGTTTCCGGACAAGCTCGCCGGACTGCAGGAAATGGCGCGCGTCCTCAAGCCTGGCGGGCGTCTCCAGATCGGCGACATCCTCGTTTCGAAAACGGTCTCTCAAAAGGACAAGCGCAACATCGATCTCTGGAAGGGTTGAATCGCCGGTGCTCTGCTGGAGACAGAGCTCAAGGCCACGGTCGTGGCCGCGGGATTCGTGGGGTTCGAGATCACCTGGCGTGCCGACGTTTTCGGCGGCGCCCCGCAGGCCTCGAGTGCCGCGCAATTCGGGACCGTCGGGATCAATTTCCGCGCCCGCAAGGCCAGCACATCCGAAGAATGGACCACGGCCGCCGCCGAGCTGGCGTGCACGGTCGCCTAACGAATACGTGAACGTTACATGACGGACCCAACCCTGCGCGAGCTGATCGACCTGGCCACAAGTTACCAGGACCAGGTCGTCCCGGCACTGATGGAGGAGTGGGCACCACGGGTCGCTGCTGCGGCCGACATTCGCCGGGGTGACCGCGTGCTCGATGTTGCCTGCGGCACTGGCGTGCTCACGCGCGCGGCGGCGAGTCGAGCCGGACCGAGTGGAGCTGTCACCGGCCTGGATCGCAACCCGGGTATGCTGGCGGTGGCTTCGCGCCTGAGTCCAACACTCCGGTGGCAGCAGGGCACCGCAGAGGCGCTACCATTCCCAGACCAATCCTTCGACGCGGTAGTCAGTCAGTTCGGCCTGATGTTCGTGCCCGAGCCGGCCGCTGCGCTTCGGGAGATGATGCGTGTGTTGGTACTGGGCGGACGGCTCGCTGTGGCCGTCTGGGCTTCGCTCGACGACACCCCTGCCTACGCGGCTGAGGTGGCGGTGGTGGAACGTCTCGCCGGATCGGCCGCCGGAGCCGCTTTGCGGGCGCCATTCGTTTTGGGGAACGCGGAGCGATTGGCCGAGCTGTGCCTCGCTGGCGGGATTACCGGGGCGACTGTTGCGCTCCAGCAGGGCCGCGGGCGCTTCCCGAGCATCCGCGGTATGGTTGAGCTGGAAGTCCGCGCTTGGCTCGCTGTCATGGGCGGTGTCTCGCTTGAAGAGAGTGTGATCGCGGAGATTCTCCGGGAAGCCGAGGTGGCTTTGAAACCGTTTGTCACCGATGAAGGTGGCGAAGTGGTGTTCGCTTCGCCCGCGCTTCTGGTGACGGCCGTGAAGCCGCCGCGGGTCGTCGCCGCCTGATCCGCTAACCTGGACGTTAGGCGGGCCTGCCCAGTCGTCAACGCTGACCGGACCTGCCCTTGGCGGTGCGCTTGCTGTCTACGGAATGCGGGCCGACACGATGTCCGGATGCGCGAGCAATGCGGCGCGACGGAGCTCGGCGAACCCCTTGAGCGTCGTCGCCGGTGCCGGCGTACCGTCGCTCGGACCGTAGATGCCGGCCGCGAACGCTTCGGTCGCGTCCAACTTACGCGTGTCGCGCGCCACATCGGCAGCGATGAGCTTCTCATACGCCGTGACCAGCGGGCCAAGCCGGTTCCAATCGAGCCACTTCTCGGCGATGTCCCCCACGTACCTCAGGTATCGCGTCCGCAGAGTGGGAACAGCCAGCAGCTTGTGACGCAGCGCTTTGTTCGAATCGGCGAGCGTCGTCAGAGGTTCAGGCTGCCCGCCGCCGCCACCGCGCCCGCCGGTGCGGAACCCTTCATTGGCGTCGTGGTTTAGCACGACGAAGCGACCCTGATCATTCAGGTAGAGATTGAAATCGCTGCCGTCGCGCCAGTAGCCGTCACCGTTCACAAGCGCGACGTCGAGCGCCAGGAACTTCAAGACTTCGTCGACATCCATCAACGGCGCCAGCGCCTCTTCGAGCTTCTCGCCCGGAGTTTCCTTCAATACCTTCGTTAGGTGAATCAGCGCCTTCCAGGCAGCGACATTGTCGCTGCCCTTGATCTCATACCATCGGCGGTACAACGCGATGTCGTCGCCGAGGTACGAGATGCCGCCACCAACTGAGTTGTTGGGCGACTTCCACCGTGTTCCGCCTGCAGTCCCGAACGTCTCCCGCAGGAACTCCTTGCTGAACGTCTGCTGATTCACATAGATGCCCCAGCTCTCGCCATTGATCACGACGCGGCTGAAATTGGCCTTGAGGGTCGGGATGTAATCGCGCGCAATGTCGAGATACAGGGGTGTCCGCAGGAACGTCGGGTCCTGATTCGCGTTAAGCAGATTGAGCGAGTTGTGGCCGAGCAGGTCCTGCTTGTGCACGAAGTCAACGGTGAGCGAAAACTGGCGCTTGAGGCCCTTCGGCACCGCGGTGAACGAATTGTTGCCGCGGAAGCTCACGCCGACGTCGCGGTAGGTCTTTCCGTCGACGATCATCGTGGCCGCGACCTCAACGTCGGTATGCCAGAACGCCGCCAGCTCATCTTCCCAATCCGGATGCTCGAACTCGAGGAAGATCGTGCGGAGAGCCTCGCGGTCGTAGAGTGGGACCGTACTCGCATACTGCCTGACGTCGCTCGCGGCGAGTTTCTCTCCAGGCGTGCCGCTGCGCGTGATACGCCCGCCGCGAGTTGGTTGCCGCAGCTCGGGGTGCGAAACGAGATACTCTCGCGCGGCGGATCGCTCGTCGTGGTCCAACCGCTTGTTTCCATCCGCATCGAAGCGCGCTACGAGCGGAATGTCCTCTTCCGCACCCTGCACTGGGGGGCCGCCACGGCCGCCTCCCTGAACTCCGCCAACGGGTGCCGGAGGCGCGCTCTGCGACGCGCTGGTACTCGCCAACACGGCCGTGAGCAGCAGCCCTCTACTCAGCAATGACATTCGTCGACTCCACATCGGTCTCGAACACTGGGTGTCCGCGGAACGCAGCCTCGGCATAAGCCGAAGCCGCGCATCTCGTATCGAACTCGGCGAACTTACGCTCGCTCGGTTCGGGTCGCAAACGTGCTGGCGCACCGATGGGTTGCCACTGCGAGCCGATGAAACCGATTCGTGCTACGTCGACGCTTCGTGCGAGGCTGGGGGACAACATTCGAAATGGCGCCCCGCGACCTGCACCGGCGGACACGGCACCGACCCGTAAGAGCAGAAGACGCAGCAATCCCCGGCTTTTGGCCGGAGCACGATGCCGCACACAGCACACGCGTGGAAGACCACGCAGGCGTCGGTGGGCATCTCGAGCAGTTCCGAGTGGCTGCACTCGGGGCAACGGAGCTGCGAGGTCAGGACCGGGGTCGTCACGCTGGGATCCCGGTCGACGTCATGCCCCGTAAGTGCCAATCCGTCTCGCGCGTAATCACCTGCATCGGACGGCCTGCCGCAGTGTATGTTAACCTTTGTCGAGCGATGCCTGCGAGGGTGGCCGTTGGCCGGCGATGCGAAGGGCGTTGAGGGTGACGGCGAGTGATCCTCCCAGATCGCCGACCAGGACCGCGACCGCCAGCGATACCATCCCCGCCACAGCGCCGACCGCGAGCACCAGCTTGAGACCGATCGCGAGCGCGATGTTGAAGCGGATTGTGTTTCTCGCGCTCCTGGCCAGGTGCACCGCGTAGGGAAGTTTGCTGAGGTCGTCCGCCATCAGTGCCACATCGGCGGTCTCGATCGTCGCCGGCGAACCCGCTGCTCCCATGGCGATACCCACGGACGCCTCAGCCAATGCCGGCGCATCATTAACCCCGTCTCCCATCATTCCAACGACCTGGAACCGCTCTCTGAGTTCGCGGACCACGGACACCTTTTCCTC
The DNA here is from genome assembly GCA_964608035.1 of uncultured Gemmatimonadaceae bacterium. Lineage (GTDB taxonomy): Bacteria > Gemmatimonadota > Gemmatimonadetes > Gemmatimonadales > Gemmatimonadaceae > JABWBJ01. Next base: position 1,435 of record CAZSNV010000019.1, on the reverse strand, counting down.
GGGAAGGAGACGAGCGCGATACTCGTCCACGCCCACCACTTTCGCGACCAATTCCGCAGCCGCGGCGGCGTCCCCAGTGATCATCACGATCGGACGGATTCCTGCATCATGGAGCGCACGGATCGTGGACGCGGCGTTCTCGCGCCGCTCATCGCGTAGCACGAACACGGCTTCGCTTCCGTCGCTGGCCGTGCTGTACGCGTTCAGGGTCCCGGGGTTGGCTGCGCCTAACCGTGCCGCGACGTCGGCGCCGACCAGTTCCTCGGTTCCCACGCTGACATCGACGCCGCCGACGCGCCCCACGACCCCCTTCCCGGGTTCCGCCGCGAACGACTCCACCGTGAGGTCTGCGATTTGCGCATTCGCTCGGCCGTACTCCACCAGCGCCCGCGCAACGGCGTGTTCGGAACGCGACTCCAATGCCACCAGTCGGCTGAGAAACCGCTCGCGCGACATTGGCCCGGTCTGGCGGAACGAGATCACCTCGAGTTGACCCTTGGTCAGGGTCCCCGTCTTGTCGATCGCCAGCGCGCGCATGGACCCGAGCGCTTCCAGGTAGTTCCCTCCCTTGATCAGCACGCCGTGCTTCGCAGCGCTGGTCAACGCGCTCACCACGGTGACCGGCGTCGCGATCACCAGAGCGCAGGGACAGGCGATGACCAGCAGCGTCACGCCGCGAACAAACCAGTCCAGGCCATCGCCGCCAAAGAGCAGTGGTGGTACGGCCATGACGACGATCGCGAGGACGGTCACGAGCGGCGTGTAGACCCTGGCAAAGCGCTGCACGAACTGCTCGATCGGCGCGCGGCGCGCCTCGGCTGCCCGGACAACCTGGACGATGCGGGCCAGCGTGCTGTGCTCGGCGTCAGCCGTCACGACGATGTCCAGCGAACCATCCGTATTCAGCGTGCCGGCGTACACGGTGTCCCCGGGACGCTTGGTGATGGGCAGCGACTCTCCGGTGATCGTCGCTTCGTTGACGGCCGATACGCCCTGTTGGACCCGACCATCGGCCGGAATCCGGTCGCCGGGTCTCACGCGCACAACGTCGTCTGTTCGCAGCTGCGACGCTGGCACCTGCTCCGTTGTGCCGTTAGGCAGGATACGCTCAGCTTGCTCCGGCGCCAGTTCGAGCAACCGGGTAGTGGCGCGGCGGCCCCGATCCACCGCATAGCGCTCGAGTAGTTCAGCACCCGAAAACAGAAACGCGATCGTCGCCGCTTCGAATGACTCGCCAATGACGATCGCGGCGAGGATCGCGACCGACATGAGGAAATTCATGTCCAGCCGGAACGTGCGCGCGGCGCGAACCCCCGCCCCGAAGAAGTTGAGCCCCCCGGCGATGGAGCTGGCCAGATACAACAGGCCGACGGCGTCGAAGCGCACCTGAAGCAGGCCGGCAACATCGGGCTCTTCCATGAACCGACTGGCGATG
>CAZSNV010000018.1:0-36826 GCA_964608035.1 uncultured Gemmatimonadaceae bacterium | reverse complement strand
GAAGGATGTCGCCTACCAGATCCGCACGCCGGAGTTCTGGAACTCCATGGACATGATTGGCGGGCGGCGCGGCTACGAAGTGTGGGGGTCGTTCTTCGACGGCAAGGGACAGCCGGGCCAGGTGAACGCCGTCAGCCACGGATCCGTTCCGGCGCGCTTCCGCAACGTCAACGTCATCAACACCGGCCGAAAGGCGTAACGGGATCATATCGATGAGACGCTCCAACATCACCGAGGTCCTTTCCGAGCCTTGGCTCTCTGGACCCAACCGCCTCCTGGATTCCCAGGGCCGCCCAATAACGAGCCCCGCCATCATCTCGCGGGAGGAAGCCCAGGCGCTCGTGCAGCGCGTCGTCGCGATGTCGAAAGCCGACGGAATCGACGTGCAGGTGGGCGGCGGCTATACCACTAACGTCCGTTTCGCCGACAATCAGATGTCGACCGCCGGCGCCGTAACGGACTTCAGCGTGGCCGTGCAGAGCTGGTTCGGGAAGAAGCATGCGGTCGTTCAGACGAACGAGATCTCCGACACTGCGTTGCGTTCCGCGGTCGACCGGTCAGAGCGACTGGCAAAGCTCGCGCCAGACGATCCGGAAGCCATGCCGATGCTCGGGCAGCAGGAGCTTCGCTCCGTCGAAGCGTTCTTCCCTTCGGTGGCGGCAATGACTGCCGACGATCGCGCCCGCGTCGCGCTCACCGCGCTCGAACCCGCGCGTGGCGCCGCGGACCTGCGCGCCGCCGGTTTCCTCATCAACGGCACCAACGCGACTGCCCTTGGCAACAGCAAGGGACTGTTCGCGTATCATCGCAGCACCAACGCGAACTTCACGCTCACCGTGCGCACGGCCGACGGCACCGGCTCGGGCTGGGCCGGCGCCGAGCATAACGACGCGAGCAAGGTGGACTTCGCCAGCGTCAGTCGCCGGGCGATCGACAAGGCCCGGTTGTCGAAAAACCCGGTCGCCGTCGAACCTGGCCGCTACACGGTCATCTTCGAGCCGCAAGCGGTGGGCGACATCTGCCAGCTCATAGGCTTCTACGCTGACGCCCGCGCCACCGACGAGGGGCGCAGCCCCTTCGTGAAGCAGGGTGGCGGCACCAAGATCGGCGAGAAGATCATGGACGAGCGGATTTCCATCTACGCCGACCCGTTCGATCCCCAGGTGCTGGCACAACCCTTCGACGGCGACGGACTCCCACTGGGACGTCAGGTGTTCATCGAGAATGGGGTCCTCAAGACGCTATACTACTCGCGCTTCTGGGCGCAGAAGAAAGGCGTTCAACCCACGGGCGCGCCCACGTCGTTCCTCATGAGCGGCGGAACGTCCAGCGTCGACGACATGATCAAGTCGACCGAGCGTGGCATCCTCGTCACACGGCTCTGGTACCTGCGTGAGGTGGACCCGCGCACGATTCTCTACACCGGCCTGACGCGCGACGGCACGTTCCTCATCGAGAACGGCAAGGTGAGCAAGGCGGTCAAGAACTTCCGCTTCAATGACTCGCCACTCTTCATGCTCAACAACCTCGAGATGATGGGCCGGCCCGTTCGCCTGGCGGGCACGGAGGCCGGAGGCGCGGTCGTCGTCCCACCGCTGAAGGTTCGCGACTTCAACTTCACCAGCCTCTCCGACGCTGTGTAACAGGTGCCGCGCGAAGGCGCGAGGAAACACAAGGGTTCACTCGGGGCGCATGGCCGCGCATGTTTCGGTCCATGCGCCCTGGTTCTTTGCGCGCCATTCAGCTGCCGCGAATTGCTTTGTTCAGCGATGTGGATGGAACGCTTCTCAGTGCGGCCGATCACCTGGCGATCACGCCCGCAGACGTGACGCGCCTGGCGCCGCACGCCGAGCTGGTTCTCGCGTCCAGTCGCACACTGGTCGAGCTTGGCGACGTCCAGCGGCGGCTTGAGTTGGTCGGGGCGCTCATCGCCGAGAATGGTGCCGTCATGTCTTTCCCACCGCGCTGGCGTGGAAAGGGCACGAGAAAGCGCGAGATTCTCGTGCTCGGCGATTCCGTCGCCCTGTTGCGACCGCGCGTGGAGCAATGTGCGGTGGCAGCTGGTGTCAGCATCGTCGACCAGCGCGACGTGCTCCCGGATCGGGGGCGCTCGCTTCGGCGGGAATTCAGTGTGTGCGTCCGTGACTGGTCCGGACCGGGAGCAGAGCGTTTTCTTGCGGCGCTGCGAGAGGACGGTCTCACGGCAACCCGATCCGGCAAGTGGATTACCATAACGCGGGGTGCCGACAAGGGAATAGCTGCGCGCGCCGTTCTTGCTCACGCCGAACTGCGCGGTGCGGGCTTTGAACGGTCCGTCGCGATTGGCAACGCGGCAAACGATCAGGCGTTGCTGGCCGCGACGCAGGGACGGTTTGCCATTCGAAATCCGCGACGGGGCCACCATGGAGAGCTGCTCTTGCTGCCTGACGTGATACCCCTCGCCGCATCCGGCGCACGCGCCTGGCGTGAGGCGCTCACGACGATTCTCGAGAAGGAACCACCATGATTCTCCGGCGCCGCTCGCCCACCTGGACGTTGTGCGTCCTCACGATCCCCCAGCGCGAGGCGTATCTGCAGCGGCTGTTCGAGTCCGTTCGCTCGCTCCGCCTGCGGCGCGGGCGTTGGGAGCTCTTGCTCGTGTACAACTGGGATACGGATGAGGAACCGTACGCGGTCGAGCGGCGACTGCTCAAGCTCGGAAAGGGTCTTCCATTGACGGTGCACTTCAACGTCCGCAATCCGAGCATCATCGGCGGCCGCGTCCAGCAGCTCGCGTTATGCAAGTCGCCGCTTATCTGTTTCATCGACGACGACGTCACGCTGCATGGGGACATTCTCGACGTGCTCGAGGAGCGGCTGCGCGACCATCCGTTGGGACTCATCGGGGTCCCGTCGCTGGTCGAGGACACCAACCGGCTGTTCAAGCCCAAGCGCTCCACGCCACACGTGGACGCCCATGGCCTGCGCTTCATGAGCGTGCAGGGCATGCTGGTGGCCGGGTACCGCCGTCTCCTGCTGGACATCGGCGGCTTCAACATCCGCAGGACGTTCTGGGGGGAATGGACCGAGCTCAACCTCCGCATGCTGCGCCACGGGTTTCCGACCGCGTATGCCATGGACGCCGGATATCTCCGTCATTGGCACGACGCCCCCGAGTCACCGACACGCAACAAGGCCGGTCGCCAGGACCACGTGCTCTGGGGCCTGCTCTGCACCGCCCTGGAGTACGACGCCATCGCGATTCGGCCCGACACCGAGAAGTTCTGGAACCTCGTCGAGCGCCGGTATCTCCATTACTCGTTTGGCGAATCGGTGACGCCATCGGACCTGCTGGGATCCGTTCTCCGGCTTGTGCCCCGCCTGGCGATCGAGTGGCCCCACATCGCCGATTTCCGCGAGATCGCGCGCAAGCATCCGTTCCAGTTCGCGCCATTCCATGAGATCAACGCGGTCGATATCGCCAATGTGCTGGAGTACGCCGAGGACCATATCGGCCACTATCGGCGCTCCGTGTGGGGCAAGGAGCGGAGGCGGAAACCGCCTCGTTAGGCCCGCGAGCCGGTGTCGGCACGCTCCAGCGCCGCCGCATGCGACGCCATCTCCCGGGGCAGGTAGCAGTGCAGCCCCAGCGGAACGAAACCGGCTCGCCTGAACACGCCGCGGTACCACGCCGGCCATCGGGCCGATGTGCGCTTGAAGTCGCCAGTGGCTTCATCGGATCGCGTGAAAATCTCGAGATACGCCACTCCGCCGGCGAGGTCGTGCAGTTGGCGAAGTCCGCGCCGCAGTTCATCGGCGGCGACATAGTTCAGGACGCCCAGGCAGAGAATCAGGTCGAAGGGTCCCTCGAGTCCGATCGAGCCGACGGTCCCCAGCGTGCCGAGCCGGATGTTCCGACGCTTGCCGAATCGCCGCACCGCGTAGTCACTGCCGTCCACTCCGACATACTTCGCACGCGGACGGAGTGACCGCAGCACCGTCGACCAGTTCCCTTCCCCGCAACCGACGTCGAGCACCGTGCGGATAGGCCGATCGAGCAGGTATTCCGTGACCGCCACGATGAACCCAAGCTGCCGCGCCATGTCCTGGCGCGTCTTCACCCGGTGGCGCGGATGGCGGTACCACTTGTCGAAGTAACGCCGATCGTAGTGCGCGAGTTCACGGTGCATGCGCGGGTGATGAGGAAACCGTGGGACTCGGGTGCTGACGTTAGGCAGCGGCGCGTGCGACTGAAGCGCCGGGAGAGGCGCGGGCCGGAATCGAACCGGCGAATGGGAGTTTTGCAGACTCCTGCCTTACCACTTGGCTACCGCGCCACGGGATCGCAAGCTATGGTCGGAGCGTCTCCTCCTCAAGGCGTTCGCCGTTTCCGCGTCAAACTCCCTGTGACACGATGCGGATGTCCAACCAGATCAGATCGAATCCGGTTGGCAGTTCATAAACACGTCTCCCATCTCACATCTCACATCTCACCGTCCGTGACCCTCGTCTCCTATCAGGACCTCCGCGCCGCTCGTCACGTCATCGGCGATCGGCTCGTGCGCACGCCGCTGGTGCCATTCGCGTCCCTCTCGGCCCAAACCGGAGCCCGAGTCTCATTGAAGCTCGAGCTGTTCCAGCATACCGGCTCGTTCAAGCCGCGCGGCGTCCTGAACGCCGTCGAAGCACTGACGCCTGACGAGCGCGCCCGTGGCGTCATTTCGATTTCCGCCGGCAATCACGCCCAGGCCCTCGCGTGGGCGGCTGCCGCCATCGGCGTGTCGGCGACGATCGTGATGCCGGCGACCGCGGTCAAGGCCAAGGTCGATGCGACACGCGCGCTGGGCGGAGAGGTCATTCAGACCGACGCCGATCTTCTCGCGACCGCGAAAGGGATTCAGCAGGAGCGCTCACTGACCTTCGTGCATCCGTTCGATGACCCGCTCGTGATCGCCGGCGCCGGTACGCTCGGTCTCGAGATCGCCGAGGATGCGCCGGATGTCGACCTGGTGATTGTCGGTTGCGGCGGCGGCGGACTCCTCTCCGGCGTGGCCGCGGCGATTCGGGCCGTGCACCCCAGCGCCCGCGTGGTTGGCGTCGAGCCGGCGGGGGCCGATGCCATGCGCCAGAGTCTGGCCAAAGGCGAACCGGTTCGACTCGCCAGGACCGACACCATCGCCGATGGACTCGCCGCTCCGTTCGCGGGCGTTCACACTCTGGCGCACGTCCAGGCGTTCGTCGACGACATCGTCATCATCGAGGACGCCGCCATACTCGACGGGATGCGCGTCCTCATGCGGCGCGCACGAATTCTTCCCGAGCCGGCCGGCGCGGCAGCAACCGCGGCGTTGCTCAGCGGCTTGCTGATGGTCCGGCCCGGCCAGCATGTGGTCGCCGTCGTCAGCGGCGGCAACGCCGATCCGGAACGACTGCGCTCACTCCTCTAGCGCCGCGAGCCTCCGCCGGTCGTATCCCCGCGCGTCCTTCGCGCGCGTTCCCAGCGAGCGCTCGTGCCGCGGACGTCGATGTGCGCGAACGGTCCGCTCGGTCCCATGGCCGCGTAGGTCCCGAGCCCGCCGATCAACTCGGGGTGTTGCCGTTCGACGGCCGCCACCGCAGCGCCAATCTGGTTCAGGTCGCGCAGGTCCACGCGCCGGTCGCCGTTCAGGTCGTCCATGCGTCCGTTGCCATCCGCGTCGATGATCAGGTCAGCGGCGTCCCCGAACTGGTGACGACTTGCACGCGCCGCTCCTTCATCGATGCGACGATCGTTGTAGTACGGAGCGCGAAATCCGGACAGCACCACGACGCGGCTGTTGTCCACGCCGCGATTGCGCAGCTCGCGGAGCACCAGCTCCAGCTTGTCGATGAGTCGCTCCTCGAGCACAACGTACTTCGGCCACACCGCCTCCTGATCGTGCGTGAGGAAATCGGCCAGGCGGAAGTGCTGCGAAAGCCGGATGTCGACGTGGCTGGGATGCACTTCCACGAAGCCATCGGGATTGAGGTAGTTCTCCGCCATCATCCACCGTTCGGCCGGCCAGAGCCCCAGTCGGTAGGCGCCGAGCATCTCCCCTCGCTTGTGGGCGAACGGCCGCATCATGAAGAAACGGAACGGCTCTCCGGCGGCCATGACGGTGAACGTGCCCGGCTTCAAGACGATCGTATCGCCGAACGCATCGAGGAGACCCGGAAAGGCATCCGCCTCCTGCGCCGACAGGGCAACGAAACGCAGCGCCCGGCTTCGGCCGAGCAGCGTATCCGGAATGACGAGTTGCCGCGCCGCGGTATCAGCAACCGGTTGGTCGCCAGGAAACGTCGGCGCAGTCAGCGAACCGCCCGACTGCGTAGTGTCGTCAGGCAGCGCCCGCCGCAGCACCACCAGGAGCCAGACCAATCCACTGAGTGCGGTGAGCGCGACCACCCCAGTCGCCAACCGCACCGCAAGAGTCCTTACGTGCCAGGCCACTCGTCACTCATCGCTGATCACTCTTCGCTCTTCGCTACCACACAACCGCGTACGCTTCCCGCCTCGGATCGGCGCCCGTCATCCGCGCGCCTGACGAGTGAATCACGATCATCTGGGCGCCCCCGAACTCGGCGCTCGGCTCCTGAACCCGGACCACATGACCGCGTCGTTCCAGCAGCGCTCGCGTGGCTGCGTCAATTCCCGGCTCGACGCCCAGTCGGGTGCCCCCAAACACGCGCCACCGCGCCGCCTCGACCGCCTGCTGCGGAGTCATGCCGTGTCTGAGGACGTTATTCAGAATCTGCACCAGCGTCTGCGGCTGCCCATCGCCGCCCGGCGTCCCGAACGCCGCCGCAAGCGACCCGTCCGCGTTCAAGGCCATCGCGGGACTGAGCGTGTGAAACGGCCGTTTGCCGGGCGCGATCACGTTAGGGTGTGTGGCGTCCAGTTCGAAAAGCGAGCCCCGATTGTGAAGCGTGATCCCGGTGCCGGGAACCATTCGACCGCTGCCGAACGCCGCGAACAGACTCTGGATCATGGACACCGCGTTGCCGTCCTTGTCGACCACGGCGATATAGATCGTGTCGCCGTTTCCGTCTCGCGCCGTGCCGACACTATCCGGCGTCACGACCGTGTCGCGGCGAATGACTTTCGCGCGATCGGCCGCGTATGCCTTGGAGATCAGTCGCTCGACGGGCACGGCGCTGAACTCCGGATCGGCCAGGAAGCGGTCGCGATCCTGATAGGCAAGCTTGCTCGCTTCAGCCAGGACATGGATCATGGCCGCCGAGTGGGGCCCTTCGTTCGCCGGCATGACTGACTCGGCGATGTTCAGGAGCTCGAGAAACGTCATTCCCTGCGAATTCGGTGGGAACGCCAGCACCGTCTTGCCGGCGTATGTCGTCGAGATCGGCTCCTGCCACTGTGAACGATGAGACGACAGGTCACTCGAGGTTACGAGACCGCCCTCACGTTCGATAAACTGCGCGATCTGTTCGGCGAGTGGCCCGCGATACAACGCATCTGCCCCTCCGGTCGCGATGGTGCGCAGCGTGCGCGCCAGATCCGCTTGAACCAGGATCGTGCCCGGCGCGGGCGCCTTCCCTTCCAGAAGGAAGATGTTCTTGAGCGATGAATCCGCCCCTGCCTTTCGCGACTCATCCGTGATGTCCATAGAAAGGCGCGTCGACACCGGAAACCCGCGTTCCGCATATTCAATCGCTGGCTGGAGCGCTTCTGAGAGATTGATCGTCCCAAAGCGCTTCAGCGCGTCCTCCCACGCGCGAACGGCGCCGGGTACGGAGACTGACATGATGCCGGAAGCCGGCACCTGCGTCGCCTTTCGTGTGGTGAAGAACGACGGTGTGGCCTTCGCGCCAGCCCTCCCGCTGCCGTTCAGGGCATAGACGCGGCCCGTCTTCGCTTCGCGAATCAGCAGGAAGTTGTCACCACCCACGCCGTTCATGTGCGGGCGAACCACCGCAAGCACGGCCGCCATCGTGATTGCGGCATCGATCGCGTTGCCACCGCGACGAAGCACCGCCGCCCCCGCGGTCGAGGCCAGCACATGGTCCGATACCACCGCAGCCTCTCGGCCCATGACATCCGGCCGCATCATGACTTGCGCCGCAAGCTGAGCTGGTACTGACCCAGCCAGGAGCGCGAGCGTGGCTCGGATCGGTACCAGGCGCGTGAGTTGATGAATTCGCATACTTGCCTCGCCGGACGGGACGCATCTTCCTCGCCTTGAACTTCACGCGGCGCGGCAAGCCTCGTCAATCGAAGCGGCGGACCGCGTTCCATCCCGGCGACGTGGCCGGAACCCAACGTCGTTAGGATTGCGCCCGGCAATTGTGACGCTTGTCTTTACGGCATCGGAGCGCTGTTCGTGTACTCGGAAATCTGTTTCCACGATTCCGAGCAACTTCTTCTTCGGCCGCCATCGACGCTCAGTAACGACACCGTCTGGGAAAAGACGCATCGCGTCGGTGGCTACGTGATGGTGCTGATTGGCCCCGTGGTGGCCGGGTTTATCGGACCCCCCGCTGGTTCCTCGTAGCAATCTGCGGCGCCTTCGCCATGGTCATGGTGTTGCTGGTCTTCTCTTACCCAGCCTGACGGGCTGAACAGTAGCTAAATTAAGCACTTCTGGCATACTGAATGGGCCAGACAGGTTATTTCATAGATGAAATGTGCGCAGAATGCGCGAATCGTTGCGCATTCTGCACCGGTGGCATTTATTTCGCGTCTTCCTAAAGCCGCCTTTGTGCGCCACGAACGACGCCAGCCACCTTCACAACAAACGGTCGCAACCGCATGAGCTCAGCCTCCGCCACCCCCTCGTCCCGAAAGGCAGTTGTTCGGGGCATTGCTGAAAGCGCCGCCAAGCCCCACGGCCACTCCGGCAACGGCACCGCGCCGCATGGCGCCATCTCCGATTACTTCGGCGTCAACACCTTTGGCGTCCGACAGATGCGGGCCAAGCTGCCGAAGCAGGCCTACGAGAAGCTCGTCAGCGCCGTTCGGCACGGGAAAAAGCTCGATATCGACATCGCGCCGACCGTCGCTCAAGCCATCAAGGAATGGGCGAGCTCTCGCGGGGCGACGCACTTCACGCACTGGTTTCTTCCCCAGACCGGCCTCACAGCGGAGAAGCATGACGCCTTCCTGACGTTCGACGAGAATGGAGCGCCTATCGAGCAGTTCTCGGCGGCGCAGCTGATTCAGAGCGAGCCGGATGCGTCCAGCTTTCCGTCGGGTGGGCTTCGCGCAACCTGGGAAGCGCGCGGCTACACGGCGTGGAATCCGGCGAGCCCGGTCTTCGTGTTCGAGTCCGGCGGCTCGAAGGTGTTGTGCGTGCCGTCCGTCTTCATCGGCTACAACGGTGACGCATTGGACGAAATGACGCCGCTGCTCCGCAGCTCAGATGTCCTTTCCGCCAAGGCCATGGAGCTCCTCGAGCTGTTGGGTGACAAGGGCGTCTATCGCGTCTACACCACACTCGGCCCGGAGCAGGAGTACTTCCTGATCGACCGGCAGCACTTCGCCATGCGTCCGGATCTTGTCATGGCGAACCGCACGCTCATCGGTGCGCCGCCGCCACGCGGCCAGCAGCTCGAGGATCACTACTTCGGCGGCATCCCGGAGCGCACGCAGGCGTGCATCGCCGAGGTGGAGCACGAGCTCTACAAACTCGGTGTGCCGATTGTGACGAGGCATAACGAGGTGGCGCCGTCGCAGTTCGAGATGGCTCCGTTCTTTGAGGAGACCGACCTCGGCGTCGATCACAACCAGCTCGTCATGGCCGTCCTGCGGCGGGTCGCGCTGCGCCACGGACTGCAGGCCATCGTGCACGAAAAACCTTTCGCGGGCATCAATGGCTCGGGGAAGCACTGCAACTGGTCGATGGCCATCGGGTCTGACACGCCCCTCAACGGCTTGAACCTCCTCAAGCCCGGGCGGACCCCTCATCAGAACATCCGCTTCCTTGTCTTCCTGGCCGCCGTCCTCAAGGGCGTGCACGACAACGCGGGATTGCTGCGCGCGGGAATCGCCACGTCCGGAAATGAGCATCGTCTCGGCGCCAATGAGGCGCCGCCGGCAATCATCTCCGTCTTCATGGGCGCCATGCTCACGCAGCTCATCGAAGACATCATCAAGGGCAAGGCCGCCAAGGCAGGAGCCGAGGAGCAGCTCATCAGGTTAGGCGTGGCGAAGCTGCCGGAGATTGAAAAGGACAACACTGACCGCAACCGTACATCGCCCTTCGCCTTCACCGGGAACAAGTTTGAGTTCCGCGCCGTGGGTGGAGGTCAGTCGATCGCCTGGCCCATTACGCTGCTTCACGCTGCCGTGGCTCGCGCCATCGAGACTATCACCGCCGATATCCGCGCCGAGAAGAAGAAGACGCGCAACGTCGACGACGCGGTCATGAAGGTGGTCCGCAAGGTGTTCCGTGAGACCACGCCCGTGCGGTTCGAGGGAAACAACTACGCCGAGTCGTGGGTCAAGGAAGCCGCCAGGCGCGGCTTGCTGAATCTCCGACGCGCGCCGGAAGGCCTGGCGGAACTCACCACGAAAAAGGCGCACAGTGTTCTGGTGGGACTGGGCGTTCTCACCGAACCCGAACTCGAGTCGCGGTATCACGTGCGGATCGAGCGGTACATCAAGGACATGCTCATCGAGATGTACACGCTGGGCGAGATGGTGGATACCATGGTGCTCCCCGCCACGTATTCCTACGCCGGCGCGCTGGCCTCGAACGCGGCACAAGCAAAGTCGGCGGGCATCAAGGAGATTCCGCAGATCGATCGCGCCAACGAGGTCGGTCGGCTGGCGAAGCGGTTGAAGGTGCAGCGCGATGCCTTGATCAAGGTGCGCGATCGGTCGGAGCAGATGCACGATTCGCCGACCAAGGCTGCGATGCTGCTCACGAGCGAAGGCGCGGACGCGATGGCGGACGTTCGCGCCTCGTGCGACGCCCTCGAGCTGCTCGTCGCCGACGACGCGTGGCCGTTGCCCAAGTACCGCGAAATGCTCTTCCCGGTCTGACCGGGCGAGCCGAGTCGTATTTCAATCACCAGGGCCCGACTCGTTAGGGTCGGGCCCGTGCTGCCTGCGGACGCTCCGCGGCACACGCGCGTCGCTCACCGCCGTCCATCGGTAAACCCGGCCCCAACCACGCAACAGGGTGTCGACTTCGCAATTCATGGGCGTGTCGCGCCAGGAACTCCTGGCGCTGATGGTTGCGCAGAACGTGCGCTTCCTGAGGCTGCAGTTCACCGACATTCTCGGCGTGAACAAGAACGTCGAGATCCCGCGTTCGCAGTTCGAGAAGGCGTTGGCGGGCGACATCATGTTCGACGGATCCTCGATCGAGGGGTTCGTTCGCATCGAAGAGTCGGACATGCTCCTGGCGCCCGACCTGTCCACGTTCCGGATCTTTCCGTGGGGCGACCCGGCGAGCCGTGTGGGTCGGTTGATCTGCGACATCAACCGTCCCGATGGCAGCCCGTTCGATGGAGATCCGCGCGGAGTCCTGAAACGCCAGATCGCGCTCGCGGCGGAACAGGGGTTCGCGATGAATGCCGGCATGGAAGCGGAGTTCTTCATGTTCAAGCCGGGCGACCGCGGCGAACCCACGACGATCACCCACGACGTCGGGAGCTACTTCGATCTCGCGCCGGCCGACCTTGGCGAGGATGCGAGGCGGGCCATCGTCGATGCGCTGGAACAGATGGGCTTTGAGGTGGAGGCGGCGCACCACGAAGTGGCGCACGGGCAGCACGAGATCGATTTCCGGTATGCCGACGCGCTCACCACGGCCGACAACATCACGACCTTCCGCTTCGTCGTGAAGTACGTAGCGCAGCAGTTTGGTTTGCTGGCGTCGTTCATGCCGAAGCCGATCTTCGGACAGAACGGAAGCGGAATGCACACCCACCAGTCGCTCTTCCGCGACGGCAAGAACGCCTTCTGGCAGGCCGGCGCGCAGTGGGAGTTGAGCGACGTGGCGCTGCACTATATCGGTGGCGTGTTGCGACACGCCCGCGGATTCTGTGCTATCACCAATCCGCTGGTGAACTCGTACAAGCGGCTCGTGCCCGGGTATGAGGCGCCGGTGAACGTCGCCTGGTCAATGCGTAATCGGTCGCCGTTGATTCGCGTTCCGGATCGGCGCGGCGCCGGGACCCGCGTCGAAGTGCGGATGCCCGATCCGTCAGCCAATCCGTACCTGGCGCTGGCGGTGATGCTGGCGGCTGGATTGGACGGGATCGCGACGAAAGCGGACCATCGAGAGCCGGTGGACACGAACATCTTCGAGATGTCTCATCGCGAAAAACGCCGGCTTCGCATCGACGACCTGCCGCACGACCTCAACGAGGCCTGCGATGAACTGGAAAAGGATGAACTGATCATCGCCGCGCTTGGCGAGCACGTGTCCCGTCATTTCCTGAACGCAAAGCGGGCCGAGTGGCGTGAATACATTTCGCAGGTCACGCAGTGGGAGCTGGAGAACTACCTGCTCAAGTACTGACCCCTCGTTCCGTTCACGCGCAGGAATGGCTGAAACTCTGGTTGACCGGATCACGGCCGCTGAACATCGCATTCGGCCGCACATCGTCGAGACGCCGTCGGTGCCGTCTCCCTCGCTGAGCGAGGAGACCGGGGCCGACGTGTGGATGAAGTGCGAGAATCTGCAGGTGACCGGCTCGTTCAAGATTCGCGGAGCGACGAATCGGCTCCTGAGCATTCCCGAGCCGGCACGCAGTCACGGCGTGGTCACGGCGTCGTCGGGCAACCATGGCATCGCGGTCTCGCACGCCGGGTCAGCGTTAGGTATTCCCGTGACGGTGTATGTCCCCGAGCAGGCGTCGCGGGCGAAAGTAGCCGCGATGCGCAGGGTGGGCGCCACGGTCATCGCGTTCGGCACCGATGGACTGGACACCGAGGTCGAAGCGCGTCGCGTGGCTGAGCTGGACGGACGAACCTACGTGTCGCCGTATAACGACCTCGCCGTCGTCGCTGGGCAGGGATCGGTTGGAGTTGAGTTGCGCCGCCAACTGGATGGAATCGGCGCCGTCGTCGTCGCGGTCGGAGGCGGAGGCCTGATCGGCGGAATTGCCGCGTATCTCAAGCATCACGATCCCAGCGTGCGGATCATCGGCGCGCAGCCGGCCAACTCGCGGGTGATGGCCGCGTCAGTAATCGCTGGTCACGTCGTCGATATCCCATCGCTCCCGACGCTGTCCGACGGGACTGCCGGCGGGATCGAGGCCGGTTCCATCACGTTCCCGTTGTGCCGCGACCTGGTTGACGAATGGGTCGAGGTGGAGGAAGACGAAATCGCGCGCGCCATGCGTCACGCAATCGAAGTTGAGCATCTGCTGATTGAGGGCTCAGCAGCCGTGGCGCTGGCTGCCGTTTCCCGACGGAGCGCGACGACTGCGGGCGAACGGGTCATTGCGGTGCTCTGTGGCGCCAACGTGAGCGCGGACACGCTCCGGACTGTGCTTTGAACGGCGTCCCAGGACTGGATGTGAGAAGTGAGACGTGAGATAACCTGCGACGTCCGATCAATTCAGATTTGATCGGAAAGCAGTTTATCCCACATCTCACATCTCACATCTGTTTTATACTGTTGCCTCCTTAGCCACGCCGCATGTCCCGAAAACAAGAATCGAAGTCAGGGTCCGCTGTTGCGTGCCCGTCCTGCGGGACGCCCGCGGCTGGCCGCTTTTGCACGGAATGCGGGGCAGTCGTTCAAGAGGCCGGTTGCGGCTCCTGCGGCGTAGCGCTCACGCCAGGAGCGAAGTTCTGCCACGATTGCGGCGCGCCGGTCGGTGCGCAGGCCATCGACGAAAAAGGTGCGCTGGAGATGCGACGCCGGCTTGCCGCGCGCGCCAAAAAGGTGGAGGCCACGCCAGCGAACAACCTTCCCTGGATCCTCGGTGGCCTCGCGTTTGTCACCCTCGTGGTGATCTTCGCCGCGCAGCGCGCCGGCCAGACCCCCCCTGCTCCAATGGCCTCGGCCCCGATCGGTGGCGCGGCCTCGGTCGACATCGCCTCGATGTCGCCGCAGGAACGTGCCAGTCGACTGTTCGACCGGATCATGCGGCTGTCAGAGGAGGGGAAGCGGGACAGCGTCGCTCTGTTTGCGTCGATGGCGATTCCCGTGTACGAATCGTTAGGTCCGCTGGATCTCGACTCGCGGTACGACTTGGGCCGCGTTGCGCAGGTCAGCGGACAGCTCGACCTCGCCCAGGCGCAGGCGGATACGATTCTTCAGCAGTCCTCAAACCACCTGCTCGGGCTCGTCCTCGCCATTGCGGTCGCCGACGCCCGCGGGAACAACGCCGATCGCTCCGCCTTGCAGCGCAGACTTCTCGACGCCGAGCAGAGCCAGTTGGCGCGCGGGCTCGACGAGTACACCCGTCACAAAGCGGACATCGACGCCGCGCTGGCCGCCGCGCGTGGCCGGCGCTAACGCCTCACTGAGCCCCCCTCCCCCTCCATGACCCGCACAATTCATGTCGGACACAGCCCGGACTCGGACGACGCGTTCATGTTCTACGCGTTGGCCGAACGGCTGATCGACACCGGAGACCTGACCTACGAGCACGAGCTTCAGGACATCGAGACGTTGAACCGGCGCGCTTTGAAGGGCGAGTTGGAGGTGACGGCTGTTTCGATCCACGCCTACGCGTATCTCGCCGATCGATACGCGCTCCTCCCAAGTGGCTCTTCAATGGGGGACGGATATGGTCCGCGGTTGGTGGCCCGGCAGCCCAGCACTCTTCACGAAGCCATCGGTCGGCGCATCGCCGTTCCGGGACTGCTGACCACGGCGTACCTCGCGCTCAAGCTCGCAGTCCCCGACTTCGAAGCTGTTGTCGTTCCATTTGACGAAATCGAGGAGGCTGTCCGAAACAACGAGGCGGACTTCGGGCTCCTGATCCACGAAGGTCAGCTGACGTACGGCGACACCGGTCTCTCTTCGGTCGCGGACCTCGGGGAGTGGTGGATGGAGAAGACCGGCCTTCCGCTTCCCCTGGGTGGCAATGTCGTCAGAAAGGACCTTGGAATGCCTCTAATTCGCGAGATTTCGCGCCATCTACGCGCCAGTATAGACTATGCATTAGATCATCGCACCGGAGCATTGGACCACGCGATGCGGTTCGCCCGCGGCCTCGATCGCTCAAAGGCCGACACATTCGTCGGGATGTACGTCAACGACTGGACCAGGGACTACGGAGAGCGTGGACGCACCGCAGTTCGAACGTTGCTCGACCACGGATTCAACGCGGGGATCATCACCCAACAGGTCACGGTGGAGTTCGTCGACTGATCATCGGTTCGTATTTCGTCGCTTGGGTGAATCGGAGCCGAGAACCGAGGCGCTTCGCACCTGCCGGATCGACAAGAAAGCACGGCCTAACGGTCGCTGGCTGCAGCCATCGTAGCGCGCGCTCGTGTCTTCTCCCCTGGCAGCTTGACGCCGACGCCCCGCCACTGTACTAGGGTGTTCGTGGCAGCATCTCATCGCTGAACTCAAGAAGCCCATACACGACGCCGGGTATTCCCCAAAGTCGACCAGGCGACCCAGCCGCCGGAGAGCCCCCGGCGTTTTTCACCGCTAAGGAGGCACGCATGCCGCGTGACGAGGAAGTCAACAAGCCCCTGCAATTCTCCGACGACGACGAACCAGAGGAATCCGGCTACGGTGGATCCTCGTCGTTCGACGACGATGAGGATGAGGAAGGGAGCAGCTGGGGATCCGGTAAACAGAGCAGCGACCTCTGGGACGAGCCCGAGGAGGCTACGCTCGATGAGGATGAGGAGCTCGCGGATTTGACCGAGGAAGCCGCAGGCGCGGACGACGAGGAAGAGGTGGTCTTTGGCGCGCCGCCACCGGCGCCCAGAGCACGCGCTGCTAAACCCGCCGCCCCCGCTGCGGCCGGAGCGCCTGCCACAGCCCCGGCGACGAAAACGAAGGCGGCTCCTGCGCCAAAAGCGCCTTCAGCTCCGAAGCCGGCTGCGGCGCCAAAGGCGGCGCCAGCACCCAAGGCGAAGGCAGCGCCAAAGGCGAAGGCGGCCAAGCCAGTGAAGGCGGCGAAAAAGACCAAAGCTGCACCGAAGAAGGCCGCGAAGAAGGCTGCCGCAAAGCCGGCGAAAAAGGCCGCAAAGGCGGGAAAGGCTGGGAAGAAAGCAGCCAAACGGCCGGCGAAGAAAGCAGCGCGCGGCAAGAAGTAGTTCGCTGAGTCAAACGGTTGCGGAGTGGGCAACTTCCACCTCCGCGACCGTTCGCTGCCTAGCGAAGCTTCGACGCCGGGGCGTAATGTTGCCGCATGGCGGACTCGCCTCTCGCGCTACTCAGGGCACACGCCCGTCATGCTCCCTGGAATGCACGAGGGCTGGCGGCTCATGTCACCGCACTCGTCGACTCCGCCGGCGTTCGTCCGACGAACGCATCGGCGCGCGCCGCGCCTTCGGCAAGAGCAGTGCGGTTCTACGTCGCAAACCAGCTGATGGACCGGCCCGACGGTGTCGGCACCTCAGCGACGTACAATTACCGGCACTTTCTCCAGTTGTTGTCGATCAAGCTGCGCCAGCGCGAAGGCTCGACACTCGAAGGGATCAAGCAGGAAATGCACGACACGACCGGCGACGCTCTCGAGCGCCGAGTTGCGCAGTCGCTTGCTCCGGTGCTCCTCACCGGTCGGCCCGGCGCGGCGGAGCGCGATGACGAGGAGCCCGCATCGTGGCGCCGGGTTCCGGTGGCAGATGGAATAGAACTGCACCTGCGTACCGATTCCCCTGCGGCGAAAGACGAGACGGTGGTTGCCCTTCGTGAGGCAATCCGTTCGACACTCGGCCGCTCCGACGCATGACAATGGCGTCCATGCCGCCTGCTGGGGCGGCAGATGAGCTGCGAAACTCCGTGGTGATGCTGACCGGGGTGGGCCGGCGCGGTCAGGTAGGTGAAGTCGTTGCGTCTGCGTTCGTCGAAAAGGGCGCAACCGTCGTGCTCGTTGATCGCGACGAAGGCGCTGTCAACGAACGCGCCAGCGAGCTCCGACGTCAGGGCGGCAGCACGCACGCCTTTGGCTGTGATCTCACGGACTCGGACGCCGTCACCGGGTTGTCCGACGCCGTGGCGAACCTGGCGCCGTCCGGAATTGCCGCGATTGTTCACATGGCCGGCGGATACGTCGACGGATCACCGGTTGCGGAGACTGAACCCTCCTCGTGGCACAAGTTGTTCGCCATCAATCTCACCACCGCGTTCGTCACCACCCGCGCTTTTCTGCCGCTCGTGCGGCGAGCGCGCGGATCGATGGTGTATTTCGCTTCAGCGGCGGCGCTCCCGGGAGCTGCCGTAAAGAACATGGCGGCTTATGCGGCGGCGAAGGCCGGCGTCATTACGCTGATGCGCGCCGTCGCCGCCGAGGAACGCGCGAATGGCGTGCGATCGAATGCGCTTGCCCCGCAAGCCATCCGCACCGATGCCAACCTCGCTTCGATGGGTCAGGATCAGCACTATGTCGAGCGGGAAGCGGTGGCGGCCTGGGTCCTCTGGCTCTGCCTGAGCGCCGCGGGTCCGGTTACTGGTCAGGTCATCCGACTCGGCTGACGATGCTGGAGCCCGACTCAACCTCCCCTCCAGCCGATGACACCGGCACGCGCCGCGCGCCGTCGCGCATTGCGTTGCTCGATCGGAGCGTTGAATCCCTGCCGCTGTTCCGGTTGAGCGACTCGTCGGACTCCGGGCCGGTGGTTCATGCTCCCGAGTCCGGAGGACGTTGGCGGGTATTGCCAGCCCCGGGAGATCGCTTGCCCGGCACGTTCGATCAAGATGTCTATGTCGAGGTCTGCCGCCGCTTCCATGAAAACGGCGCGCCTTCCGATGGCGGTGTGAGCTTCACGCTGCACGCGCTGCTGCGATCAATCGGACGCCGAGCCGATGGCCGGACCTACGAACAACTGCGCAAGGCACTCGTGCGCCTCGAGCGAACCACGCTCGAATCAATCGACGCATACTGGAGCGCGACCTCGGGGTCGCCGGTTTCACTCCGTTTTACCCTGCTGTCGAGCGTGAGCATTGACCGCCGCCGTCAGGCGGACAAGGACCAGCTTTCTCTCTTCTCGACCTTGTCGTCTTCGGAACCTGGCGATGCGCGGGTCACACTCTCTCCGCCACTTCGCGCAAACATCGCGGCGGGCCACTCATCGATGATCCTGTCGCCGCAGTATTTCGCGCTGTCATCGCCCGTGGCACGACGTCTCTACCGCATGATCGAAGTGAGCCGGTCAGAAGGCAGCCTGGCGTGGAGGGTCAGCCTTGAACGTCTTGCTGAACGCGTTCCGTTGGCGCAGCGGTATCCATCACATCTTGTAAGGGTCCTGCAACCCGCGCATGAAATGCTGTTGTCGGCCGGGATTCTGCGAAGCGCCGAGATTCGTCAACAGCGCCGTGTCTGGTTGGTCGATTACGTGCTCGCGGGTCGACCGAAGTAGTGTCTAAGGCACGTCTGTCGGGGCATGGCGACGGTCCCGGGTCCCTTCCTGCAGAAAATGGTGCTCGGAGTCCTTGCGGGGGTCAGGTCGCCGGGTGTTAGCATTCCTTGAGCCACCCTACGCAACCCGTTGTGGCTCAAGGCGTGACCGACAACATGGTCGCGCAGTCCGGATGAATAGACTGGGAACTCGCTGACCTCGTCTACGTACGACCACGGTCAGCACTTTCACCAAGGTGTCCAATGCGTCCATCGCGCAGAACAGCCCTGATCGGTGTCCTTCTCGTGCCCGCCATCGCGGGGGCCTTCGTTGTCCAGGACCGCGCCTCACGCGAGGGCGGCCGTCTGTTCTCGCAGGTGCTTGACCTGGTTAATGCGCGCTTTGTCGACTCGGTCAACGCCGCCGATCTGTATGAGAAAGCAGCCCGCGGACTAGTGACACAGCTCCAGGATCCGTATTCGGAGCTCATGTCTCCACGGCAGCTCACCCAGTTCAATACGAGCACGGCTGGTCGTTACGGCGGCATCGGCATGCGCATTGAGGAGCAGCCTGGAAAGGGCGTCACGATCGTGACTGTCTTCCCGAACACTCCTGCGGAGAGGGCCGGCATTCGCGAAGGCGACGTCATCGTCGGAGTCGATACGCTTTCGGTGCGTGGATGGAATTCGCGTCGCGTGGCGGATTCGCTGACGGGCACGCCGGGAACGAAAGTGAATGTCACCTTCGCGCGTCCCGGTGTTCCGGAACCAATCAAGGCGACGTTCACTCGAGCGCTGATTCGCGTACCAGCCGTTCCTTACGCGATCCTGTTTGATGGAAAGATCGGCTACATCCCCCTTCAGGGCTTTAACGAGACGTCGACCGCCGAGCTTGGACGCGCCATCACGAGCCTCCAGGCGCAGGGCGCGAAGGGGATGGTGTTGGATCTCCGCGGCAATCCTGGCGGCTTCCTCGATCAGTCCCTCTCCATCACCAACCTGTTTCTCAAGGAGGGACAGGAGATCGCCAGCGTTCGCGGTCGCAACGTTGAACCGCAGACGTACTATGCTCGCGAAAAACCCATCGCTCCCACGCTCCCGCTGGTCATCCTGACCGACCAGTACTCCGCATCGGCGTCGGAAATCGTCGCCGGCGCGCTTCAGGATCATGATCGCGCGGTCATCATCGGCACGACCTCGTTCGGAAAGGGGCTGGTCCAGACCGTGTTCAACCTGGACGGCGGCTATGCGCTCAAGATGACGACGGGCAAGTGGTACACGCCGTCAGGTCGCTCAATCCAGAAGGAGCGCGTTCTCACTGAGGATGGCGCGTGGGTCGAGGTGGACCACGACTCTGTCGAGGCCGGCCCACGGCCCACGTTCAAGTCGGACGCTGGCCGCACGGTTTACGGAGGCGGAGCAGTTACTCCTGACCTGATCGTCAAGCCGGACACGTTTACGACGGCCGAGCAGGAGTTCCGCAAAGCGACCGCGGCCAAGTGGCAGGAGATCTACGTACTCCTCTACGACTACGCGTACGAGCTGAAGGACAAGGTCACTCCCGACTTCAAGGTTCAGCCGACCTGGCGCGACGAGCTGTATCGCCGTTTCCAGGCGAAGGGGATTCAAGTTGACCGTGGTCTCTACACGGGTGCTTCACGGTTCATTGACGGTGAGCTCGACATGCGAATTTCGCGTCTCGCCTTCGGGGACTCGACAGCGCGTCGGCGCACGCTCGACAATGATCCGCAGCTTCGTCAGGCGATCGACCTGCTCCGCCGTGGGAACTCCCAGCAGGAGCTCTTCTCACTCGTAACCGCAAGACGATAGATTCCTCCGCATGAAGAGATCGGTACTCGGCGCCGCCACGATCTTCGTGGCGGCGTTTCAGTCTACGGGCACACAGGGCCCTCAAAACGTCGCCGCGCAGCCCGGCGAAAGTCACCTCGCGAACATCCGGCAGGTGACCTTCGGCGGCGAGAATGCCGAGGCGTACTTCAGTCGCGACGGCCAGTGGCTCACGTTCCAATCCACGCGCGACGGCAGAGCATGCGACCAGCAGTATGTGATGCGCATTGATGGCTCGAGCCTCCAACGCGTCTCGAACGGCCACGGCAAGACCACCTGCGGATGGTTCCTGCCCGACGGCAAGCGGTTGTTCTTCGCGTCGTCTCACGCCCACGACTCAACCTGCCCGCCGCGCCCTGATCCTTCAGCCGGATACGTCTGGGGGCTCGACCGCTTCGACATCTACGCAGCCAATCGGGACGGCACTGGGTTGCGCCGGTTGACCAACTACAACGTCTACACAGCGGAAGGAGTGTTGTCGCCGGACGGGAGACGCATCGTCTTCACGTCGCTCAAGGACGGTGATCTCGACATCTACACGATGAACGTCGATGGATCCGACGTGCGCCGCCTGACAGCAACGCCGGGCTACGATGGGGGGCCGTGGTGGTCGCCTGACGGGACGAAGATCGCCTACCGCGCCTGGCACCCACCCGATTCAGCAGGACTCGCGGATTACCAGGGATTGTTGGCCCAACGCATGGTTCGGCCAAGGCAGATGGAACTCTGGGTGATGAACGCTGACGGCAGTGAGCAGCGACAAATTACCAACCTTGGCGGTGCGAACTTCGGACCGTCGTGGACGCCCGATGGTCGTCGAATTGTGTTCTCGTCGAACTACAAGAATCCGAGAAGCCGTAACTTTGAGCTCTACCTCGTCAACCTCGACGGCTCGGGTCTGGAACAGATTACGAGCCATGAGGAGTTCGACGGCTTCCCGATGTTCAGTCCGGATGGTCGCCGGATCGTGTGGGCGTCAAATCGTGGAAACTCCAAACCAGGCGAAACGAATCTCTTCATCGCCGACTGGAAGAACTGAGTTCGCGCTCGATGCGGAAGAACATCCTGCGCGGCTGACGAACGCCGCGGCGGTCTTGCTGTTCCGCTCCAACGATACCCCTCCGCGACGCGTAGCACGATTGACCAGCAGCCCGTGAACTTTCGTCGCCTGGTCTCCCGAAGATGGGACACCCAGCAGCGCGTATCTCGTTTGGCGCTGGCAACTTGGATATGGGTCCCAAGGTGGTTAGTTTTCAACACCGGCCGTTGGGGAAGTGGGTCGGGTTTACAGTTTTGGAGGAGTCATGCGCAAGCCACGTCCGGCGACGTACAACCCCGCGCAAGCGCTGCATCTGATCGCGAACGACCGCACGGGTTCTCCCCTGAGTTGTCCGTCCTGTTCCGGTAATATTGAGCGTTCACCGTCAAGCATGCCGCCCGCTCCGCATTCGCATGTAACGCTGCGATGCATATCATGTGGGCGAATTGCCCGCTACATCGCCGGCGCGGCCTGACAACAGCTCAGTTCCTCAAGTCATGTTTGTCAATGAATCACACCGCTCCCGTGTCTATCCCCGGGAGCGGTTTGCATGAGTGGAGCCGGGGAACGCAAAGCCGGCAACATGGTACCCGTACAAACCCGGTCAGGCATCACAGCCGTCGGGACGACGAGTACGAGTTCTTTCACACCAGCCCGATCGGGAAGGAGAGGAGCAAGTAGCAATGGCACGCATCACCGGAACCGTGAAATGGTTCAACGACGCCAAGGGATTCGGGTTCATCTCACATGAGGGTGGTCCCGATGTATTTGTCCACTTCAGCGCCATTCAGTCGAGTGGCTTCAAGTCGCTTGCGGAGGGTGACCGGGTGGAATTCGAGATCGTTCAGGGCCAGAAGGGGCCTCAGGCGGCCGATGTGATGAAGGTCTAGAGCTTTCCACCGCTCTCGACAGTTCGAATGAGCGCGTCTCGCGGCCTGCTGCGAGGCGCGCTTCTTGTCCTGGCGGATGACGGCGGGCGCAGCCTTAACCGCGCCGATTCCCTGTAGAAGGTTATTTTTTCGCGTTCTGTCACGCTATGCAGGATTAGTCGTCATTGAGGAGAGCTCCCACCCGCCGTTCCTATCGCGACAGTCACGAGATGCCCTCCGATAAGACCCTCTATAGCCGGACGCTGCCCGGAGGCGGTTTTGTAAACGTCGACGTGGATCCGCCGTCGGCCGCGGGGATTCATCGTGCCTATGTCGCGGTCGAGCGAAGGTCGGACCCGGCCCGTCGCGATGGACACGTGCCACCGGTAGTGGCATCGGCCGAGGGAGGCACGCGCCAGAACGTGTTCACGCAATTGCTTTCGATAGCGGCGGACAACGTTGCGGTGGCCCGCGCTCTGCTTCGCTGGAGATCTGACGGCAAAGCGCGTTTCTGAGAACGGCGCGCTGTCGAAACGAAACGCCCCGGGAGCGATTCCCGGGGCGTTGTGTTTCGGACGGGATTTCTATCTCGGAGCGAAGGCCTCGAGCGGCAAGTCGATCTGCCGTCGACCGGTTTCCCTGGCGATGGGACGCCGCACTGCCGGATCGGATCGAACACCCAGCAGGTGCGCGGTCTGGTGATAGAGGCGCATTGCCTGCAGTGGTGCAACGGATCCTCGCGACGATCCACCGGCAATGGCATGCGCTTCTTCACGCACGGCGCGGGGTAGCGCTCGCGACAGGGGATGCGCGAGCAAGTGGCGAATGCGAATCGCATCGCGCGCGGTCAGGGCACCACAGAGCGAATCGAGGAAGGCGAGCATGAACGCCCCCGGGGCTTTGTGTCTAATTCACACCTTGCAACTAATAGTAACTACCGACCGGAAGATCTGGGTGTGCCGGCACGCGCGCGCACTCCAGCCAGTACCAAGAACGCGGCGTCTCATCACGTCTGCGTCACAACGCCGTCGCGATCACTCATCCGTACGCGGAAGGTGCTGTCCGTGTTCCCGGTTCACAGCAGGTCGAGTCGCACGCCACGCCGGCTGCTCTTCCGCCGACGCGGAGCGAGTCGATAGAGCTGCGCCGGCCGTCCACGTCCCTCGCCGCGCCATTCACCGGTTGGATCCACGAGGAACGCGGCCTGCAAGGCACGCCTGAAGCTCGCCTTGTGCAGGCGACGAGCGAGAATTGTCTCATACGCCTGCTGCAACTCGGACAACGTGAACTCACGGGGCAGCAGCGAGAACGCGAGCGGTGCCTGTTCCAGGCGAACACGAATGACACCCAGTGCAACGGATACCATCCGGCGATGCCGTTCAGTGAGGCCGGAAAGCGCCTGGGCATCCATCCACGCCCAGAACGGAGCCGCCTTGGACCACGGGAGGACGGCGGCATAGCACACCGATAGAGTCGAACCGCCGGGATGTTTCAGGCCATCTCCGAAAGCGCCGGCCTGTTCCATCCATGTCGGGATCACGCCGACGGCCCGCCGCGCAATTCGCGCGGCGGCTTCATCAAGCTGCTCCCGCCTGGCCGGCGCGCCCCAGGGGAGAGACAGACGTCGCGGCTTGGTTGCACCTGGCGCCTCACTGAGCACCCAAAGGCGGCGCTCATGGAGCGAAACCAGCACGACGTCTATCGATACGAGACCGGCGGACGGGGCCGTGCGTGAGGACGAAGCGTTCCGCACACCCATGGGGCGCGAATAAGTCTCAGAATGTGACTAATGTCAAGGTCTCGACTTCCTGCCGGGGACCTGGGCGAGCTACGGCCGGCGAGGCGCGCGGCGCTCGCCGGCGCCAAAGCTGAGAAGCGGTGGAATCGAGATAGGCAGCGTCGCTGTTATCCCGATCTCGCCGGCCAGCGCGCGTGCCGCGGCGCGTTGCGATGCCGAGAACCCGCCCCATGACACGACATACGCTGGAACATCCGGCGCCTGCATCAGCGCATACGGCGACCCGAAGGCAACCAGAACCACGCGCGGCGTCCTCGCGCGAACGCCGTTCATGAGAGCCTCGAACGCCGGTGGAGCGCCCGCCGTCGCCGTAGTTGAACTGATGTTCACGTACGATCCGACAACGACGATGTCGCCGGTATCGACCGAAGCGAGGAACGCATCGAGATTCGGGAGGCTGTCATCGGCGTTGACGTAGGTGCTCATCACCATGGCACCGAGGCGCCGCAGCTCGGCGTTGAACGAAGTACCGGCTCCAAGGTCCGCGCGCCTGGCATACGTGACGGATCGCACGCGCGCGGCACCAGGCCCGCCCGGGAAAGGCACAAGGGCCCCAACATCCTTGCCGAGCACCACGGATCGATCAGCGATGGTTTGTGCCAGCGCCACGTGCGCAGAATCGCCGACGATTGAACGCACACGCTCGAGTGGTACTTTGCGCTCCCTTCGCAGACCAAGCCGATCCTTGAGTAGCAGGATGCGCCGGACCGATTCGTTCAGGCGCGCTTCGGTGTAACGGCCTTCAGACAGCCCGGCCACGACCGCGTCGATCGCACCCGCGATATCAGCCGGCATGAGAAGAATGTCGTTCCCAGCGGCGATGGCGCGCTTGGCGGCTTCCACTGCCCCGAATCGATCGATCACGCCCGCCATGTCCATCGCATCGGTGATCAGGATCCCATCGAATTGCATGTCGCGCCGCAGCAGGTCGGACATGACCAGCGGCGAGAGCGTGGCAGGGACGCCGCTGGAATCCAGCGCCGGAAGAAAACCGTGGAACGTCATGATCGCGCCAACGCCCGCGCGAACCGCTGCACGGAATGGAACCAGCTCCACCGAGTCCAGCCGGCTCCGCGACGCGCTCACCATCGCCAGTGCGAGATGGGAATTCGTTTCCGTGTCGCCGTGGCCGGGGAAGTGTTTCCCGGTCGCCAGCATGCCGTGGTCCTGGAGCCCACGCACAAACGCGGCGCCCAGACGAGCGGTCAACGCCGGGTCCTCGGAGTAACTCCGCGCCCCGATGACAGGATTCGCCGGATTGTTGTTCACGTCGAGCACCGGGCCGAACGCGACGTGAATCCCCAGAGCCCTGGCCTCACGCGCCGTAACCTTTGCCATGTCGTAGGCCAGCGCCGTATCCCGGATGGCGCCGAGCGCCATTTGCCACGGGAACGACGTCGCGCCGCCGAGGTCGATGGCGTTAGGCAGGAAATACCCGCCGCGCGCCCGGAAGCCAACGCCGGTCTCGAGATCCGCACTGACAAGGAGCGGCAAATCGCTCAGCTCCTGCAGCGCATTCATCTTGGCGGCGATGTCGATCGGCGAACCGACCGACACGATGAAACCTCCGACATGCTGCTCCGTCACCAGCCGCCTGATGCGTGCCCACTCGGTGCTGCCTTCGGGCACGTAGTCGCCGAGCACAAATGGCCAGACAAGCTGCGCCACGCGATCGCGCACGGAGAGAGATGCAAGCAAAGAATCCGTCCACGCCGTGCCTGACCCGGCCGCTCGTGACGCGGCCGTCGTCGTTGCCGGTCCGCCGCCGCTCGCACAACCGTCGACCAGAAGAATCAGCGCCGTCGACGCCAGAACACGGGCGCACGCCGCCAGGCCGCGTCGAATCCCAGGCGTCTTCCGCGGATGGCTCACCACGTGATGGTCCCCTCTTTGGAGGTGTCCACGTCCTCGCCGGCTCCGCTCTTGAAGAGGAAGGCCTGGAGGTTTCTCGTCAGGAACGCGCGTGCTTGCGGATCCATGACGTTGAGCCCGTAGTGGTTGATGAGCATCGTCTGCTGCTTGAGCCAGTCGCCCCAACAGGACTGACAGACTTCGGCCACGACCCGCGCGCCGATCTTTCCGGGGAATGGTGGTCGCTCAAAACCCGCGCGGGTCTGCCCGCAGCGGGCACAGGTCACGTCAGGCATGATGCTCGCTCGAGATGGTCACTCCATGGCGCGCCAGAGGAAGCTTCGTCATGGCGCCTCCTCGTAACGCTGCGGCCCGGACAGGTCCGTCCCGTCCGGGCCGCGCTGATGCAATGTAACCATTTGGCGGGCGCCATTGCCACGCACGCGAGCGTCACACCACGCGCGTTCGCGACTCGAGCCAACCGAGCACCTGTTCGGCAACCCAGTCGCGGTCGAAATCCACCGACAGCACGTGTCCGCTTCGCTCCACCCACGCGAGCACCTTCTCGGCGCTGCCGAGCCGCGCGAATGCAGCCTCCGCGTCATCAACGGCAATGCGTGGATCCTGTCGTGAATGAATGACCAGCGTCGGTGCACGAACGGTTGGAGCGGCTTCCCATGCCTCTTGCACGATGAGCGAAAGCTCGTGAAGCAGGCGCGGAGTGGTCACACCGCGTCCCAGCGCGCGGCTGCGCGCCTGTGGGTCGAGTATCGACGATTCAGAACGGGAGCGAAGGTACGGCACGAAGGGTGACACAAGGCGATGAAATGCGGCGATCCGTGCCATGCGCCGCGTGAGCCGAAGGAAGGGCGCCAACAGGATTATCGCGTCGACATCGCGTTCCGACGCGAGGATGGTCGCCAGGGCGCCGCCCATCGACTGCCCCACCACCGCGACGCGCGTCGAATGCCGACGCAGCTCGTCGAGCGCGTGTCGCGACTCAGTGAGCCAGTGTTTCGCGCGAGCGGCCGTGAAGACCTGAAGGGATGCGCCGTGTCCATGGAGAAGCGGCGCACGCACTGTCCATCCCATGGCGTGCAGGGCGCCGGCGAGTGCGCGAACTGATTGCGGCGTGTCGCCGAAGCCGTGGAGGAGGAGCACGCCCCTCGGGCCATGATCCAGCGAGATCGGCTCCGCGCCTTCGATGACATCGGCCACGCGTGTGGCTAGTAGCGGGCCACGCTCGTGTCCATTTCAACGCTCCATCGATCAATGCCGCCTTCGAGATGCGCCACTCGCGTGAAACCAGCAGCGCGCAACCTGCGCGCGGCGTCTGCGCTCCGCGTTCCACGATGACAGTACACGATGGTTTCGCTCTGAGGGTCGAGCTTGCCCATGTGCTTATCGAGATCAGCGAGTGGCACGAGCAACGCGCCCGGCAATCGGCAGATCTCCCATTCCCAGGGTTCCCGCACGTCGAGAACCTGAGTTTCCTGGCGGAGGAGCGGCGCCACTCTGGCCGGCGTGAGGGACACGATGGCGACGTCACTGCGTGCGCCGTCGCAGAACGCGTCGTAATCGATGAGCGCCCGGATCTCGTGCGTCGAACACATCGGGCAGTTCACGTCGCGTTTCACATGAAATGTCTGAAACCGCAGCCCCAAACCGTCGATGATCAAGAGCCGCCCAGCCATCGTGTCACCGAGCTGGCAGACCATCTTGATCACTTCGGTCGCCTGCAGG
Source organism: uncultured Gemmatimonadaceae bacterium (assembly GCA_964608035.1). GTDB lineage: Bacteria > Gemmatimonadota > Gemmatimonadetes > Gemmatimonadales > Gemmatimonadaceae > JABWBJ01. Next base: position 9,234 of record CAZSNV010000018.1, on the reverse strand, counting down.
ACGCCCACCAGGCCGGGTAACACACCGAGAACGCCTGCGTCCTGACAATCCTGCACGACACCGGGTGGTGGCGGCGCCGGATACAGGCACCTGTAGCACGGACCGTCCTCCGTGCCGAACACAGACACGCGTCCCTCGAAACGCAACACGCTTCCGTGCACATTGGGAATGCCGAGGAGAACCGTCGCGTCGTTGACCAGATAGCGCGTCGGAAAGTTGTCCGACGCGTCGAGCACGATGTCGAACGCTCTAAGCACTTCGAGTGCATTGCTTGAATCGAGTCGCTCTGGAAACTTCCGGAGCACGACGCCGGGATTCATGCCGGCCAGCCGGCGAGCGGCGGCTTCGACTTTCATCTGGCCAACATCGTCATCCCCGAAAAGCACCTGACGCTGCAGGTTTGAGAGATCGACGTGGTCGCCGTCGATCAAACCGAGCGTTCCCACACCTGCGGCGCCAAGGTACATGGCCGCCGGAGATCCAAGCCCTCCGAGTCCGACGATAGCCACCTTTGCGGCCTTGAGTCGCTCCTGACCGGCCAGACCGACGCCAGGGAGGGACAGATGGCGACCATATCGAACGAGCTCATCGGGGCGGAGACTGGAGTGGCGTCCAACCTCCAAAACTGGCGCTTCTGGAGCCCGATGTGCCGGCATGATAGCAATATACGGCTGCTCCATGCTGGACACTCCGATGGCGCGCCGCTTGCTTACCATGGAATGGCGGGCTCGGCTGCCAACGGATGGAGTTGGAATCAAGCAAGTCGCCAGAATCGCTGGCGGTTCTCGTTGTCGGGACAGACACACTCATAGAGGCGCTGCCGGCGAGGCCAATTCAATTGGCGAACGCTTGCGGCGTGTTGGGCTTTGACCTCGCAATTCCACTGTCCTGGGGCGACGAACTCGTAGCTGAGGCCGCCCTGCGGACTTTGGGAAATCGGGGTCCGGCACCGGCGATTCTCTGCTCGTGCCCGATGGTGCGCGAGCGCCTGCTGCAGGCTGGAAATGACCTCTTGAACTCGATGGTGTTGCTCGCGTCCCCCCCGGTTGCTGTGGCAAGGCACCTGCGAAAGACTCTGGGACATCGCGTGGGATCAATCAGCTTCGTTGGCCGATGCCCGAGTGCGAAGCCTCCCGACTACGACGTCGCGTACGACCCCCAGGAGTTCTTCGCCCTCCTTCGGACTCGTGGAGTCCATGTCGCCCAGCAGTCGGATGTGTTCTTCGATCGCATACCGCCCGATCGGCGGCGTTTCGTCAGTCTCCCCGGCGGTTGCCCGACACCTGAGGCTCTGTGGCAACGCTGCAGCGAAAGGGACCTGGTTGAGATCGAGGGCCCAGACCTCTCGATCGAGATCGCCCAGCAGCTCATGTCGTCGAACCCGATACTCGTGGACGCCGCGGTGTCTGTCGGATGCCCCTGCAGTGGCGTAACGCATTCCACGACAGGCTTTTCCGCGAGAGTAGCGGTCACATCCCTGGAGCCGCCCCGGTCGCTGGCTCCCGTGGTGTCGGACGATGTTGTTTCCGAGCTGACCGTCGATGTGCCAGAGGAGCTAAAGGCCCTTGACGACAGCAGTTATGTCGGTGCGGCTACTGCGCAAGAACGGCCCCCAATGGCCGTTACTCCGCCGGGTACCCTGAAAATACGAAAGTAGTGGCGAGGGCCACATAGCCCTATAACCGGCTAAATAGTCTGTTAACGGTCCGATTCGGCGTACTCTCGAAGCGCTCTTGTTATCGCGGCGTCCACCCACTGGTCGGCATCAACGCCCGCCGGCGCTGTCCGGGCAATCATTGAGAACTGGCGAGCCATCTCGCCCGCGACGAGTCCCTCGCTGGCGTCCTTCACGCCGAGCGCATCGATCGCTCGGCTGGCGAGATAGTGGAGCCGTTCTCGAGTGTCAGTCTTCAAACCCTGGATGGTCGAGCCCTTCCTTGTCGACGTTGGCGCGGGCGTTCGCCGGCGGGCGGGCGCCTCGAGGAGTGATCGGAGTGGCGCCAGCGCGACGACAAACGAGCCAGGCGTGTCCTCGCCGTACGTCTCGACCACCCCGAGTCGGCGCAGGCGGTTCAGCACGCGCCGTGTCGCTTCCTTGACGACGGGGACTCCACCCAGGCTCCCTGCGCCGCGACCTGTTATCACGAGAACATCGCCACTCAACTCGACCTGTTTCGACCGCAACCACAATTCGACCCGACGCGCGGATTCCTCTCCGGTGAGCATGCTGGCGCGGACATTGAGTGTCCGCACGGGGCCGAAGCGCACGCGCTCCAGGGACGTCGGCTGCTTCGGCCGCATCGTCGTTAGGGTCGAATCGCCTCGCGCAGTACGTGCCCGTCGAGGCGTTCCAGGGGTCGCACGCCGACGATGGTCGCGAGCGTCGGGGCGATGTCCACGACAAGCGCCCGTCTCGTATTGCGGCCGGGTTTAACGCTGGCGCCGTAGAAAATGATCGGCACCTGTGCGTCCGAATCGTGCGGCGATCCATGCGTGGAGTAACTCATGCTCTGCCAGTACCAGTACGGCCGCAAAGTCACTACGGCCGCCGCGGAAGATTCCGGTGGAAGCTGGTGTAACCAGCGTCTGGCGACGTAATCGGTTGCCGTATCCTTGGTAGCGAGCGTCGACACGCGATCGACGCGTAGGACGCCACGCACCTTCATGACCTCAGCCGCAAATGTCCTCGTCACGGCCTCGGTGCGGAGTCCGGCTCGCGTAATAGCCGCTTCATCGAGGTAGAGAATGCCCTCCTCGTCGAACGCAAACGCGCTTGTATCAACTCCGGCGGCCCGCAGGCTGGCGAAGAGCGGTACGATCGCGGGCGTGAGGTTCACGCGGCCCGAGCCCTGGTTGGGATACCTGGATTTGGTGCCGGGCAGCGGCGTGACCCCATGATCGGAGGTGAGCGCCAGAACAACCCGTGTCGAATCTCGCAAACTGAAAAGCGAGTCGAGAAACGCGCCTAGATACCGGTCGAGGCGAAGGATCTGATCGTGGATCTCGCGGGAGTCAGGACCAAAGCGATGACCGACAGCATCGGTGGTAGAGAGTGACACCGCCAGGAGGTCCGTTCCGGGACCAGCTCCCAGTCGCATCTGCTTCAGCCCTTCGAGCGCGAAGGAGAGGGTGAGCTGATCCATGAAGGGAAACCCGTCGATGCTCGCCGATGCTTGTGCGGGGTCCGACGGGAACAGGTGGGGAAAGACGTAGTCTCGACCGCCGCTCTCAGACGCTACTGAATCAGGCTCGAGGTACTGAGCTGGATCGAGCAACAGATCCCATGACTTGCCAGCCCATTGGTGGGACAGTCTGCGGTCGTTGAACGCGTGGACCCACGTGGGAAGTGAGTCGCCGTAATAACGGCTGGTTGTGAAGGTGCCGTTGCTCCGCGCCCACCAATACGCGGGTTGCATCGCGCGCCCGAGCGGCAGAATGGCGCCCCGGTCCTTGCGCGAAACCGAAAGCGCTCGCGACCCCGAGTTGTTGAATCGGAGCCAGTCAACCAGGGTTGTTCCGCGGAATCTGAACGGCGACGCTGGATCGCCACGTGCCCCAACCAGGGGGAACTGCGGGTCGTACACGCCCGCTGCGTTGGACACGATGCCGGTGCTGCTTGGAAAGCGGCCCGACAAAACACTCGCATGTCCCGGAGCCGTTTCGGTGTTGGCGTGATCCTGGAATCCGTTCAGAAACACGGCGCCGCCGCGAAGCAGACGAGCCAGCCCGCCCGTGAACTGCTTCTCAAACAACGTGAGATAGTCCGGACGCAGTTGATCGATGGTCAGCATGACGACCAGCGTTGGTCGCTGCGGCGCGGTTTGTGGCGCAGCCACTTTGGCCGACAGGCAAAGCGCGGCCATGGCGACGGCCGTCGAAGTTGAGCGCGGAAAATTCAATCTGGACATGGCCGGGGAATGTACCCCGAGAAACCGGGGTCCAGCACTATCCTTTGCCAGTTTCGTGCCCCATCGAGTCTCACGAACCGTCGAAGTCCGTTTTTGGAACTCACCGCCAACTCGCGATTGCGGACAAGGGAAGTCGTTCGATATCCGGAACCTGCGCGTCCCGGGCGGGATACCCAACAGGAAGGATGAGATAGGCCTTCTCATTCCGTGGCCGCTCCAGAAGCTCGGAGAGGAAGCCCATTGGATTTGGCGTATGGGTCAAGGTTACGAGGCCCATCATGTGCACCGCGGCGATGAAAAACCCGGTGGCAATGCCAACCGACTCCTGGGTGTAGTAGTGCGGGCGCTTCGAGCCATCGTCGTTGACTCCGTACGCCTTGCGGAAGACCACCACGAGCCATGGCGCGTCGGTGAGGTGCGACTTGTGTTCGTCCGTGCCGAGCGGAGCGAGCGCCTGTAACCACTCCGACGGCATGCGCCCGTGATAGTTCTCGAATTCCTCACGCTCGGCCGCTTCACGAATGCGCTGTTTGAGCTCGGGATCGGAAACGGCAACGAACGTCCACGGCTGCTGGTGGGCTCCGCTGGGAGCCGTTCCCGCCGTGCGAATGACCAGTTCGATGGCCTCGCGAGGCACGGGATCGCTGGAGAAGTGGCGCGTGGTTCGCCTGGTCGCCATCCTGGCATGGAATTCCCGCGCGCGCCCGACAATCTCGTCAGGCGGAAGACGGGTGAACGCCAGCGGTTTGAATGGGGGCTCGGTCATCGGGGGACAATGGCGCCCGGACATCACGGATGCCACCGCCGGACGCCGGGCCGCCCAGCGCGCCGCCGGCGCCGGTCAGCCTAACGCGCGCTCGAGGCGGCGCAGTCCTTCCTCCAGGTCCGCCTGTGTCGCGACAAGCGGAGGAAGAATGCGTAGCGTGTAGTCCCCCGCGCCCACCAGCAGGAGTCCTTCGGCGCGAGCGCGGGCAACCACCTCCGCCGCCGGTTCGTGGACGTCGATTCCCCAGATGAACCCGACGCCCCTCACCTCCCGGATGCGCCCGGTTCGAGTCGCCAGATCACGCAGCGAATCGCCGAGCCACTGTCCCGCACCGCGAACCCATTCCAGCAGCTTGGGGTCCGCGACACGATCCAGCACATGACGCGCGACCGAAGTCACGAAGGGGCCGCCGCCGAAGGTAGAGCCGTGGTCGCCCGGCTGGATCGTCGCGCCGATCTCCTCGGTCATGAGGATCGCGCCCATCGGCAGTCCGCCGGCGATAGGCTTGGCAAGCGTCATCAGGTCAGGAGCGACATTCACCCTCTGGTAAGCAAAGAGGTGACCCGTGCGCCCCAGTCCACATTGGATTTCGTCGAACATCAGGGCAATGCGCCGCTCGCGAGTCAGCGCCCGAAGTTCACGCAGATACCCGGCATCGAGGACGCGCACGCCCCCTTCGCCCTGGATCGGTTCGATGACCAGCACCGCGACTGTTTCACTCGAGAGAATGCCGGCGAGGCTCTCCAGATCCCGTTCGGCGATCGAGATTCCTCCGGCCAGCGGACGGAAGGGAGCGCGATAAGCGGGTCGATCGGTCGCTGCCAGCGAGGCGAAGAGGCGCCCGTGGAACGAGCCGCGCACGCCTATGATTTCGTGCTTGGCAAGCGATCCCACCGTTCGCGCCCAGCGCCTGGCAAACTTGAATGCCCCTTCATTCGCCTCGACGCCTGAATTGCAGAAAAAGACGCGGTCGGCAAACGAGAGTTCGATCAGTCGCTGGGCGAGCTGTTCCCCGGGAGCCGTCCGGAAGAGGTTCGAGACATGAACCAGCCCGTCGGCCGCGGCATGCATGGCTTCCCGCAGCCCGTCATCGCCGTAGCCTAACGCGTTGACGGCGATGCCACTCGTGAAGTCGACGTACTCCTTGTCGTCGGCGTCGTACAAGCGGATTCCCTTGCCGCGCACCAGTTCGATCGGGGCGCGCTTGTAGACTGGAAGCAATGCCGAAGGAGCAGTCGCAGGCGTCGGTGTGACGGATGGTGGTGCCATGAGGGTGGCCATGTTCAGGCGGGCGAGTGAGCGTTGGTGAGGCGGGTGCCGACAGCGAGGTTGAGGAGCGCGTTGGCGTCGCCGATCCTGACCGCGGACACTCCCGCGGCCAGCGCGCGGCGACCCGCCTGGAGCTTGGCAGTCATGCCGCCCCGTGCGGTCCCGGACGCGATCAGGTCGTCTACGGCATCGGCGGAAATGAGAGGGAGCAATGACCCCGACGTGTCGAGGACACCAGGCACGTCGGCCAGCAGCAGCAGTTCATCCGCGCGCAGCGCTCCGGCAATCGCCGCAGCGGCGTCGTCGCCGTTCACGTTGAGACCCTGTCCGGTTTCGGCGTGACGGCCGAGCGGGGAGATGACGGGAACGAAGCCGGCGGCGAGCAGGGCTTCAACCGGTCGCGCGTCGGCCGTCAGGGGCTCTCCGACGGCCCCGAGGGCGCCGTCGTCCAGGAGCAACGCCGGCAGGAGTCCGCCGTCCTCGCCGGAGATGCCGACGGCGGCGACGCCTTCATCGAGCAGCTGCCTGACAAGTCGCTTGTTGACCGCGCCCGAGAGAACCATCCGCACCACCTCAATGTCCTCGGCGGTGGTGACGCGGCGGCCCCCGATGAATGTGGGCTCCGAGCCGAGTCGGCGCTGCAGCGCCGTGACTTCATCGCCGCCACCGTGCACAATGACGAACTCATCGCCCTTGCGCACTGCCTGGGCGAGCAGGCGCGGCAAGGCGGGATCGCTCTGCGCGCGTCCACCGATCTTCACGACGCGCCTCACGCGGGCAGCCCCATCGTCTCGGTCAGCCCGAGAGAAACGTTCGCATTCTGGATCGCCTGACCGGCGGCGCCCTTCACGAGGTTGTCGATTGCGGCGAAGACGAGGAGCGTGGGTTGGCGTACGCCGGTCACGCGGCGGACCGCGATCCGGACAACGTTGCGACGCACAACGTCCCTCAACGACGGCGGCTCATCGGCGAGTTCCACGAACGGTTCGCCGCTGTAGTCCTCGCGCCAGGGCGACAACACGTCGCCTGGAATCGACGTGACCGGAACGGTGAGCGTCGCGAGAATGCCGCGCGCCACCGGCAGGAGATGAGGCGTGAACAACAGGTCGAGATCGCCGTTCAGGCGGGAAATCGTCGCGCGCATCTCGGGAAGGTGCCGATGCTCGTTCCCAACCGCGTAGGCGCGGAAATTCTCCGTGACTTCTCCGAAGAGCATTTCGGCCCGCGGCGAGTTGCCAGCTCCGGTGACTCCGCTGGCGGCATCGGCCACTACGGTCGAGCCGGGCTTTATGAGTCCATGACGGACCAGTGGAGCCAGTGCCAGGAGAATCGCCGTGGGATAACACCCCGGGTTGGCGATCAGCGGGGCATCCTTGAGCTCCTTCCGATTCAACTCCGTGAGTCCATACGGCACCGGTTCCGCGGAATGACCGGGACGGAGATCAGAGGAAAGGTCCACCACGCGTGATCCCGCGGCACGAGCGCGCCCCACCCACTCCGCGGACGCGCCGTGCGGCAGCGAGCTGAATACGAGCTCCGCCTTTGCCAGCGGGGCATCGTCGGTCGCGACGAACGTCACGGATCCCGACGACAGCGCCAGGCGTTCACCGCGTCGTTCATTGGCGGTTGCGAACACCAGGTCGAGTTCGGGATGGTCGGCGATGAGCGTGCAGAGTTCGCGTCCGGCGTAGCCACTCGCGCCAAGGACGCCAACGGGAATTCTATGCATGGATAATGCATATTATTGCACTGGACCGCTGTCAACCGGCGCACATGCCACAGACGGGAATCGTCAGGCGGGCGGCTTACCCCTGGGAAACCAGCGTGCTATCGTCGGATCGCCCTCGCCCGAATGGAGAGCCTGGACTCGTGAACAAGAAACGGCGACAGCAGGTCATTCTGGAGCTCGTGGCGGCTCAACCCGTCGCGAGCCAGGAAGAGCTGCGTCAGCTGCTGGACGATCGCGGCTTCGCTGTCACTCAATCCACGCTTTCCCGCGACCTGCGGGAACTCCGGCTGGCCCGCATCCCCACCCTGCATGGCGTGCGTTACGCCTCGCCGGACGCGCCGGCCGAAGATCACCGAACGGCGCTGGAGGACGTGTTGCCCCAGTTCTTCGAGTCGAGCGATGGCGTAGGAGAGCTGCTTGTGCTGAAGACGATCGCCGGCGGCGCCCAGCCGATTGCAGAAGCCATCGACGCCCAGGCGTACCCTGATGTCCTTGGAACAATTGGCGGCGAGAACACGATTCTCATCATCTGCCGATCCACCGCTGCCCGCGACCGGCTTGAGCGCCGGCTCGAGCGCCTGGCGCGGGCGGGAACGTAGCGTCCGGGCTTCGCCGGATACGAGCGCGCGGGCGTTGAATTCGCCGTCGGGTTTCGGTTAATTATGCAATCGCAGGAATTGACCTCACACGGAGCTTGGAAATGCAGCGCATAGTGCTCGCCTATTCCGGCGGCCTCGACACCTCCATCATCGTCCCCTGGCTCCGCGAGCACTACGATGCGGAAGTCATTTGCGTCGCGGCGGACATTGGGCAGGGTGAGGGCGAACTGGACGGAATCGTCGAAAAGGCCCTCCGATCAGGCGCGGTTTCGTGCACGGTCGAAGACCTGAGGCAGGAATTCGTCGAGTCCTACGTGTACCCCACGCTACGCGCCGGCGCGATCTACAACCGCAAATACCTTCTCGGCACCTCGATCGCCCGTCCCCTGATTGCCAGACGTCAGGTCGAGGTCGCGCGCGCGGTCGGCGCCGATGCCCTGGCCCACGGGTGCACAGGCAAGGGGAATGACCAGGTGCGTTTCGAGCTCACGTACATGGCATTCGCGCCCGAGCTCAAGGTCATCGCGCCGTGGCGTGAGTGGGACATCCGGAGCCGAGAGGATGCGCTGGCGTATGCGGCCGCCCGCAATATCCCCGTGTCGGCCACCACGACCAAGATCTATTCCCGCGATCGCAATCTGTGGCACATCTCGCACGAAGGCGGCGTCCTCGAAGATCCCAATCAGGCTCCGCCGAAGGATCTTTTCCTTCTCACAACGGATCCGCAGGACGCGCCGTCGGAACCGGAGCTGGTCACCATTGGATTCCAGAGTGGTACGCCCGTCTCAGTGAACGGGCGGAAGCTTGGCGCCGTGGATCTCCTGACGGAGTTGAACAGGATTGGCGGACGACACGGCGTCGGCCGCGCCGACATTGTCGAAAACCGGCTCGTCGGCATGAAGTCGCGCGGCATCTACGAGACGCCGGGCGGCACCCTGCTTTACACCGCACTCAGCGAACTCG
>CAZSNV010000017.1:0-36857 GCA_964608035.1 uncultured Gemmatimonadaceae bacterium | reverse complement strand
CTGAACCAGCTCCGTCAGGTGGGAGCACTCGATGGACCAGTCGAGCGGCGCCCGGGTCAGGTCCTGATGCGCGACATGAAGGTCATGCGGCCGCGCCAGGGCGGAATCTGCGTGCCGAGGGCGACGCTGTCGCCTGGGCAGGTGCTGCCCGGCGGGACGGCGCTGGCCGACATCGTCAGTCCGTACACCTTCGACGTGCTCGAGACGATGACGGCACCGTTCGATGACAACATCGTCGTGCTCTGCCGGAACTTCGTCACGCGGATTCACCCCGGCGACTACGGCTTCATGATCGCGAACCGGGCGTCGGCCACGACGTACACCGACTGACCGTGCGACGTCGCGGTCTGGTGCTCGCGGCACTGCTCACTGGTGTCGCCACTGCGCAGGCGCAGTCACGGCAGGGGACAATCGACATAACGATTGCGTCCCGAACGCCGAACGCGGTGCACGTCGAGGAGCGTTACGCACTCGGGCCTTCCGCCGCGTCAATAGAACTGCGGGTCCTGACGCGGCCGTGCATGGTGATTGAGCACCTGCGCATCGAGCGCGACGGCGTTGCGCTCGCCGGCGCAGAAGGGCGCCACGGGCCGTGGATCACGTGGCGCGACACAACTCCCCCAGGCAGTGACTCACTTCGGCTGCTCGTGCGATACGATGTGTGGCTCGGCGGATCTCGCACCATCCCGCTGATGCACCTCGCAGATCCGCTGGCGAGAAACGACTCCTCGCGGCAGGGTGCGGTGACTGTTGCCGTGCGGTTCGCCAAAGGTGCTGGCAAAGTCGAGTTCCCGCACATGACTCGTCAGGCACCGAACGAATGGTCCGGGCGCTACGTCGCGGCGCCGTCGTTCGTGAAAGTTGGCGGTTTCGCCTTTGCGTGTGACCGTCTTCCTGCCGTTCCCGACGACAACGGTGGCCTCGTCTGGCGGTTCTTCCTGCTGGTCGGGATCATGGTCGCCTGGGTGCCGCTGTACCTGGCATGGGCTCGCCGTTCAGGAGAGAGCGCATGACGGGCGCGCATCTCACGGCGTTCTACGTCATCGTCGGGGCCTACCTGGTGCTGGTCTGCGGGATCGGGCTTTACAACTACCGTCGCGCTTCGACCGAAGAAGGGTTCCTCGCGGCTGGTCGCAGCCTCGGCCCGATCGTAGGAGGCGCGACACTGATGGCCAACCAGGTCAGCGCCGGCGCCACGATCGGGATGGTGGGCTTCCACTACTTCTCCGGCATCAGCTACGCGTGGACGTGGCCGCTGGTCTGGATCGGCTGGGTGGTTGCCGCTCTGTTTGTTGCGCCCAAGATCCGGCGCGTTCCCGGCCTGACGCTTCCGGATTTCTTTGCCGCCCGATTCGAGAGCAATTGGGCGCGTGGCATTGCCGCTTTGTTCATCCTCGTCGTTTACGCCGTGATGCTCTCGGCTCAGTATCAAGCCGGCGGCCTTCTGTTCGGCCTGGTCGGTGGGATGGAGTACCCGCGCGCCGTCCTGCTGGTCGCAGGCATAACGACGGCGTACACAGTGCTTGGCGGGATGTACAGCAATGCGTACGTCGGGATGCTCAAGGCCGTCCTGCTGCTGGGGAGTTACGCGATCGCGGTGCCCTGGCTCCTTGCCCACGTCGGTTCGGTCAGGGACATCGGTGAAGCGCTCACCGCGATCGACCCGCGCCTAACGGGCAACTGGTTCGGCTGGCGCCAGCTGATTGCAATTTCGATGGCGATCGGCCTCGGACTCGCCGCGTCGCCATATGAGATCTCAACGTTTTATTCAATGCAGAGCCAGCGCGCGACGCGGATGGCGATCGGGTACTCGTTCCTCTTCCAGGCCTTTATCGGCATCGGCGTGCTGCTCTTCGGGTTGTCGATGCGCGTGGCGATGCCGCAGTTACCGGCACCCGACCTGGCGACGCCCGTGCTGGGGATGAGCATCCTGCCACCGTGGATTGGCCTTCTCGTGCTGCTCGCCGCGGTCGTCACGTTCACGCGGACCGGCGGCGCAATTCTGCTGACCGTCGCGTCGGCGGTGTCGCACGACATCTATGTGTCGTTGTTCCGGCCAGGGGCGAGTGAACGGGCGAAGGTTCTGGCAAGTCGGCTGGCCGTGATCACGTTCAGCGCGATCCCCGTCGCCCTCGCGTTGCGTCAACTCGACCTGGTGAACTTCATCGTTATCTGGGCCGCGCGGCTAATGGTGAGCTTCCTGTTCATCCCGGTCGTTGTCGGCCTGAACTGGCGGCGAGCGACGCGGGCCGGCGCCATCGCCTCGATGCTCGGCGGCATGATCACCTGCCTGGCCTGGTCGCGCTTCGGTTCTCCGTATTTCCTCGGGCTCGATCCTGCCGAAGCGGGCGTCCTCGTCAGCGCTGCGATGATGTTCGCGGTGAGCCTGCTGACGTCACCCGCCTCTGAAAGCACCATCCGTCAGTTCTTCGGAGATCCTGCGAAACCCTGAGGTGATCCGGTGACCTCAACGTTCAGGTAAGGGTGGCTGGGTGGTACCCTGCATTGCCCGACCCACCCAGGCACCGCATATACATTCACGGCGCGTTTTTTCGCGCTCAGCACGAAGGCCGCCTATCCCCGCTGCGCAGTACACAGTCCCAGACGCGGTTGACCATTTTACGCCGTTGACCTTTTTACGATTTCTGAACGCCGACCGTTTCCCGCAGTTATCTGTTTTTACTTATGCCGCTGTTCAGGTTCTAAGGGGCGTAACAGCGCCATAGGTAAACACTGAGACTGCGGGAAACGGTCGGCGTTCAGAAATCGTAAAACGGTCAACGGCGTAAACGGTCAACGGCGTAATAAGGTTACTACGCATCGCCGGCCTGCGTTCCCATGCTTCAGATGGTGAGCTTCCTGTTCATTCCGGTCGTTGTGGGTCTGAACTGGCGGCGCGCGACGCGGGCCGGCGCCATCGCCTCGCTGCTCGGCGGCATGACCACGTGCCTGGCCTGCCGAAGCGGGTCCTCGTCAGCGCTGCGATGATGTTCGCGGTGAGCCTGCTGACGTCACCCGCGTCTGAGCGCACGCTGCTTCAATTCTTCGGGGACTCGGTGAAGTCCTGACTGAAGCTGTGATCTCCAGTCACCTATCTCGCGTCCACGGGACGGGAGGAGCATACTTGGCACCATGACCCACTCAACGCGATGATCTCCCTCACGGGCCGCTACGAGATTGAGCGCGAGATCGGACGTGGTGGAATGGCCACCGTCTATCTCGCGCGCGACGTACGGCACGCGCGCCGCGTCGCACTGAAGGTCCTGAATCCGGACCTTGGCGCCGTTCTCGGTGCCGAGCGATTCCTCGCCGAAATACGCGTCACGGCAAACCTGCAACATCCCAATCTGTTGCCGCTGTTCGACTCGGGCGAAGTGGATGGTCACCTGTTCTACGTGATGCCCTACGTGCAAGGCGAGTCGCTGCGGCACAGACTCGAGCGCGAGAAGCAGCTGCCGGTCGCCGAGGCCGTGCGGATTGGCGTCGCCGTGGCCGACGCTCTCGATTACGCGCACCGCCACGGCGTCATACATCGCGACCTCAAGCCGGAGAACATCCTCCTTCACGAGGGACAACCGCTCGTCGCCGATTTCGGGATCGCGCTCGCGATTTCCAACGCCGGCGGCGAGCGGGTCACGCAGACGGGCCTCTCGCTCGGCACGCCGCAGTACATGTCTCCCGAACAGGCCGCGGGCGACCGCGCTGTCGACGGCCGCAGCGACATCTACTCGCTGGGGGCCGTGCTATACGAGGCACTGGCGGGCGAACCTCCGCACATGGGGGGAACCGTCCAGGCAATCGTTGCCAAGGTCCTGACCGAAACGCCTCCCAGCGTCAGGGTACGGCGTCCGACAGTGAGCGAGCACGTCGCAGGCGCCATTGCGCGTGCACTGGAGAAGGTGCCCGCGGATCGCTGGGACACAGGCCACGAACTCGCGGCTGCTCTCCAGAGCGGACCCGCGTTGCTGCCCAGCGGTGTCATAACTGCCGCGTCGCCCGCTGCAGAAAAGCCCGCGCATGGTGCGGCAGGTGCTGCTGTCGGGCGTCGCCCCTCGCGACGGACGTGGATCCTAGGAGCTGCGAGTGTCGCCATCGTGGCCGCCTCGTGGTTCGTGGCCGGAGCCCTCCGCGACGACGGTCCGCCGCTCCCGAAAACGCCGGTCGTCGTGCTGATGGATTCGCCGCACCCGCAGCGCGTCTACGATCCGGCGACGCTACGTGCGGGCGGGATGAACGCGGATGACCTCACCGAATTGCTGCGAGACCAGCCGCTGGTGCTCGTGAAGGAAGCGACGAGTTCGCGCTGGGACCGCGAGGAGCAATTGCTGTCACAGACTCCCGATCTCCTTATCGCACACCGGTCAAGCTTCTACGATGCAACGCTGCTCGGCGATAGTACGCTCGACAGAAAATATTCTGCGCAACTGTATGCGCCAGCCGCCGACAAATTCGAGTTCCTGCTGGGCTACGTGGCGCGGGCGAACCCGCACACGCAGTTCATCGCCTACAGCCGCGGAAGTTGGCCGACCGAAGCCGACGCCAAGGCCTGGATTGCCACGGTCGAGCGTCGCTTTCCGGCCATCACGGGACGGCTCACGGCTTACAAAGTCCCGCTTGACCGCGCGACGTTCCGAAACGAAACCACGGGCGCGGAGATCAAAGCCCTGGCCCTGGACGTGCTGCGGAAGGCGGGGCGTCTGTCGTCAGGCACAAACACCCGGTAACGCCGAAGCCGTCGTTAGGTAGTATCCGCGTTGACCGTTTCTCGATTCAGGGCTCCGAGATGATCACGTGCTGGATGTTGCGCTGCCTGAGCAGTGCCTTGTACGCCTCCAGGTCGCGGCTCATCACCTGATCGAACTGCGCGCGGATCTGGCGCACACGGTCGCGCAACAATTGCTGCACTTCGCGGTGCTGTGCCGCTGGCGCATGATCCGAACCCGTGGCCGAGCCGGCAAGGTACGTGAGCTGCTCAGCTACCTTCATCGGCCAGCGCACGATGTCCTGTCCGCGTCCCGTGATGCGCATCTGGAACAACTGCTCCTCGACGTCGAGCATCTTGCGATCGATCGAGTCTGACGCCGCCGTCACGTCCTTTCGGGTACTGTCGCCGGAGAGCGACGCCTTGATTGACGCGACCTGACTCCGCACGACCTCGAGGGCGTTGATCATGTCCACCGCACTGTTGAGGTCCGTCGTCACGTCGGTCATGAACGCGGTCTGCGTAGTGATCTCCGCGAGCGAGCCGCCGGAGTTTGGATCCTTCAGGATGGTCAGGGGCTGTCGTAGTCGTTGCTCGCCCACCGCCAGCTCTACCGAGTAAATGCCTGGCGGCGCGAGTATGCCGATGCGCCCCAGACCCGGCGCCGTCTTTCCCTCGGGAGCGAATCGCAGCTCGGGCGTGAAGAGCGGCATGGTCCGCAGTTTCGCTTCTTTCGTCAGGTCGTAACTCAGGTTCCACCAGGCGCGATTCCCTCCGCTCTTGCCGGACACCTTCATCGTGCGCACGAGTTTCCCCGATGGATCGGAGATGCGGATGTCGACACTATCCTTCGGCGCCGTCGACAGCCAGAAGTCGATGGAAGCGCCGTTAGGCGGGTTCTCGCCACCGACGGGGTCGTCGAGCGGATACCAGAGCGCTTCGACAGGCCGGAAACGATAGGCCGGGCGAGGCGCGAAAAAATGCGCCGGCTTGGCCGTGACGTCCGACGAGAGTTCGCGGAGGCGTGTGATGTCGTCCAGGATCCAGAACCCGCGTCCGTATGTCCCGATCACCAGATCCCGGAAGTTCTCCTGGATGGTGATCCAGTAAACCGGGGCATGCGGCAGGTTGTTCTGGAGCGGTTGCCAGGTCTCGCCATCGCTGTAGGAGACGTACACGCCGTTCTCCGTGCCGGCGTACAGCAATCCTCGGCGCACCGGGTCCTCGCGCACGACGTGCACGTAGCTCAATGGACTCTTCGGAATGCCGTTCACCACCAGCTTCCAGGTCTTTCCGTAGTCGGTGGTCTTGTAGATCCACGGATCGCGGTTGTTCGACTGGTGTCCGTCCACGCTCATGTACGCCGTGCCGGCGTCGTAACGCGACGCCTCGATGTTGCTGATCGTCCCCCACGGCAGCAGGCCGGGCACGTTCCCGGTGATGTCAGTCCAGTTGCGACCACCGTCCTGGGTGATGTGCACCTTCCCGTCGTTCGTTCCCGCCCAGATCAAACCAGCCTTCAAGCGCGATTCAGTTATTGCAAAGACGACGCCGGAGTACTCGACGCCGATGTTGTCCGGCGTCAGTCCGCCTGACGCGACCAGCCGGCTGCGGTCGTTGCGCGAGAGGTCGGGACTGATCACTTGCCAGGTGAGCCCGCCGTCGCTGGTCTGGTGGACGTGCTGGCTCCCCACATAGACGCGATTGTGGTCGTGCGGTGAGATCGTGAGCGGGAAGGTCCACACGAAGCGGTATTTCACGTCCCCGGCGGCATGACCGATCGTCGCCTCGGGCCAGATCTCGAAGTTCTGCGAGACGCCGGTGCGCAGGTCGTGCTTGACGACGATGCCGCCGACGCTGCCAAAGCCGGACGCGCTCGACCACACGATGTTCGAGTCCGCCGGATCGGGGGTCGCCCATCCGCTCTCGCCGCCGCCAACGGAGTACCAGAGGCCACGCGGAATGCCGCCACCGAAATCGCCTAACGGACCGAGCTTGCTGTTGGAGGGTCCGCGGGCCGAGGGTCCGTCCTGGCGGTTGCCGTAGACGTAGTAGGGGACGCGATTGTCGACCTCGACGTGGTACATCTGCGCGATAGGCAGCGCGATGCGCATCCACGTCTTGCCGCGATTTTCGCTGATCGAGATGCCGCCATCGTGGCTGACGATCATCCGGTTCCCGTTCGTCTGGTCGATCCAGATGTCGTGGTGGTCGCCGTAGGGCGTCTCGGTGAACGGCGGGTCGATGATCGTCTTCCCGCCGTCGAGCGTCTTGGCCCAGGCCGCGGTGAGGAAGTATGCCTCGTTGTCGTTGTCAGGCATGGCGGCCATGCGGTTGTAGTAGTGCGTCCGCCCCGCCACCTGCCTGTCGATGCTCACCATCGTCCAGGCGGAGCCACCATCGTCCGATCGCCAGAGACGTCCTTTGTCTGGTTCCGCGAGGTTGACCGCCGGGACACCGTCGCCGGTTTCGATCAGCGCGTAAATGCGGTTCGAGTTCGCCTTCGACATCGCCAGACCCACTTTGCCGATCATCTTCGTCGGGAGCCCGCTACCGGTCAGGCGCTTCCATGTCGTACCCCCATCGCGTGACATCCAGATACCGCTTCCCGCGCCACCGCTCGTGCGTCCCCAGGTGTGAATCTCGACCTGCCAGGTTCCCGCAAAGAGGATGCGCGGGTTGTTCGGATCCATGACGAGGTCCGACGCGCCCGTGCTGTCGTTCACAAACAGGACGCGCTCCCACGTCTTCCCGGCGTCTGTTGATCGGTAGATTCCTCGTTCCGGTTGTGGCCCATAGCCGTGCCCCTGCGAAGCGACATACACGATGTCCGGATTCGTCGGGTGCACGACGATGCGCGCGATGCGGCCGGTGTTCTCGAGGCCCATCTTCGTCCACGACTTCCCGGCATCCGTCGACCGCCAGACACCCCAGCCGAGCGAGATGTTGCTGCGGATGAAGGGCTCACCGGTGCCGACCCACACGATGTTGGCGTCCGACGGCGCGACGGCGAGCGATCCGATCGATGACACCGGCTGGTCGTCGAAGATGGGTTTCCAATGGAGCCCAGCGTCGGTGGTCTTCCAGAGACCGCCCGACGCGGCGCCCGCGTAGTAGGTGCTGCGATCGCCGTCGACGCCTGAGACGGAGGAGACGCGATTCCCTTCGGGCCCGATATGGCGCCATCTCATTCCGGCAAACGCAGTGGAGTCGATCGCCGCCGCACGCGGCGGTTCCGCAGCCGGCCGGTTGCGTTGTGCCATCAATGGATGAATGGCGAGCGCCGTAGCGGCCAGGGCCAGGCCAACATCGTGAATCGAGGCGAGCAGGCGAGATGACATGAGCGGCTTCGTGGATGCGGGTTGCGATAAGGCGGCGAACCTTCACCGCGAAATGAGGCGGGTCGCTGCGAGACGTCAAGCTCCAGCCTTGCTCCCGGCGAGTAGTATCGTGGTGGTCCGAATTCGAGAGCATTTCGTCGCGGAGGCCAGCTGAAGCACTCGGACGTAGTCATCATCGGCGCGGGTGTTGCGGGCCTGGCCGCTGCGCAGCGACTGGTCGCGCGAGGGATGGACGTTACCATCCTCGAGGCACGCGCCCGGATTGGAGGACGCGTCTGGACTTTGCACGACCCTGACCTGGCTGTGCCTATCGAGCAGGGCGCCGAGTTCCTGCACGGCGACGCGACCGAGACAAGGGAAGTTGCTCGTGATGCGTCGCTCGGCGTAATCGACATCGCCGGACAACGATTCAACGCCACGCGACACCGCCTCCACCGGTTCGACGATTTCGAGGAACGCTTCAATCGCGTCATGAAACGATTGGACGAGGGCCGGCAACCGGACCGCTCCTTCGCCGACGCGATCGCACGGATGCCCGGCATCAGTCAGGCGGATCGGCGCCTCGCCGTGTGGTTTGTCGAGGGCTACCACGGCGCCGATCCCTCACGACTCAGCGCACGATCGCTTGCCGGCGGTGACGATGATCCGCGCCAAATGCGAATCGCGCGCGTGATTGGTGGCTACGATGGCGTCGTCCGCGAACTCGCGTCCTCCGTGGTGCGCTCCATTCGCCTCGGTCATGTCGTCCAGCGAATCCGCTGGAGCGCCGGTGAGGTCGTCGTAGAGTCGGTGTCCCCATCCGGCGGGACCCTGCCCGCTATCTCGGCGCGCGCCGTCATCGTCACGGCTCCGCTTGGTGTTCTCAACGCGCCTCCGGGCGCGAGTGCGCGAATCGAATTCGATCCGCCGCTCGAGTCGAAGCACCGGGCGGTGCGGATGCTGGCAATGGGCCACGCCGTGCGCGTCACCCTTCGGCTCGATGAGCCGATCTGGATGTCGAAGCGATTCGCGTCCAGGCACGGCGAGGGTCGGTTCGATACCATGGCTTTCGTTTTCGCGAAATCACCTGCGGTCTTTCCCACGTGGTGGACGCGATATCCTCTGGAAGCGCCGGTGCTCACAGGGTGGTGCGGCGGGCCTGCGGCCTGGGCACTGTCGCAGGAGCCGCGCGATTCGATAGTCGACTCAGCGACTCGGTCACTCGCGACGCTGTTCGGCATGACTCGCCCAGCCATTGCGCGACACATTCGTGCGACGTTCATGCATGACTGGAACACGGACCCGTATTCGCGAGGGGCGTACAGTTACGTGCAGGTTGGTGGCTCAGATGCGGCAACGGTATTGGCACGCCCTGTCCAGAAAACCGTTTTCCATGCCGGGGAGCATGTGAGTTCGGGACGCAACGGCACCGTGGACGGCGCGATCGCGTCAGGGTTGCGCGCGGCCGAACAGGTTCTGCGCCTGAAGTCACGACGGTAGCAGGACAAGTGACCTGATGTCGTCTCCGAAGCCGCTCCAGGAATCGCCACGCTGGCAGATGCCGGCCGTCGCGCTCATCGCGCTCGCCGCGAGCCTAACGAGTCTTCGCAACGGCTTCGCGTACGACGACATCCCGATCATCGCCGCCAACGAGCACGTTCACAGTCTGGCGACGTGGTGGACGCTTTTCGGGTCGTCCTATTGGCCACCGGCGTACGGCGAGTCGCTGTACCGCCCACTGTCGATGCTGGCCTACTCGCTGCAGTGGACGCCCGGAAGCGGAAGTCCGATGGTCTTTCACGCGGTCAGCATTGCGCTGTTCGTGACGCTCGCCGTCGCCGTGCTGATACTCCTGCGTGAGGTGCTCGACGAATACGGCGCGGTCGTCGGCGGCGCGCTGTTTGCGGCGCATCCCGTGCATTCTGAAGCCGTCGCGAACGTGGTCGGTCAGGCCGAACTGCTGGCTGCTATTGGAGTAGTCGCCGCAATTACCCTGTACCTTCGCGCCCGGCGTGCCGGGGGACCGGACCTCCGTCAGGCGTTTGGCATCGCCGCCATTTATGCGGGCGCCTCGCTGGCCAAGGAGCACGCCCTGTTCCTGCCGTTTCTCATCGTCGCGGCCGAGTTGCTGGTCTATCGGGGCGCAACGGATCGTGGGCAACGCAGGAACGTGGGAAGGCTGCTGGTGCTCCTGGCGGTGGTAGGCGTATGCGTTGTCGGAGCGCGCACCGCGGTACTGGGCTCGCTGTTCGGAGAACAAACCCCCGTCGAGATGGACACGTCCATGCGGATCTGGACGATGTTCCGTGTAATTCCCGAATGGGTGCGGCTCCTGACCTTCCCGGCACACCTCTCGGCGGAGTACGGACCGCAGCAGATCGAGATCATGGATGGACCGGGAGTCTTGAGCGTGCTTGGCATCGTGTTCGTCGTGGTCATCATCGCTGCGTTCGTAGCGTCGCTCTCCCGTCAGCGCGCCGTTGCCGTTGGGCTGGCATGGCTCGCCATCACGTTCCTGCCCGTCAGCAATCTCCTGTCCGGTGTCGTGCTGCAGGAGCGCTCCCTGATGCTGCCAAGCGTTGGCGCGGCCATGTTGTTTGGCGCAGCCTTTCAGTGGCTCTGGCGCGCGGCCACCAGCGTGCCGGCCCGTCAGGCGCTGGTTGCCACCGCGGGACTGCTGGCGGTGCTCGGGGTGTGGCGCAGCGCGGAACGAAACCCGGTCTGGCGCGACAATCTCACGCTTTTCACACAAACCGTGAAGGACGCTCCACGCTCGTATCGCGCCCACTACCTATTGGGCGGCGAGCTTTTCCGCGTGGGGCGCGCGGGCCAGGGCGAGCAGGAACTGCGGCGCGCGATTGCCCTGGCTCGCAACGACTCCGATCCATTCAACTTTCTGGCGACGCAGTACCGTGTCGCGAAGTTGTACGCGCAGGCGATTCCTCTTTATCGTCAGGCGCTGGCCATACGCCCACGACGTCCCGACTCGCGCTTCGGGCTCGCGCTGTCGCTGTTGGAGACGGGCGACGCCGCCGGTGCCAGGGCGCAGTCCGACACCGGAATCGCCCACGGGCAACTGTTGTCGCTATTCCAATGGGTTCGGACAAGGGCCGACAGCGCGCTTGGCGTACGGGGCCCGGGATGACAGTCCGGATTTCTGTGACTTGATGGAGCGAATGCGGCGGGAAGGGATGGAGCACCAGGAGAGGTGATGATGCCGACTGACTGGCCGTTCGAGGATTCGCCTAACGTTGCGGTGTTCACGACGCGGGCCGTCGTGAAGGGCGGGCAGCCCATCCTCTACGTCACCCTCGATGATGAGGATGGCGCCTGGCAGTTTCACACGGGAGGTGACGCGCGCATTCAAGACGTCATGCTCGTCGCCCTTCAGGACATATTCAAGCTCGACCCGTCGATTGGAGAACTTGCCGATCTTGACTACGGCTGGATTGCGACCCGTGAAACCGCAACGTCCCCCTGGGTCCGCGCGCCGCATCCTCCTAGGGACTGAAAATGGCGCGGAGGGCCGCTCCGAATCCCCCGAGCGATTTGCCGATCGCCAGCACGTCCATCGTCATCCCGACCGCCCAGTGCAGGAAGATGCCTGGCACGCAGCTTCCGGCGCGTAGCGCGAGTGAACCAAGAATCAGCGCGGCGCCTAACGCCCCAAACGTCTCCGGCAGCGGCTTGTTGAAATGGACCATGACGTACGGAATCGCCATGATCAGGAGCGCGTTGTAACCGAATCGCTTGAAAAGCGCGAAAGTGAGAAACCCGCGGAAGAAGAACTCGACGCCCATGAACTGCGCGCCGTAGAACAGTTCGTAGCCCCAGAAGGCGCCGCCGCCTTCGGCAGCACCTTTATAGAACGGATACTTCTGCTGGAATGACCCCAGCGTCGACGCCCAGAAAATCAACGGGAGCATCATCACATACAGACCGGCGTAGAGGGGCAGGTGCGTCAGCGTCCCTCGCCATTTCCAGCCGTAGTTCGCGAGCGGTTCGCGGAAGACAAACAGGATGAGCGCGAACGGGATCAGGACGCGCAGGACGATTGACGCCACGCCCCAATGCACGTAGGGCGCCATGTCGGCCTGCGATCCCAGCCACGCATCTGCCAGTGGCTGCAGGCGCGTCGCGAAAGTGGAGCCGCGATAAGATTCGGGCTTGCCGAAATACTGAAAGACGATCAGCAGGACGATCGTCACGACGAAGATCGTCGTGGTGCGCCGATCGAGGGATGCCGCGCCCGCCGGAGGTTCGGGGAGGAACGCTCGCAGTCGCGCCGTCAACGAAGTGTGTTCGCTGCGTGCGTTGGTGCTGCTCTTTCGTTTTCGAGCGGTCACGACGGTTGCCGATCGGGCATTCAGCCAATTAACGAACCGCGGTCGACGGCGGCAATTCCAGTCTTGTGGGCCATCGGCTATCATCTGTCGGCCGCAACGCGAACCCGTCGTATGTCTTGCTTAGCGATCAGCGATCAGCGATCAGCGATCAGCGCTCGACCCCGGCGTCGTGGTCGATGCATCCTCATGCTCGCATGTGTCGTCCTGGGGCTTCTCGGGGCGCCGGGAACGTCGAGCGCGCAATCGACCTGGAGACCGCGGCTGCGGCTCGATAACGACGTCTACAATTTCTGGCGTCGCCACACGCAACGGCCCGATGAGGAGTACACGAACGGCGTCCATGCGTCGCTCGAATCCCAGACCGCACCATGGTGGGGTCGCCGCTTCGCAGCCGGGATCCCCGATTGCGCCCGCGCGGCCGGAGCCCCAGCGTGCCGCTCAACCCTCGTCACGTTAGGCCAGGATCTTTACACGCCAAACCTGGACCGAACGCCGCACACGGTCCCCGATTGGGAGCTCGAACGGCCGTTCTTCGCCTGGCTCTTCCTCCGGGGCACCGCGCGCGTCTCGTCGGCGCGGACGCTGCACACCACCAGCCTGTCGATAGGCGTCACGGGGCCACCGGCCGGTGGTTCACTGGCGCAGGAGATCGCACACCGCATCGGATTCAATGAACAGGCGTCGGGGTGGGAGACGCAGATTGGTTTCGAGCCGGGGCTGATCGCCGAGTACCGCCAGTCGGCGTTGATGGCGCGTCGTGGTGGTTCTCGTGGAATCGCGTTCGACATCGCGCCGGAGGGCGCAGTCTCGGTGGGCAATATCAGGACTCACGCCGAAGCCGGGGCGGTGGCCCGCATTGGATGGAATCTTTCGCATCCCTGGCACCCCGGAGACTGGGGCGGTCGCGCTTCCACGGAATGGTGGGTATCAGGGGGCGGCCGTGCCGAATACGTGGCGCGCGACATGTCCCTCGATGGCACGTGGCGTCAGCCGTCGCGCCGAGTCGACCGGATTCCCGGCGTCCGCCAGTACGAGTTTGGTGCCGGGGTCCGCATGTATGGCGTGATTGTCGAGTACCGCGCGGTGACGCGATCGCGCGAATACCGCACTGGGCCGGGGCATCATGCGTATAGCTCGATGATTGTGTCGCTTGCGCCTGGCCGATAGCGATCAGCGATCAGCGATCAGCGATCAGCGATCAGCGGGTGGCGGGCGGCGGGCAGCAGAGCACGTCCACTTGGTAGGACAAAGTACTTGACAAAGGTGGTCGCGCGGGGTCAGACTTCACGTTGTGACCCAGCCACGTACCACTCCGCCGGCTGATCGGACGCCGACCACAGAACCGCCAGCGCTTCACGACCGGGCGCTCGACAACCTGAGCTTCATCAGGCAGGCGATGGAGCGCGCCGGGTCGTTTACGGCCGTCTCCGGCGCCGGAATCGTCGCCATCGGATTCATCGCGATTGGCGCAGCCCTGGTCGCCGCTCGCCAGGCGTCCGCCAATGGGTGGTTAGCGGTCTGGATCGGCGCCGCGGCGGCGGCCGTCGTGATCGAACTCACGCTCACGGCACGGAAGGCGCGCGCACTGGGCCTGCCGATCGACTCAGGGCCAGGTCGAAAGTTCGCGTTGGCGTTCACTCCAACCTTGCTGGCTGGAGCGATCCTGACGGCCGCGCTCACTCCCGCCGCGCCGCGCGACCTGCTGGTCGGGACGTGGCTGCTGCTGTACGGAGCGGGTGTCACCGCGGGCGGCGCGCTTTCTGTTCCCGTGGTCCCGGTCATGGGCGCGTCGTTCATGGCGGCGGGTGTTGTGGCGCTTCTGCTCCCGGCGACCGCCGCGAACTGGATGATGCTCGCCGGCTTTGGCGCCCTTCACATCATTTTCGGGTTTTTCATCGCGAGGAGGTACGGTGGGTAAGCGTAGCGCATTGGCCGATGACCGGCGGCGGAGCGGCCGGGAGGTTCCAACCCCGCCCAAGGTGGAACGCGGACGCGCCGAGTCACAACCGGCGGATCTCGATCGTCTGATCCACGAACGCCAGCGACTCGGCATTGTGAGCGCACTGGCGGTCAACGAGACGCTCTCGTTCAATGAGCTCAAGGCCCTGATGCAGACGACCGACGGCAATCTCAGCGTTCATGCCCGCAAGCTCGAGGACGCGGGCTACATCACGTGCAGGAAGTCATTCGAGGGGCGCGTGCCGCGGACCGAATACTCGCTGACCGCGCCGGGCCGCCGCGCGCTGGAGCGGTACCTCGATCACATGGAAGCGATTATCAAGGCAACGCGGAACAAATGAGCGCAGAGCGTAGAGCGTTGAGCGCAAAGGGTCGGACCTTCGAGTCCTCGGCGCGACTTCCTGGCCATGTCGCCATCATCATGGATGGGAATGGGCGGTGGGCGAGCCAGCGCAAACGCCCGCGGACCTCGGGTCATCTGGCCGGAGCGCGCACGGTGCGGAGCGTCGTCGAGCATGCGAGGCGTGCCGGGATTCCCGTTCTCACGCTGTACGCATTTTCGTCGGACAACTGGCGGCGTCCTGGCGATGAAGTGAGCGCGTTGATGGGGCTATTTCGGCGCTACCTCGCGGCCGAAGTGCCACGCTGCGTCGAGACCGGGATCAGGCTCTCGGTCGTGGGTCGACGGGACCGGCTTTCGCCAGCGCTTGTTCAGGCGATCGAAGCGGCCGAAGGCGCGACGCGCGATGGCACGGGGATGCGACTTCGGATCGCGGTGGACTACTCGGCGCGCGATGCGATTGTCGACGCGGCTCGTCGCATTGGCGGTCGGACGGTTTCCCGCTCGCGGTTCGCGGAGGCGCTGGCGGAGGCCTCACACGACGACCGCGTGGTGCCTGACGTGGATCTGCTCATCCGTACCGGCGGCGAGCAGCGGCTGAGTGACTTCCTGCTCTGGGAATGTGCCTACGCAGAGCTGGTCTTCTCGCGTCGTTTGTGGCCGGAGTTCACGACGCGCGACCTGGATTCGGCGCTGATCGAATATGCGCGCCGGGAGCGGCGGTTCGGAGCAGTTGAGGCCGCGGCCGGCTAAGCGCGCACTGACTCAGGGCGCAAACAGCGGCATAGGTAAAGACTGAGACTGTGGGAAACAGTCCGCGTCCCAGTGGCGTAAAACGGTCAACTGCGCCGACCGCTCATGGCGTGGTTGGCCTTTTACGCAGGTGGGCAAGCAGACTCTTTTCCGCAGTTATCTGTCTTTACCTACGCCGCTGTTCAGGTTCGTCATATCCGTTCCGGTCGCAGCGAGCCTCGCTCGAGCCGCTAGAACCTTTTTCCTGGCTTCGTCCACTGTGGAGCCAACCGCGGAGAGGTGCCCCATCTTTCGACCTGGCCGAGCGCTTTTCTTGCCGTAGAGGTGGAGGCGAACATCAGGAATAGTGAGCGCTGACGCGAAGTCAGGCTGACCTCCCGCCCAGAGATCCCCCAGCAGGTTCGCGATCGCCCCGGGTCGCAGTGGCTCGACGGACCCCAGCGGCAGCCCGCACACCGCGCGGACGAACTGCTCGAACTGGCTGGTGGACGCGGCGCGCTCGGAATGGTGATACGAGTTGTGGGGACGGGGAGCGAGTTCATTCACCAGAAGGCGTCCATCGCGAACCAGGAACATCTCGACCGCGATCAGGCCGACGATCCCCATCTGCGTCGCGATGCCCTCCGCGATCTGCATTGCCTCCCGTGCGACGTCGGCCGGGAGTTCCGCAGGCCACACGGACCAGTCGAGCACTCCGGCCTCGTGGTGATTCATCGCGGGAGCGTACGTGGCCATGATGCCGTCTTCACGGCGGGCGACCAGAACCGACAGCTCGAGCCGGAGCTCGAGGAACTGCTCGACGAGGACCGCGCCGGAGCCTAACGATGTCCAGGCTGCCGGCGCCTCGAGGGGCAGTCCGACCCGTGCCTGTCCTCGCCCATCGTACCCGCCCACCGGCTTCTTCATCACGGACCGACCCAGTGTCGCAACCGCGGCTTCGGCCTCCATGGCGGAGGAGACGGCGCGCCACGGGCCGACGGGAAACCCGTTGGCATCGAGCCACTCGCGCTGCCGCAACCGGTCCTGGACGATCACCACCGCCTCGGCGGACGGACGCAGCGGGACCAGTGCCGACACCGCGGCCAGCGCTTCGGGGCCGATCTGCTCGATCTCCAGCGTCACCACGTTCGCGCCGCGGGCCAGGTCCGCCGCAGCGGCGGGATCACGGAACGATGCGGTGACAATGCGGCTGGCGATGGCCCGGGCCGGGCAGTCCGGGTCGGGATCGAGCACGTGCACGTCGTAGCCTAACGATCGCGCCGCAAACCCTGTCATCCGGCCCAGCTGGCCGCCGCCGAGGAGGCCGATGGTGGCCCCCGGCAGGATCACCGTCACGGGAGCGACTGCGTCAGCACCTCGTCCCGGCGCGCGTCGCGCCAGACGCGCAGCCGCTCGCGGACTTCAGGATGGCGTAATCCAATGATCTCGGCGGCGAGGATGGCGGCGTTGATGGCGCCGGGCTTGCCGATCGCCAACGTTCCCACCGGCACGCCCGCCGGCATCTGCACGATGGACATCAGCGCGTCCTGGCCCTGCAGCGCGGTGACGGGCATCGGCACGCCCAGCACCGGCAGCAGCGTCTTCGACGCGGTCATGCCAGGGAGATGCGCCGCGCCCCCGGCCGCCGCGATGATCACCATCAGCCCCCGGCCTTCGGCCGACGACGCGTACTCGAACATCCAGTCCGGCGTGCGATGCGCGGAGACGATTCGCGTCTCGTACGGCACCCCGAGCGCGTCGAGCGTCGCGCAGGTGTGCTGCATGTGCTCGTGGTCGGTCTTGGAGCCCATGATGACGCCCACCAGAGGCTGGGTCATGAGCGTCGTACAGAGGGACAGCTGCGCTGTCCTGGCGTTGAGCGCTGAGCGTTGAGCGCTGAGCGAGGGGCCAGAAGGATCATACGCTTAGCGCTCAACGCTCGACGCTCCGCGCTAGAGTTTCGGGTGTTTCTCATGCCAATCCGTCGCCCTCTGATACGCGTTCGCGACTGACAGAATCGCGTCGTCGGTGAACAACGCGCCGATGATCGTCGTGCAGACTGGCTGTGAGTTCGCGCCGTCGGACATCCGGTACGGAAAGACCACCGCGGGATGTCCGGTCTGATTCGTCAGGCCGACATCGCCATTCCCGCTGATGTACATGTCGAAGTCCTTCATCACGGCCGCCATCTCGTGAATGAGGAGATACCGGCGGCGCTGGGCTTGAATGAAGTCGAGCGCCGGTGTCGTGCGCCCGCGCCCGAAGCGCGTCACGGCTGATCCCGGGCTGTCATCGCCACCCGGGCCGCGACCACGGCCCGCGCCGCCTGCGCGGCCCGTGTCGGGAGTTACGGCTCCTGGTGTTCCGGGCGTCGCCGCGCCGGGAGCACCGCCACCCCGGCGACCGGAGGCAGCAAGCACCGAATCGACGTATTGCGGCGGCAGCGTCGCGATGTACGAGTCGAATGCGGCGGCCGACTCTGCGCCAAGTCCACTGATGCCCTGCGAGCTGGGACGCGGTGGCATCGGCTTCAGTTGCGCGCCAAGCTCACGGAGTTTCGCGACCACGGCCTCGGGTGCTGCATTCTGTCCGTTGGTGCCGACATCGTACCCGATGCGGAGCTTCGAGAGGTCGATCTTGCGATCGAAGCGGAACGGCGCGGTCACCGTCGCCGGATCCTTTTCATCCGCGCCGTGAATCGTGTTGAACACGAGCGCGCAATCTTCGACGGTGCGGCACATGGGGCCGACCTTGTCCATGCTCCACGACAGCACCATCCCACCATAACGACTCACACGACCGAACGTCGGACGCAGCGCGCTGAGTCCATTGCGGATGGTCGGAGAGACGATCGATCCCTGCGTCTCGGTGCCGATACCGAATGCGACGCAACCGGCGGCGGTCGCCGAACCGGGCCCCGCTGACGAGCCGCTCGCTCCCTGCGAGAGGTTCCACGGATTCTTCGTCTGGCCGCGGTACCAGTTGTCGCCCTGGGCGAAGAGTCCCGTCGCCAGTTTGGCGATGAGTATCGCGCCGGCGTCCCTGAGCCGCACGTACACTTCCGAATCGACGTCGATGACCTGGTCCTGGTGCGCCTTCGATCCCCACGTGGTCTTCGTGCCGCGCACGGCGAAGAGATCCTTGATGCCAAACGGGATGCCATGCAGCGGACCACGATAC
Organism: uncultured Gemmatimonadaceae bacterium; assembly: GCA_964608035.1. Taxonomy (GTDB): domain Bacteria; phylum Gemmatimonadota; class Gemmatimonadetes; order Gemmatimonadales; family Gemmatimonadaceae; genus JABWBJ01. The sequence continues at coordinate 18,278 of CAZSNV010000017.1, read as the reverse complement.
CGGCCGGCACGGATCTCGGCGTCAGCCTGCTGGGCCGCCTCCCTCGCGGGACCTTCAAGAATCGAGACCGCGCATAAGAGCGTGGGATCGAGCCGCTTCATCCGATTGAGGTACATGTCGGTGAGCTGAACGGCCGAGATCTTGCGCGATTGCAGGAGCGCCGCGAGCCGGTGCGCCGGCAGGAAGACCATCTCCTCTTCCGACGTCGGAACCGCGCCACGCCAGCCCTCGACCGTGAAGCGCGTGCGTTCGAACGCATCGCGTCCTCGCTCACGCGCGATCTTTTCGAGGTAGCTGCCGGTTCCGCCAGGGTACGGTTGGAACACCATCGCCGGGGGATCGCCCTGGCCGAGGGGCCGAGGCGGTGGCGCAGCAGCCTGACCGCGGCCCGCGTCCTGTGCCGTTAGGCTCGACGGCATGCCGGCCAGCGCCGCGCTGGCGATCGCGCTGCGCACGAAACCGCGGCGATCATAGGTTCGATCGGGTTCCGGAGTGGCCGTTTCGATTCTGTCGTCCGAATTGTCGGTCGCGCCCATGATCGCTCCTTCGGTGGTGATGGAGCCCAAGGGCTCCTCTCGTTGCCGGTCAGGCGTGAAAGGTGTCGCCGGGGCGGGCAGGGTTCAACGCGAATCACGCCGGAGTTCAAGGAAACCACGAAGCCTGATGTCTCGCGACGACCCTCCGACCATGACGCGGATGCTGCCTGGCTCGATCACCCGGTGTCCCGCCGCGTCCCGAAAGGCGAGATCCTGCGCACGCAACGGTATGGACACCCGGCGGCTCTCGCCGGCGGCAAGTCTGAGGCGCTGGAAGCCGCGCAGTTCCTGTACCGGACGCGCGACCGAGGCCAGCACGTCGCGGATATAGAGCTGAGTGACCTCGTGTCCATCGCGGGTTCCGGTGTTCCTGACGACAAAGCTGACCAAGGCAGAATCGGTCGCTCCGATGGTGTCGGGTTGAATGCGAAGCGAATCGTATTCGAACGTCGTGTAGCTGAGCCCGAACCCTAAGGGAAAGAGCGGGTGCCCGGTGAGATCGAGGTAGTCGTCGCCGCGGCCGGTCGGCTTGTGATTGTAGACGAGCGGGAGCTGCCCCTCTTCGATCGGGAACGTGATCGGCAGGCGCCCGGACGGGTTCACGGTTCCGAAGAGCACGTCAGCGACTCCATTCCCACCCTGTTCGCCCGGGTACCAAGACATCACCACGGCGCCGACGTGGTCGATCCATCGCGACATCGTGATCGCGCTGCCGCCGACGAGGACCACGATCACCGGCTTTCCGGTGGCGGCGACGGCGGCGATGAGCTCTTCCTGTCGGCCCGGGAGTGACAACCACGCCCGGTCACGAAACTCGCCCTCTTCAATGCCTGCCACGACGATCGCGACGTCGCTGCGTCGCGCCAGCGCCACCGACTCGGCGATCCTGGCGCTGGACTCGTCAGGCACGTCGCGGTCCCAGATCAACCGCAGCCTGGCATTGCCGGTGCTCTCGAAATACTCCAGGCGAAACTCGTGCGTGCCCGGCGTGAGGTCTGCCTCCACCAGCGTGCCGCGGAACGATTCCTTCCGCCAGTTGTCGATGAGCAGTCGGCCGTCGATCCAGAGCCGGTAGCCGTCGTTACCTTCGACGCCAATGCGCCTGACACCGCCGGCCGGCACGCGCAGGGTTCCGGTCCAGCGGGCCGAATACCAGTCGAACGGAATTCCGCGACCCGGTGAGTTGAGCGTCCACCGGAAGTCGATCCGCGGATCGGTTCGCGTCAGGCGCGGCGGTCCCGTTAGGCGGTTGTTGTCGAAATACTCACCATGGATGCCGGGGCCGGCGCCCGCGGGGCGGGAGAAGTACTCGTCAGGCACGACGGCTGGCAGCGCCGGGAATCGACCGGGGCCGGGGGCGTAACGCACCTGCGTCGCCTGGCCAGCCGCCGATCGAATTCCCTCGAGGATCGACACCGGCCTGATGCCGCGCTCGCTGTAGCCGCCGAGTCGTGACTCGGTGGCGTCGGTGCCGATGACAGCGATCGCGCCCACTCCCTGACGGAGCGGCAGGGTGCGGCTGGTGTTCCTGAGCAAGACGACGGACGCAGCTGCGGCCTCGCGCGCGAGCTGGCGGTGCGTGGCGTGGCCATTCCACGCGACCGCGCTGTCGACGTTCACGAACGGCTGCTCGAACAGGCCAAGCTGGAACTTGGCGCGCAGCACCCGGAACACGGCGTAGTCGATGACGGACTCGCTGACCATGCCCGTTCGCACTGCTTCCCAATACGAACGATGCTGTGGCCACGTGGACTGGAATACGACGTCGAGTCCGGATTCCCAGGCGTGCTGGGCGGCGGTCGGCGTATTGGGTTCTGTGTGGTGCAGGATGGTCGCGCCGCCGGTTGCGGCCGCGTCGGAGATGACAAAGCCCTGGAAGCTCCAGTCGCGTTTCAGGACATCCGTCAACAACCAATGGTTCTGCGTCGCCGGTGCGCCGTCAACGGAGTTGTACGACGTCATGATGGAGCGGGCGCCGGCGTTGGTGATAGCGGAGAGGAAGGGAGGGAAGTGGAGCTCGTGCAGTTGGCGCGCGCTGAGGTCAATCGGATAGCTGTCGCGACCTCCGTCACCGACATTGGCGACGAAATGTTTTGGCGTGGCGACTACGCCGGCGCGCTCGAACGCCCGAACGAACACATCGCCGAACAGCGTGCTCTGGAACGGGTCCTCGCCGTAGGTCTCTTCAACGCGCCCCCATCGCACGTCGGTCGCGATGTTCACGACTGGTGACAGCGCCTGCCGGATGCCGCGGCTTCGTGTTTCGCGCGCGGCCGCCTGCGCGACCCGGCTGGCGAGCGTGGTGTCCCACGTTGCCGCCAGCGCGATGGCCTGGGGAAACATCGTCGCGCCCGGCGCCATCAGCCCGTGCAGCGCTTCCTCGAACGGAATGATCGGGATGCCTAACCGCGTGCGTTCGACGAAATAGCGTTGGATGGTGTTGATGCGCTCCGTGTGCGCGCGCGTGAGCGCCTTCGACGAAGCAACGGCCGCGTCCTCGCTGATCGCTGATTGCTGGTCGCTGCTTTCCGGCAGCCTGATCTGGAGGCCAAACGACCCATTCGAATAGTCGTGCGTGGAGTCGTCGAGGCTTCCGGGGCTCATGTACAACTGCCAGAACTTCTCGGCGATTGTCATGCGACCCAGCAGGTCGCGGGCCCGATCGTCCGGACTGAGCGACGCATTGCGATAGGCCGGCCGCTCCTGCACGGTCGCGGCCAGCGTGGAGCCTAACGCGATGGCCAATGCGATCGCGACTCGCTTTCGCGGGAGAATCACGTCAGTGGGGACCGGGCGATCCCGGCGAGCGATGCACGCCGCGCACGATATCGAGCCGCAACTCGGCCCAACCTTCGATCTGGAAATACTGGACCTTGAGCTCGTGCGTGCCGCCTGTCAGCGGAGCGTAGTCGATCTCGGAACCGTGCAAATCCCAGTTGTCGATGACGAGTCGACCGTCGACCCAGACGCGAATGCCGTCGTCGCTGATCGTGCGAAGGGTGTAATCTCCGGCGCCGAGATTCACGGTGCCCGTTGCCTCGAAGGCGAACCGTGCCTGTGGAAGCTCGCGAATCGTTGGGCGAAACCACATGACGTCGAGTCGCGGCCAGGTGTGGTCGAACAGCCGCGCGCCACTCGTCAGGCGCTGCCAGTTTCCGTCACGGCGCGGGTCAAGGGAGTCAGGCCACGCCCAGGCCTTCACCTGCCAGGCAATTGCCGGTTCATCGCGCGAATACGCGAAGCGCACCGGCGCGGCTGCGGCGCTGCGCACGCCCTTCGATGTCATGGTTTCCGCACCGCGGTATTCCAGGACGACTTCCCACGTGCCTACGGAGTCGGGATGAGGGGTAACGCGAATCGTGTCGCCAATCCTGCCTGACGATGCTGAGATCTCCTGCACGCCGGAGCGCGAAACGAGTGTCCAGGAGCCGGGCGGGCCGTGGACGACAACTCGCAATGGCATCGCACGGGTACTGTCCACGGGCCAGAGCTTCGGGTACTGGTAGTCGTACGGGCCCCACTCATCCACGATGATGGCGGATCGATAGCGGCGCTGGATAGCGGGGCGGGGAATTTCCCTCGGCACTCCCGGCAAGTCCGGAATCAAACTTCGTTGGTCAGCGGGAATGGTTGGGATCCCGTTGCACGGGCCCAATCTGGGGAACGGGATGGAATCCGACTCCTCGTTGTAACGGACGACCCAACTGGACGACTGCGCGAGATCGAGCTTACGCGTCACCCCCGCAAAAAAATTGCGATCAATCAGGAAACCGCGGCTTCGCGTATCGCGATGTTTGGGATAACCCCAATCTGACGGTTGGATACTGTCCGCCCACATCCTGATGCCTACCGAGTCTCCGATGAAGCGATTTCCAGTGATGGTGTTGTCCTGTCCATGCTCGATGGCAATGCCATAACGATTGTTCGCGAAGCAATTGGCCACGATGCGCGAATCGAAGCTGTAACCGCCCCACAGTCCGTAGTCATTCCCCTCCGCGATATTCGCCACGAACGTGTTCCGGCTGAAGGTCGCCTCCATGCCATTCGCAGGGGCGAAACTGAAATCGTTCGCGTAGAAGACGTTGTCGTTCGACCCGCCCTGGCCGGTGTTCATCGTGTAGTTGCCGGCCCACAGGAACAGGCCGTCGCCTCCGTGCGTGGCAGAGTTGAGCGCCACCACGTTGTTGTTACTCTGCTCATACAGCAGGATGCCCGCCGAGTCCTGTCCACGACGGTAGAACCCGTGACTGTAGCCGCGAATGTTGAAGTCGACCGAATTGCGGATGATCGTGTTGTCGCTCGAACGATACAGACCTATGCCGAGCCCGGAGTTGTACGAGAAGTTGTTGTCGCGGACGGTGACGTGATCGACGCGATTCATCAGCAACGCGTTCATCCCCTGCGTCACGCTGTTGCCCTGGATGAGCCCGCCGCTCACGTTGTCGAGGTAGAGCGCGGCGCCAAAGCGAAGCCACTCATTCCCCTCGTTGTTATGGAACGACAGCCAGTCGACGAGGCTCTCGTGCTCCACCAGGCTGAAAAGGCGCGGCTTCCAGTTATAGCTGAGATCAGAGCCGCGGACTTCCAGGCCGCGCGTGCCGCGCGCGAGGATGCCGATCTTGTAACCCCGGATGCGCGCGCCAACGATGCGGACGTTCCGGCCTCCATCGATGCGAATGGCCACACCGGCGGCCAGATCTGGATTTGAGTCGGGATCCATCCCTTCCAGCACGACGCCGGTGAGGTCGATCGTGAGGCTGTCGCCCCGGACCACGATCAGCGCCGAGTCTTTATGTGCGGGCGCCGGCAATCGATAGGTACCCGGCTGGAACCGGGTCGACTTCGTGATCACAAGGCCGGGTCGCACGGTTATTGCCTGCGTAGTGCGCAGAGTGGCTTGTGCTTGCCCGACGCCAGCGGAAAGCGCGAGGGCCAGGACCGCCGGCGCTATCCACGACCCGGCATCCCCATGCGTACATTGAGCTACAGCCGACCAGACAACTCGTCCCCAATGGATTCGACGGCCCGTTTGCAATCCCGCTCGCGCGCGCTCTCGCGAATCGCATTCGTCGCGACCCTGGGCGTCGCGCTGTCCGTCGCCTGCTCGCGCACCACGCGCGAACCGACCATCCCGGAACGGCTCGACGACACGACGTTCTGGCACCTGGTGAACAACCTCTCGGAACCTGACGGCTATTTCCATTCGGACAATTTCGTCTCGAACGAGCTGGGATTTCAGTATGTGATCCAGGATATGAAGTCGGCGGTGGGGTCTGGCGGCGTGTACGTCGGCGTTGGCCCCGACCAGAACTTCACGTACATCGCGGCTCTCCGGCCCAAAGTCGCCTTCATCGTGGACATCCGGCGCCAGAATCTGCTGCAGCACCTGATGTACAAGGCGCTCATCGAGATGTCGAGTGATCGTGCCGAGTTTCTGGCGCGCCTGTTCTCCCGGAACCTGCCGGTGCCTCCATCACGCGGACTCGAGGCGGACTCCCTGTTCTCGTTGCTCGGGGACCTGCCGCGCGATTCCACACTTTTTCACTCCAACCTCACGGCAATTTTCGATCGACTGACGCGCCACCACCGGTTCAACCTGGACCCGATGGACAGCGCCAGCCTTCAGTACGTCTACAAGGCGTTTTTCGACGCCGGAACGGCGCTGACGTATTCCTCGAACTCGTCGCGTGGTTTTGGAGGCCGGGGCATGCCGAGCTACCGCGTGCTCATGACGGCTACCGACCAGGACGGACTCAATCGATCGTACCTGGGAAGCGATGAGACGTTCGCGGTCCTGAAGGATCTGCAGGAGCGCAACCTGATCGTGCCGGTTGTTGGCGATTTCGCCGGTCCAAAAGCGCTACGCGCGGTTGGCGACTGGATCCGTCGCCAGAACGCGTCGGTCGACGTGTTCTACGTCTCCAACGTCGAGCAGTACCTGTTCCAGCAGGGTGACGCCTGGCAGCGGTTCTACGGTAACGTGTCGAGCATGCCACGCGACCGCCGCGGACTGTTCATCAGGTCCGTCTCCATTCGCGGCTGGCGTCCGCGGCAGCATCCCTACGCGAGATCGTCCTCGGTGACTTCGCCCATCGACGAGGTACTCGGCCTGTTCCGGATCGGACGGCTGCAGTCGTATGATGACATCATCGACTTATCGAGATAGCCTCTGAGCTCAGAGCTCTGAGCTCAGAGCTCAGAGCCGATTCACGCTCACATCTTCCTCCCGATGACGACCAGTTTGCGGCCGTAGAGCGCAACTGAGCCGTTCTGTCGCGATACGAGCGGACTTCTGCGGAACTGGAGCCAGGTGGCGAGACCGATGAACGGCACCAGCAGCGACAACAGGACAGACGATGTCTGGATGTGATCGGTTTCCAGTCCCACAAGCCGCAGACCGTGCTGTGACATCATCCACTCGTAGCGATTCACGGTGAACGGTGCGATGTGCTGGCTGACGGGATCATGCGCGAAAGGCTCCAGCGGACCGAACGAGTAGTAGAAGCCGGTCAGGAGGAAGCGGATCCGCGACTTGAGCGAGAGGATATTTGGGGTCGTGAACATCACGAGCCCGTCTCGCCGTAAGACGCGCGCCACTTCGGAAAAAAGGCGGTCGTGACCGTCAATGTGCTCGAGCACTTCGATTGCGACAGCGGCGTCGAAGCTCGCGTCATCAAAGGGCAGGCGACCGTCGGATTCCACGGCGCGAAACTCCACGCCCGGCACCGCGAACTGCTCGGGGACGACGTCGCAAGCGCTGACGAGCGCGCCCGCCTCTTTCAATCGCTGCGAAAGCGCCCCCTGGCCGGCGCCAATGTCCAGGACCCGCAACCCGGCCCGAATGTCGATCGCTTTTCCGAGAATCTGGAGGACGCGATCGTGTGTTCCAGGAATAGCCAGTTCGCGAGGCACAAAAGAAGATACAGGCATCAGGCATTGCAAGCAGGCATCAGGCATCAGGCATCAGGCATCAGATTCGGCATCCGGGAATCACGTATCAGGGCGGCTCGACTCAATACGACTCCACGCGTATTCTCAATCCCATGTCTTCGGAGTTATCGCGACGAGACCTGCTGCGTCTTGCTATTGGCGCCGGACTAGGCGCGCGCTTCGCTGATTGGCCGCGCCTGCAGTCGACCCAGGGTCGGCCATTGCCTTCGCTTTCGCAGCTCGCCTGGCAACGCGACGAACTGGCGATGTTCATCCACTTTGGCGTGAACACCTTCACCAACCGCGAGTGGGGTGACGGCACCGAGAATCCCTCGATCTTCAATCCATCGCGACTCGACGCCGCGCAGTGGGCGCGCACCGCGCGCGACGCGGGATTCAAGGCGATGGTGCTCACGGCGAAGCACCACGATGGGTTTTGCCTCTGGCCCACGCGGACCACACGGCATTCGGTGGCGAGCAGTCCGTTTCGTGGCGGCCAGGGCGACGTCGTGCGCGAGTTCGTCGACGCTTGCCGGCGTGAGAACCTGAAGGTGGGGCTCTATTGCTCGCCCTGGGACCGTCATGAGCCGTCGTACGGCGACTCGGCGAAATACAACGATCTCTTCTGCGATCAGCTCACCGAGTTGCTGACGCAGTACGGGCCTGTGCACGAAGTCTGGTTCGATGGCGCCAATGGCGAAGGGCCTAACGGCCGCCGGCAGCAGTACGATTGGCCGCGCTTCTGGGCGCACGTTCGGCGGTTGGCCCCTGACGCTGTCATGTTTTCCGACGCCGGTCCCGATGTTCGATGGATCGGCAATGAACGAGGAGTGGCCGGCGACACCAACTGGTCGACCGTGGACCCGTCGGTCGTCACGGTGCCCGGCATGGGCGGCGACGCCGTCATGCGCATGCTTCAGGATGGCGATCCGGCCGGAACCGCATGGCGCCCCGGTGAGACCGATGTCTCGATCCGGCCGGGATGGTTCTATCATCCCGCCGAAGACGCGCGGGTGAAGACGGTCGAGCAACTCGTGGAGTTGTACTTCACGTCTGTTGGACGCAATTCAAAGTTGCTGCTCAACGTGCCGCCCACACCGGACGGGCTGCTCAGCGACGTGGACGTCGAGCGCCTGACGGGAATGCGGCGACAGCTCGACGCACTGTTCTCGACCAACCAGACCACGTTTTTCGAGCGCACGTTTGAAACGCAGGTGCGGACGGGCGTCTACAACGTGCGATTGCCCTCCATTCTGCCCATCTCGATACTCGACGCAAGAGAGAACATCACCCGCGGGCAAGTCGTGGCACGCTACGTCATCGAAGGCACGAACGGTGACCAATGGACCACGCTGGCCCGGGGAACGACGATCGGCTACAAGCGGCTACACCGGATTCCGACCGTTGAAGTCAATCGGTTGCGCCTGACTGTCGAAGACGCGGTGGGCCCGCCGGAAGATCTGGAACTGCGCGCGTGGCGTGGATAGTGACGAGCGAAGACGGCAGCGCAAAGCGCAGAGCGCAAAGCGCAAAGGGACTACCTGGATCTACGCGCTTGAGAGCGGGCTACCCCGCGCCTTCCAGCCCTCGCACGAGCCTTTCGCTTTTGTCGAGACCTCGTGCCTCGAGTAACGGCGGCGCGCTTCTTTTTGCGCGCGGCACCACGAGTAGTCTTGCGGGGCGCTGGACGTGCCTTTGGCAACGGCAGCAGAAGCGTTCCTCGGCAATTCGGCGCACCACAGTGGCACGGCCACTTCCGCCGCGCGGTCTCATCGTCCTCGCCTTCACGCGGAATCTCATAGTCGTACGTGAGCTCTTCGCCGGGCGCGACGTCATGGGTCGTTTCCAGGTACACGCGCCGTCGGATAATGTGCGACTGGCAGTTGGGACCACATGAGTGATTGAAGAAGCGCGCTTCGTTCCCGCCAGCGCCGGCGTCGATCACGGTCTTGTCGTCGATCGTGAACAGCACGGTGTGCGTGTTGCCCTTCGCCTCGTCGTCGGCATACCGGGCGTCCGCGACTTCATGACTGACGCGCTCGCCAGTGTATTCAATCAATCGAGTCCACGCCGGGATTGGCTGAAGCGCAAACGCGCCCGACCCTGCTATCGCGGACGACCGGATTTCGAAAAGCTTTGACTGGCTGGACTTCATCTTCCCTCGTCTGGTTTCCTGTGCGCCGGGCGTTAGGTGTGGACCCGGGGCAGGGAAGGTAAATGTTGGAACGCCGTCAGGTGGAGGCCTGAATCGCGCCCATCACCCGGCGCCAGTTGCCTCCCAGAACGAGACGGATGTGCTGGTCGGTGTACCCGCGCCGAATCAACCCCTCGGTGAGATCGAACATCCGCCGCGGATGGTCGAGGCCGCGAATGGTCAGCATCCACTGCCCCTTCTCGTCTTTGTGAAGGCGGTATCGGTCCCAGTTCGGGGTTTCGCGCATGGGCTCGCCGTTCACCGGATTTGGATTGCCGACGACGTCCATATCGCTCCCCACTCCGACATGCTCGATCCCGACGAGCTTCGCGATGTGGTCGAAGTGATCGATCACGTGATCGATCGTGACAGGTTCGTCGGGGCGGATCATCATCCTGAGGAAGGGAATGCCCATCGCGCCGCCGGTCTTCGCCATTCCCCGGATCATCTCATCCGTCTTGCATCGCGCGTGGTCGGGCGCCAGGGCCCGCGCGCTCGCGTGCGAGAAAATCACCGGTTTGCGCGACGCGGCGATCCCGTCCAGGGTGGTGCGATCACCGCAATGCGACAGGTCCACAGCCATCCCGGTGCTGTTCATGCGCGACACAATGTCGGCGCCAAAAACGGTGAGTCCGCCGTCCTTGGTTTCGAGAAACCCGGAGCCGAGCCGGTTCTGGTAATTGTATGTGAGCTGCGAGACCCGCTGGCCGAGCGCAAAGAAGGTGTCTACGTCCGCCGGGGTGCGGAAATGGTCCGAACCCTGGAACGTCAGGAGAATTCCGATCCTTCCACCTGCCGAACCGGCAAGCCGATCGAGATCGCCCACGTCGTCGATCCGCATGAACCACTGGTCGTATTGGGCAAGGAATCCGTTCCAGTCGGCGAAGTAGCGAACGGCCTCCTCATACGACCCGACGCCGTGCCCCAGGCCAAAGACATCGATGCCCGACGTGCGGTACTGCTCCCAATCCTTCTCGACGAACGACCCGACGGTCGACATCCATTTCAGGCTCCGCGGGGGCCTGTCGGCAAAGTCAGGAAAGCGGAACTGGTTCAGCATGTCGATGACCAGGGTCTCTTCGACCAGCCTGATTGCCCTGGCCGAGTAGACGGCTCCCTGCTGGGCAAAGAGCCGGAATCGGCCCCCAAGGATGGCCGGCGCCCCGACCAGGGTTGCGGCCGACGAGGCGAGGACGCCCAGAGCCTGCCGGCGAGTGAGTGGAGCCATGCCACCTCCTGGAAGTCCAACCGCGACGTGCGAGTCGAGCAGGGAATCTGCGCCTCGGCGGGCATCGGGTCATCCCCGTCGGCCGGCAGGACTTGCGGGTCCGGGCGAGGACATTCCGCATTGACGGCAAAACGAGCGGACAGCAACTTGGGGGATCAAAATGTTCCAGGAGTGAGACGAGCCGTTCCGACGCCCCGCGGAGCGGAGCAACGTCAGTGGTACGCCGCGCTCGGATTGAGCACGGCTAGCGGCTTGGTTCACCCCCCCATCGAGGAACCAAACATGAGTCCTGCCACGTTGTACCGAATCGCGCGCTGGTATGGAGGCGCACTGGCAATACTGGCCAGCGCCACAGTCGCCCACGCCCAGCAGAGTTCCGTCCAGGTGCGAGTGATTGAGGCCCGCACCGCGCGGCCTGTCGCCGAGGCGCAAGTCGCCATCGCCGGGACGCTGATCGGCGGATTGACCAACGCCGAAGGCCGTGTGACGCTGCGCGGCGTTCCCCTGGGCCCACAGACCGTGCGCGTTCTGCGCGTCGGCTTCGCTGAGGCGAAGCTTTTGATCCGCGTGACAGGCGCCGAGCTTCCGCTGCAGGAAATCACCATCTCGCCGGTGGCGGTCGACCTCAGCCCGGTGGTGATCACGGCGACCGGAACCCAACTCCGCAAGGAACTCGGCAACTCGGTCGCGACGATCAACGTCGCTCAGACCGTTCAAATCTCGCCGATAACCACAGTCGCCGACCTGCTCGCCGCGCGAACATCCAATCTCGTAGTGACGACAGGAACACAGACCGGCTCGGGCAGCCGCACCCGTATACGCGGTGTGGCGTCGATGAGCCTCAGCAACGAGCCGATCTTCATCATCGACGGCGTGCGAATGACCGCGGACGTCGGCAGTTCGAGTCTGTTTACCGGCGGATCGCAACCGAGCCGGGTGAGCGACATCAACCCGGACGAGATCGAGGGTATCGAAATCGTGAAGGGCCCGTCTGCGGCGGCACTCTACGGAACAGCAGCGGCGAACGGCGTTGTGGTGATAACGACAAAACGCGGCCGAGCCGGGTCCTCGCGGTGGACGACGTACGCCGAAGTGGGACAGCTCAAGGACCGCAACACATACCCCACCGCGTACACGCTCTTCGGAAAAGCGCCGGGCAGTACTACACAGCTCGGATTCAACCAGTGCCAGTTGCAGCGGGTCGGGCAAGGGACGTGCCTCGTTGACAGCGTAGCTGCGCTCAACCTCTTCGACAACGACTCACTCACTCCGTTGGGAACCGGATCGCGCTATCAGGTCGGCACCCAGTTGTCCGGCGGCACCGAGACCGTCCGTTATTTCCTTTCCGGAGAGCGTGAAGAAGAACTGGGCATCATGGAACTGCCCAAGTTCGAGAGGACGCGGCTCGCGGCCGAGAAGGCTACCATGCACCCATGGCTGGAGCGGCCGAATGCGACGGCGCGTAACAGCATCCGGGCGAACCTCAATAGCGCCGTAAACCCGAAACTCGACCTGTCCATCTCGAGCTCATTCACGAACATCGACTCGCGATTCTCCCTCGAGTCCAACGCCACCGCGGGCCTTGGTTCGCAGGCGTTTGGCGGTCCAGGTTGCATCGTCTGCATCCCGAATCGTGTCGTTCAGGCGCAGTCCGGGCAGCCCGCGCTCAACACGCCGCTGTACGGCTATCGTGCCTGGACGCCCGGGTACTCATGGCAGGAGAAGGCGGCGCAGCTCGTGAACCGGTTCCTCGTTTCGGGAACTGCGAACTACCGGCCGGCGAGCTGGTGGCAGGTGCGCGGCACGGTTGGTGACGACTTCGCCGATCGCATCGACGACAACCTGCTCTTCAACGGCGAGGGGCCGCCAATCTCAGTGACGCAGCGTTTCGGCTTCAATTCGAACGTCCGCACCGACATTCGAAACACGACTGCGGATCTCGGCAGCACGATGCAGTACAACCATGCCACCTGGCTGAACTTCAAGACGACGTTCGGCATGCAGTACCAGAACTCCCTCTTCTCGCAGAACCAGGCCAACGGGTCGGAGTTGCCGCCAGGAGCACAGACGCCGAACGGCGCGCTCGTTCGTACCGCGAGCCGCGGCACGACCGTTCAGCGCACGCTCGGATTCTTCGTTGAGGAGGCGGCTTCGATCAACGACCGGCTGTTCCTGAGCGCGGCGGTTCGGACCGACCAGAACAGCGCGTTTGGCACGAACTACCAGCGCGTCTACTACCCGAAGGCGAGCCTGGCGTGGGTGCTTTCCGATGAGTCGTTCTTCCCCGACTTCGGATGGCTTGGGGAGTTCCGTTACCGCGCCGCGTATGGCGCATCCGGAGTACAGCCGGGCTCCAATGATGCGCTCCGGTTCTTTGGTACATCGCTGCAGAGCATCCGCGCGACCGATGCGTCGGGTTTGCAGCTCAGCGCCCTTGGCAACACCGATCTGAAGCCGGAACGCAGCACGGAATGGGAGACCGGGTTCGATGCCAAGCTGCTCGACAGTCGTGTGAACTTCGAGATGACGTACTACAACAAGGAGACCAAGGACGCCTTGATCAACGCCATCGTCGCGCCGTCCGCCGGTTCGGCCAACAACGTACGCCGGAATCTCGGCTCCGTGGGCAACACGGGCTGGGAGTTCCAGACGAACGCCCAGTTGTTCGACCGAGCCTCCTTTGGATGGGATATGACGGTGACCTATTCCACCAACGACAACGAGGTCAAGTCACTCGGCGGCACTCCGGAACAGAAGGGCACCACCAACTGGATCATCGAAGGTTATCCCATCAGGGGTTTCTGGGAGAATCCGATCCTTGGGTACGAGGACAAGAACGGCGACGGGCTGATCACGTACTGGGGCGGCGCCGACAGCGCGAAGAACGAAATCTTTGTGGGTGACACGGACGTCTTCCTGGGATACAACCAGCCGCGCTACATCGGCTCCCTCGCGACGGGTTTCGACTTCCTCAACCGCCGGGTCCGAATTCAGTCCCTGTTCGATTATCGCGGTGGACACAAGTGGTACAACAACACGGAGCGCATTCGGTGCACGCGCCCGAACTGTGGCGGCCGCATGAACCCGGACGCCACGCTCGACGAGAAGGCGACGACCACTGCGGCGCTGGAACACCCGCTACGAACCAACGCCGGCTACTTCCAGGACGGTGAGTTCGTCCGCTGGCGCGAGTTATCACTGCAGTACACGCTCAGCGAAACGCTGGCATCGCGGATTTTCCGCAGCCGCAGCGCGAACGTGGTGGCGTCCATGCGCAATGTGAAGCTGTGGACCGCCTATCGCGGTGTTGATCCTGAGGTCGACTTCACTGGTGCGGAGGGTGACAGTCCGGCGGAGTTCCAGACCCTCGGACCGCCGACGTACTTCACGCTCCGCTTCAACTTCATCTTCTAACCGCTCACCGAGACCTATGCATATGCGAAACGCATTTCGATTCGGCGGGCGCACCATCCCGACGCTCTTTGCTGCGGCGCTGCTTGCCGCAGGTCCCGCCTGCAGCTCCATAACCGATTCGATCCTTGAGATCGAAGATCCGGATCTCATCATGCCGGGCAACGTGAACTCGTTACCGGGTGCCCGGGCGGTTGCCAACGGCGCACTCGGGCGGTTCATCGGCATGACCGCGGGGGGTGAAGGATCCTGGCTCTATGGCGGCCTCCTCACCGACGAGTGGACCACCAGCTCGACGTTCATCCAGAACGACGAGACGGACCAGAGGAAGGTGCAGCTCCTAAACACACAGGTGACTGGTTTCTACCGGGGCATGAACAGGGTCCGCACGGCTGCGAACCAGGCAATCCCGTTGCTGGTAACGTTTGACTCAACCAACAAGGCGCTGATCGCCGAGATGTACTTCGCGCGCGGCTTCTCCGAGATGCAACTGGCGCTCGACTTCTGCAACGGTATCCCGCTCAGCAACGGGGCCGGCGAGCTGGTCGAGTACGACTCTCCGCGCACGGGGGCCGAGGTCTTCCAGGTCGCGGTAGCCTCGTTCGACACTGCCATCGCCAAGGCAGGAACGGACGCTGCGAGCTTGAACATCGTCAACGCCGCGAAGATTGGGAAAGGCAGGGCACTCATGGCGCTCAACCAGTATGTCGCGGCGGCGGCCGCGGTGGCGGGCATCGCCACGAGCTACAAGTACTCGCACACGTTCTCACTGACGAGCGGCAGCAATGTCATTTGGGGACAGGGCTTCAGCGCGAAGCGCTACAGCGTCGGCGACAGCATCGACGGTAATAATCGTGACATCCTCGTGCGCAACGCAATTCCGTTCACGTCGGCCAAGGATCCGCGGCTCCCGGTCACGGATACCAAGGTTACGGCTCCGTTAACCGTTGGCCAGGACGGCGGCACGGTCATGCGGATAACAGCGATTTACGATCGCCTGACGGCCATTGACGTGGTAAACGGCATCGATGCCCGACTGATCGAGGCCGAGAATCAGCTGAAGAACAACGACGTGACCGGCTGGCTGGCCACGCTCAACGGACTTCGCAATGGCGCCAACCGGGTCACGTCGATTGGTACGGTAACCATTGGCGCTACGGCGCTCCCGAACTTGACGGATCCCGGGACGCCCGCAGCCCGCGTCAGCCTGCTGTTCCGCGAGAAGGCATTCTGGACGTGGGCCCGTGGCCAGCGTCTAGGCGACCTGCGTCGCCTCGTGCGTCAGTACGGCCGCGCGTCAACGGACGTTTTCCCGGAAGGTGTGCACTTCAAGGCGGGGAACTTCGGCGCTGACGTGAATCTGCCGGTGGTGACGGATGAAGAGAACAATCCGAATTTCACCGGTTGTCTTGATAGGAATGCATAGGAAACAAGTCTAAGAACAGAAGTCCAAGACCAAATTCTAAGTACAGCGTCAAAAGACCAAAGACCAAAGTGGGGGAACGACTCCTCACTTTGGTCTTTGGTGTTTTTGGTCTTCAGCCTTCAGCCTTCCCTTCAGCCTATTTGATCTTCTTCAACCGCATGTCGATCGTCGGGATCGGCGGCACACCTTCACGAACGAAATGCCCGACTTCATGCCAGTCGGTGTTGCTGAAGGCGATGGTAAAGCGGATGCGGCCGCCCTGTATCGGAAAGCCCCAGATCAGCGTGTCGGGGCGGACCTGAATATCGGCTTCGGTTGAATCGCCAGTGGCGGTCTTCGCTGACATGCGCAGCTTGTTCAGTGCATGGTCGTACCACAACGTCGCGTTGGCCTCGAAGACGACGTTCCCTTTCGTCGCGGCGTCAGTGGAACGCCCGATGCCGTGAACCTTCATCACCGTACCGCCGGACTCCAGGGTGATGTCCTCATGCTGGCGCACGACCTGCGCCGGCTGACCCGGTACCATCGTCACGCGGGCGTCGCCTTCCCATTGGCCCACGAGCTTCGTGAGCGGCGCAAGCGCGGCCTTCGCTTTCGCAGCGTCAGCTGCTCCACGTGCCTGGGCGTGGAGGGCTGAGGGCAACACGGTCAATACACAAAGTGCCAGGCGAGCGATCATTGTCAGATTCTCCAAATCGGATGTCAGATGTCAGATGTCGGATAAACTGCCATCCTGATCACTTCGGATGACCCGTTGGAAACCCATTTGTTTCCCAAAGAAATAGAATTGATCAGGAAGTAGGCAGTTTATCCCACATCTGACATCCGACATCCCCGCACGTCAGTTTGGAACTATCGCGGGAGTCTGTACCGCCGGTACGTCATTCCAGTTCACTATGGAGTTGAACACCATGTTGAACTCCCCATGGTTCTGCCACCGATAGATCGGATTGTTCGCGAACATCAGCACGCGCCCTTTTCCGTTGTAGGCGCTGGGGATGTCCATGGCGAATGCACGCCCGCGGATGTTGTCGGCGCCGACCATCAGGCCTGACAGCACCGACGACTCCCCGCCCACGAACTGGGCGAGCACGTTGTCCTGGTCGGCGATACCGACGCGGAACACCTGCTGCCCCTGTCCGAACTTCATGGGGAAGATGCTCTTCTCGTAGCCGTAGAAGACGGGATGATCAGCCTTTTTGATCTCGGCGTTCACCAGCGGCTTCTGCGCGTTCACGCCCGTCAGGGACTCGGTATCGACGGAGCCCGCGAACCCGAACTCGATCGGGAAGCGCGTCGCCTGCAGTGTCGTGATCAATGTTCCTCCGGCTTCGAGGAACGCCTTGAGCGCATCGACGCCCGGCTGGCCGAATCCACCGGTCATGTCGTCGGTCTCCCCGTACATACCGAGGAACTTGAGCTTGTCGGTTCGCTTGTAGGGCTGCGGGCGCGCCGCCGGCGCCGTCATGACCGACGCGCGGGTCACGTTCTGCGCCGCCATCACGATCACATCGTAGTCAGCCTTCAGGTTCCCCTTGGCTATCCGTTCCTTGTAGATCAGGTCGAACGGAATGGCGAACTGGTCGAACGCATGGCGGTACCAGCCGAGTTCCTGCGTGCCCTGCCACTGTGAATAGATGGCGACGCGAGGGACATCGGCATCGTGGCTGACGACGGTGGGCGCCGACGCGAGCGATGCCGCGGTCAGGCCTAACGACTCGACCGCCGACTTCGCGGCCTGGAGGTCCGCCGCCGAACCGGTGATGATGAACGAGCCGGCAGGGAAGGTCACCCCTTCGGCAGTGAACGATTTCTCCGCAACGCGCATCGGCACGTTCTTCAGCCGATACCGGAACGCGATCATGTTGTTCGATCCCAGGTGCGCCACGGCGAGACCCGCCGTGCCCGCGCCGGCCACCGAGCCACGCGCCGTGGCGGCGTTCACCGGCGTCGTCGCGGCATCGAGGATCGCCTTGTCCCTGATCTCCTTCACGTCGACGTTGAACGCGAAGCCCATCGACCAGCCCGAATCGTCGTAGGTGCGGAGCGCCGGATCGGGATAGTCCTGCTTCTCGAGCAGGTTCTTGGCGAGGCGACCGTAGGGCTGGTCGAGCTTCACCACATACGAGCCGGCGGCGTAAGTCACACTATCGAGCGTCAGCGGCGCGTTCAGCGTGCCGACCTCGATACCCTGTGCCCGGAGGACGTTTATCAACGTGGCCACCTTCGTCATGTCGCGCTGCGTCGGGAAGATGTACGCGTGTGGCGCTTTGCTGCGACCATCTTCCATGGAGTTCTTCGTCTTCACGTAGAAGTTCTGGAGGACGAGGTTCGGGAACATGGAGGTCAACTGCAGCGCCGACAGGACGCCGGTCTGCATGTAGTTCGTGTTGTTGCGCCGGGAGAACGAGGCCACCGCGTTAGGCGGAATGGGGATGCCGCGATACCATTCACGCGGCTGCCCGCCGCCACGTCCTGTCGGAACGCCTCCAGCGCCGCGACCGGCCGGCGTCGTTCCGGGCGGGCCGGCGCCCTCTCCACCGCCACGCGCCG
>CAZSNV010000016.1:0-36951 GCA_964608035.1 uncultured Gemmatimonadaceae bacterium | reverse complement strand
GACACGACCTTCGCGCGGCTCGGCGCCGGCGGACCGGATACGGGCAAACGCACCCTCGATGTGATCGCGGCGTTGGCCGACTCAGCGCGCGACCAATTGGACCTCCGAAAACCGGACGGCGTAGTGCCGCACCTCGCGCGCGCAGCACGGCTCGCCGCGTGGGTGCGCGGCCGAACCCCGCGGTGCCTCCACCCTACCGCGGACGCGTCCCCTTTCCCGTCAGGCGCCATTAGCTGCGGTCGGCTCGACCGGCTCGATCTCGATGCTGCGATGGACCTCGTCACGCGCCGTGCCAACGAGGCCGCATTCATCGCCGCCGGCGTCGACATCAGGATGGTCGCCGACCGCGAGCTGGTCGCGTACGGCGATTCTGTGCCGGCAACGCTCATGGTGGCGAACCACGGCCGCTCGACGATCCAATTGATACTGGTCTCCATATCCGGTACGGTGGACAGGCGCGTCCGACCACTGGAGATTCCGCCGGACAGCACGGCGCGGTGGACCCTGCCCGTTCATGTCTTCGGCAGCACCGTCCCCTGGTGGCTTGGCCAGCGCCAGCAGGACCTCTATGAGCCGTTCGTGTCCGCGCTCGACGGTCTCGCGCGCCCCGCCGGCACGCCGGACCGGGTGACCATCCCCGCGGTCGCCATACCGGAGAACATCCGTCGTGTGAGCGACGTGACCGTCTTGCTGCGAATCGCCGGACAGCAGATCAGCATGAGCGTGGGGCCGATTATCCACCGCACAGCGGACCCGTTAGGCGGCGTGCAACAGCGCTTCGTGACCGGCGTCCCAGCGATCACGCTCGGCTTCGACCACAGCCTCGAGTGGATACCCGCCGGCAAACCGGTCGACAGGCTCCTGCGATTCTCGGTGCAATCGAACGCCGACAGCGAGCGAACCGTGTCGCTGAACCTCGTTGCGCCGGAGGGGCTGCGCGTGGACTCGCTCCCGAAAACGATTACACTCGCACCATCCCGGGGAACGGAACTGCTGCTGCGCGTGCGTGGCACGCTGAAGCCCGGCCGCTATCCGTTCGGGCTCTTCGGGCGGGACGCGGACAGCGCGGAATTCGACCGCGGGCTGCGCACGATCCGGTACCCGCATCTCCGGCCAATCCAGATGAGTCGCGGATCAGGCCTCTGGCTGCAGGGTGTGGAGATCACCGTGCCGAGCACGCTCACGGTGGCGTACCTGCAGGGCTTGGGCGACTTGATCACGCCGTACCTCCGTCAGCTCGGCGTCCGCCTAACGGTGCTCGGTTACGACGAGTTGCTGAACGCCGATTTGTCGCGGTTCACGACGGTCGTGGTGGGGCCGCGTGCGTACGAGGCGCATCCGGAGCTCGTGGCGTCGAATGCGCGGCTGCTCGAGTTTGCCCGGCGAGGCGGAACGCTGCTCGTGCTGGGCGGAACGACGGCCACGTATGGTTACGGCGTCTTCCCCTGGCCGGTCGGTCCCGCGCCGGACGGCGCCACGGACCGTGTGACGATGGAGGACGCTCCGATCAAGGTAGTGTCGCCAGGGTCGAGACTCCTCGTTTGGCCGAACCGCATCACCGAAGCCGACTGGGATGGATGGGTTTCAGAACGGGCGAGCTTCATGCCCAGGGTCATCGATCCGCGTTATGCAACACCGCTCGAGATGCACGATCCCGACCAGCCGGAGAGCCGGGGCGCGCTCCTGGTCGCGCGCCTGGGACGGGGCACGTACATCTACACAACGCTCGCGCTCGTGCAGCAACTGCCCGCGGCGGTGAACGGGGCGGCAAGGTTGTTCGTCAACCTGCTGAGTGTGGGGCTGGAACCGGCGGCGGGTGCTGGCCAACCGCCTGGCGGGCGGCCGTAAGCGCGCTCACCTATGTTGGTTTCGGCGAGGCGTCATCTCCACCCGAGAGCACCGGGACCACGACCTGTTGCTGGACTCTGGCGCGTCCTCGTAATGGCAATGCAAACACTCGCCTTTGCGCGGGCCGGACAGTCTATTCGACAGCAGCATGAACAGACCAACGTTCGCTCAGCGGCTATCCAGGGCTTGCGGTGAGAACGTTCCGCAGCGGCCATGATGCCCGGCAGCGAAGCGCGCGAGGGAATTCCCTACCGCCGGTTGGGACGTACCGAAGAGCGGGTGTCTGCGATCGGCCTCGGGGGCTACCACCTCGGCCGGCAAGCCGTCGAGCAGGAGACCATCCGGATCGTCCGCACGGCGATCGACAGCGGAATCAATTTCCTCGACAACTGCTGGGACTACAACGGTGGCGCCAGCGAGATCCGCATGGGGAAAGCGTTGCGCGACGGGTATCGCGACAAGGCGTTTCTCATGACCAAGATCGATGGTCGCGATAAAAAGACGGCGGCGCAACAGATCGACGAGTCGCTGCGACGGCTGCAAACCGACCGGATCGATCTCATGCAATTCCATGAAGTGATCCGCATGTCCGACCCGGAGCGGATCTTCGGAACCGACGGTTCGCTGCAGGCGGTGCTTGCCGCACAGCAGGCCGGCAAGATCCGCTACATCGGATTCACCGGTCACAAGAGTCCGGCGATTCACCTCCGCATGCTCGAGACCGCGCGAGGCAGTGGGTTCAGGTTCGACGCGGTGCAGATGCCGCTCAACGTGATGGATGCCCATTACGATAGCTTTGCGAAACACGTGATGCCGGTGCTCGTCGAGCAGGACATCGGCGTGCTGGGGATGAAGGCGCTGGGCGATCCATTCGTGCTGGTGAGCGGCACGGTGTCAGCCGTCGAGTGCCTCCACTATGCCATGAACTTGCCGACCAGCGTGGTGATCACGGGCTGCGATTCATTGCCGGTGCTGGAGCAGGCCCTGCACGCGGCGCGCACCTTTCACCCTCTGAGTAAAGCGGAGGTGGACGCGCTGCTCGACCGCACGGCGACCGCTGCACGCGACGGAAAGTACGAACTGTACAAGACCAGCCGGCATTTCGATGGGACGGACCAGCATCCGGAGTGGCTGGGTTGAGGCGGACTTGGAGTCAGAATCGCCTGGGGCGATCAGTCACGCCGCCTCTGGTGGACCGAAGACGTCGCCGAGTTCGATTTCGAGCGTCGCATCAACTCGGGGCGGCGACCATGTCAGTCGATCCTGCGTTGTGTAGCCTGACGCGCCGGGACGCATCACGGTGATCGATCTTCGGTCGGGGTCAACGATCCAGTACTCAGGCACGCCAACCTCGTCTAGATAGTACGGTCGCTTGTACTCGTGGTCCCTTCTCCGGGTTGAAGGCGACAGCACCTCAACGACCAGGATTGGGAGCGGCGCCGAAGCCCAGTCGCTTCCCGGTGCGGGCGGCTGTCGAACGAGGAGGTCAGGAATCACCTCGGAGCCTCCCTGCTGGATAACCGGGTTCCCACTGAACACGTATCCCAGTCTGTGTGCCATCACGAAGCGCAGTAGCACCGCGTGAAGTCGCGCGATGGCCGTTTCGTGATCCGGTGCGGGCGCCGGTGTCACGAAGAGCTCTCCGTGCAGCAGCTCGTACTTGTTCCCGTCGTCGGGAAGGCTGTGAAGCTCTTCGAGCGTCCAGACTTTCGCCTGTGCCATGGCCATGTATCGTCGCTCCTCGGCGAGTTCCAGCAGTCGCGCATGCGCCGAGTGTAGCAGCGCGATCCGAGCAGACTCGTACCACCGCAACGCGCGACTGCTTTTCCTGACGCGTCGGTCTCTGGCCGAGGCTACGCTCGGCGGGTGCGCCGAGTCAAGCGCGGATCACTGTATCGCACCCGGGGCGCTGACTAGAGTAGAGGTCGACCGATTCCTGTAAGTGGAAGTGCTGACGAGCCGACGACGACGGCGCGCGCTTCGCGCAGGAATTGTATTCGGACACCTCATCAGGAGACGCTATGATCTACGTACTACGCTTCGTCCACATTGTCGGCGGCGTTTTCTGGGTGGGGTCAGCAATGTTTGCGGCTCTCCTCCTCGCGCCGTCGTTGAGGGCGGTGGGTCCGGGTGCCGGTCCTGTGATGAATCAGCTTGTGCGAGTGCGGAAGATGCCGATCATCATGATGATCTCCGGGCTCGCGACCATGATCGCGGGCATTTGGCTGATGATGATCGGTTCGGCAGGCCAACCCGCGGTGTGGATGAGGTCGGGCCCGGGGCAGACCTTCGCCATCGGAGGCGCGCTGGCGATCCTGGCTTTCGTGCTCGGCATGGCGGTCAACATGCCGGCGTCAAAGCGCCTCGCTGCTATTGGCGCAGCCGCCACGACTCGTGGCGGTCCACCGACTGCCGATGAGTCGGCCGAGATGCAGAGGTTACAAGGACGCATGTCGGTCGCCAGTCAGATCGTGACGGTGTTGCTGGTGCTCGCGACCGGTGCAATGGCCATCGCGCGCTACGTTCCATGAGACCGCGGCTGGTTCGGCGAAAATGAGAAGATCCGGCTCGCTCCGACTTGCCTCGCGACGTTTGTTGCGCGGATTCTCGCGAAAATGAGCGGATTGACTCCGGGTAATTCCATTCCTCCGGAACGCACGTTGGAGCCTGCCGTCAAGGAACCGATCAGAACAGCATGAGCCGCGTCACCTTCACCGTGACAAACCGCTCCAGCACGCCGCCTCCATTCGCCGACCGGCGCTCCGTGAAGAGCAGGAAGAGATCGCTCAACGGCGCGTGGATGAAATCGGCGCGCACGTTCGACACGATCTCGTCGGCCGACGTGTTGTACTGGACGAAGGTGCTGACGTTGAACTGCGTGGTGAGCGCGTACTGTACACGCGCGCTGTAGAGGTCCGCGGTGAACGAAGTGCCCTGTGCCTTCACCGCGTTCCGGTTGGCGTCGAGATCCAGGACGAGGTGGCGGTCGGGCTGCCATCGGATCCCGCCGGTGAGCGTCGCGCGGGTGCCGTCGTAGAATTCGCCGCCGGACACTTCCGCGTTTACAGACAACGCGCGTCCCTGGCTGGAGCTGTACGCAGCTGATCCTTCTCCGAATCGATAGGCGCCAACGGGGATGGTCGTTCCCGGATTCACCTGGAAGGGACTGATCAAGCGCTCGAATCGCTCGCCCCACGTGAAGCGGAGCGTCGAGCGATCGGGGAACTCGAAACCGAGTCCAACCAGTGCTTCACGCGACTCGAGTTGCCCATCGAGGTTGGTGGTGTAGGTCTCCTCGACCCAGGGGTTCATCTCGATGATGCGGCGTGCGCCGATCCGGGGGTGAATTCCAACCGTGGCGTATCCTTCGCGGATCGAGCGGCGGCGCACGAACCCGATGGCGGGATCGAAGTTCTCACCGACCTGCCGGATGGCCGTCGCCGTGTTCCACAGCCGATCTCTCCATCCGACCGAAAGCCGCCCCGCCCGGTCCTTCAGGTCGCCCGAGCGGGTGCCGGCGAGGTAGGTGTTGACGTAGAAATTGTTGATGAGCCGCAGGTTGGCATCCACGCCCACCGCCACGTTCGACACGCCGCTGTCGGTTCCGGTGGGCGTGCGATTCGTCAGGATCAGGCCAACGTCGGACGTGCGCGACACGTTCCGGCGAAGCCGCAAGACGCTGAAGTTCTCCGCCGGGAATCCCTCATAGGACTCGCTCTGCACGTTGAGGGCGCCGATCTCGAGCGCGCCGGTTCGACCCGTGAGCCTTGCGCCGCCCAGGAGCGGCACGGGAAGCCCGCTGCGCAGCCCGATGCGGCGTGAGTGAAAGAGTGTGAGATCACGCAGCGAAGAACCCAGCCTCGGTCCGCCGGGGCCGCCCTCCAGGTCGCCGAAGAGGAATGTCCCCGAGTTCTCCAGGAAGAACTCGCGCAATTCGGGAAAGAAAACCGGGAAACGCGTCAGGTTCACCTGCTCCTGGTCCACTTCGACCTGTGAGAAGTCGGTGCGCCAGGTGAGGTCCATAGTCACGTTAGGCGTGATGCCCCATTTCACATCGACGCCACCGTCCGCGTGGTTGCCGCGTGCCTGGTCGGTGAGCGAGGTGCCGGATGACCGCGACGCCAGCGAGAACGGCTTCACGCTCAGGTTCCGCGACGTCGGCAGCTCGCCCATGCCGGTCATCGTGCCCGCTTCCGACATGAGGAAGATCCGGTTCCGACGGTCGAGCGGTGCCCAGTACGAGGCCTCGTTGCGGCGACGGATCCGGCGCATGACGTTCATCCCCCACGTCGCGTCGCGACGAGTGGGATCGAAGCGCAGCGTGCGCCATGGGATCGCCATCTCCATCGTCCATCCGAGCGCGTGCACCCGCGTGCGCACGTTCACGACGCCGTCCCATCCGTAGTCGCGGGTGCGGCCGTCATCGCTCCCCTGGCCGTCCTTCACGCCACCGGCCGGGTTCACAAAGAAGATGAAGGAATTCCGACGGTCGAGGTACGTGTCGAGCGTGATGCCGAACGCGTCCATCTCTTCGAACAGGATGCCCGGTGAGTCGCGCTCGAGTCCTCCCGGCACGATCCCGGCCGGGTTGTCGTCGTGCATCTCGGCGCCGATGTAGAGGTAGTTCCGGTCCACCGCGATGCGCACCTCAGTGCGCTGGCTCGCGGGATGGCCCGCATCCGGCTCGGCCTGGATGAATTCCGTAATGGGGTTCACCTGAGCCCACCCGGGTTCGTCGAGGCGTCCGTCGATGCGGACCCCGCTGATCGGTTGGAGGTTCAGGGTCGGTCGGGGGCGCGCCTCGGGGTCAACGGTCCCGCTCTGTCCGAATGCGGCTGGCGCCAGAGCCGCGAGCGCCGCGAGGGCGCCCGCCGCAGTCCTCATGAGCGCGAGTCTCTGCCGCATCGCCCCAGTCTACTTCCGGGGCAGCAGCCATCAAGTCGATGACCCCCGGCTCACTTCCGCCAGATCACAACGAAGCCCAGGTCGGCGTGTTACTCGGCGCGCAGCGTGACCGCGGGGTCCACTGCCGCCGCGCGACGGGCGGGAGCCCAGCATGCGAGGGCAGCGACGCAGCCTAACAGCGCGATCACGCCACCATAGGTCGCCGGGTCGACGCGCGAGACTCCATAGAGCAGGGTCTCGAGTAGCCGGCTTGTTGCGGTCGCGCCGGCCACGCCAATCGCGACGCCGATCGCCGTGAAGAGAAGCCCGTTGCCCATGACGCCCCGCACGATCTCGCCGCGGGTGGCGCCGAGCGCGGCGCGGATGCCGAACTCGCGTGTGCGCTCTGACACGAGTCCCGAGACTACTCCATAGAGACCCACCGCGGCGAGCAGCAGGGCGGCGATCGCGAAGGTTCCGTAGATCACCGAGGCGAATCGCTGCTCGGACGCCGTTCTCCAGATCAGCTGCTCCATCGTCGCCACGCGCGTGATCGGCTTGTTGCGATCGATGGACCACACCGCACGTTTGACGGCATTCGTCATCGCGGCGGCGTCGCCGCTGGTTCGGACCACCAGTGACTGCACCGGGTCTATCCATCGCCACTGGGCAGTGGGCACATAAAACGCCGCGGTGTTCTCCGACGCGAGCGACTGCTGCTTCACGTCACCCACGACTCCAACCACCGTCCCCCACTGCCGCGTGCCGTCACTCTCGGGTCCGAAGCGCACCTGCTGTCCGATCGGGTCCGCGTCGCCGAATGTGCGGCGCGCAAGCGTTTCGCTGATCAGAAACGACTCCGGCGCGTCCGCGCGATCCGTCGCGTCGAGCAGGCGTCCACGCAGGAGCGGGATCCCCATCACCGCGAAGTACTCGGCGGACACGGAGTAGCGCATTGCCGCGCCGTCCTCGCCAGGCTCCCGCTCAGGAAAGGCGGCGAAGGTGTAGCCGTACGAGTCGAGGTCCCCGCTGAGCGGTAGCTGGCTTGTTAGCGCAGCGCCCGTCACGCCCGGTACGTTGCGCACCGCGGTCACGGCCTGCTCGTAGAAACTGATACGCTCCGCATCGGTCCGATTCCGATTTGCGGCGTCGACGACCTGCATCGTGAGCACGCCTTCGGCCCGCATGCCCGGGGACACCGCAAACAGCTGATCGAGACTGCGCAGCAGCAACCCCGCGCCGACGAGCAGCACGAGCGCCAGCGCGACCTCGGAGATGACAAGCGCACCACGCGCCGCGTTCCGCCCACCGGCAACTGTCCGTGATACCCTCAGCATGCCGCCGCGCACGTCGGCGCGGGACGCGCTGAGCGCCGGCATCAGGCCAACGGTGACGCCGACAATCGTCGTGACGATCAGGCCGAATCCGAATGCCGCCGCGTCCACGCGGATCAGGTCCGCGCGTGGCAATCCGGGAGGGCTGAGCGCGACCAGCGCTCCGACTCCCACCTGAGCGACGACGAATGCCAGCGTTCCGCCGATCATCGCCAGGATAACGGTCTCCGTGAGGAGCTGGCGCACGAGCCGCTTGCCTTCGGCACCCAGCGCAGAGCGCAAGGCAAATTCCGCGCGGCGCCGGTTGCTGCGGGCGAGCAGCAGGTTCGCCACATTCACGCAGGCGATCAGGAGCAGCACCAGGGCGGCGGCGACGATGGCGATCAGCGCGGGCCGGGCGCCCGCCGTGACGTCTTCCTGAAGTCCACGCACGAGCAACCCGTTGTCCATCGCTGCCCAAGGCACTCGCGGGAAGTCAGATAGCTGCGGCTGCGACGCGATCGACGCCAGTTCGCGTCGCGCGGCGTCCACGTCCACCCCGCGCTTCAATCGGCCGACGATCCGGTAGTGATGGCCCCACTCGCGAGCGTTAGGCGACGCGCGCGGCTGTGCCTGGAGCGGTGCCCATACGTCGGTGGATGGCGCCATGATGTCCACAAATCCGGGCGGCATGACTCCGACTACCACATAGGGCTCGCCATTCAGCGTGATCGACGCGCCGACCATCGAGGCCTCGCCGGCGAAGCGGCGCTTCACCAATCGGTCGCTGAGCACCACGACCTTGCCGGTGCCTGGCACGTCCTCGGTGCTGTCGAACGAGCGACCCGGCGCGGGCAGCACCCCGAACGTGTGGAAGTAGGACGCGCTCACTCGCTGTCCCTGGAGACGCTCAGCCTCGTCGGTACCGGTGAGCGAGGGACGCCAGAGATCGGCGGCGCTCAGCGTCTCGAAGGAGCGGCTGCGGCTCGCGAGTTCCTCATAGGTTCCGTACGTCGGGTCTGAAGGCGTGCCGTTCTGGGAGCGATCGCTGATTGCCACGATGCGCTCCGCACCGGGATAGGGCAGCGCGCGGAAGAGGATGGGATTCACCGCGCTGAAAATCGCCGTCGCTGCACCGATGCCTACGGCGAGCGTGAGTGCGGCGACCAGCGTGAAGACGGGATCACGGCGCAGGCGGCGCAGTGCATAACGGACGTCGCTGAGCAGCGTGTCGACGGCGTGCTCCCACCCGGAAGCACGCACGTGCTCGCGAGTAGCGGTGATATTTCCGACCTCGAGCGTTGCACGCCGCAAGGCGTCCTCGTGCGACAGGCCTTCGCGCACGAGCTCACCGGTTCGGCTTCGCACGAAGTGGCGGATCTCGTTGTCCATGTCGGCGTCCACGCGCGCCGGAGAGAGCAGCGCGGCGACCCCGCGTCGGATCTGTCGCAGCAGGGCCATCACGCCTCCGTTCGCAACAGGCGATTGATGGCGGCGACTCGGCGGTCCCACACCGTTGTCTCGACGTTCAGCTGCCTCCGGCCGGCGCTTGTGAGGGAGTAGAACCGTCCTTGGCGTCCGTTCTCCGTCTCATGCCACTCGGCGTCGAGCAAGCCGGCGCGTTCCAGTCGCTGCAGCGCGACGAGGAGCGATCCGGCGTTGACCTTGAACACCCCGCGCGAGATCTGCTCGATCCGCCGCGCGATCCCGAAGCCGTGCATCGGCGCGAGACTGAGCGTCTTGAGGATGAGCATGTCCAGCGTGCCCGAAATGACGTCGGTGCTCTGCTGGTCCACGGCAACTCTCCACTTGATAGTCAGGTGGAGACTACGGCGCGCTCCACCTGATTGTCAAGAGGAGCCACCCGGTCGCGTGGCGCTCAGGATCCGCAGTACCGTCGACCGTGACAGCGAGCCGTTGCAAACATCTCGCTGCGGATCCGCCACACGTCGCCCTGGCGTCGCCAGATTGCATAGTAGGTTCCGCTGACTTCGGTCGGCTCGCCCTCCTCGAGCCAGGTCTCCGACCAGGTCCCAAACTCCGTGGCAGTGACGCAATTGGGGCGTTCGCACGGCGTCACGCGTTCAGTGGTGTATGCGAGGTGAAACGCGGGTCGCGTAGTCATCGCGCGTACGAATTGCGCCAGAAACGCTGCTCGCCCCGTGTGAGTAAACGATGGCGACACGTGCACGGCGCTGTCCTCGACCAACGCTGCCAGCGCCGCACTGTCGCGCGCCAACAGCGCGGCATTCCAATGGCGCCGCGCTGTCAGGACCGACGCGCTGGTATCACGCGTCTCGCGACTGGCAGACCGACTCGCGCACGCGGCGAGTGCGACTGTGATTCCAAACGCAGCAACAAAGCGAAACTGTGCGTGCCCCCTCAGGTCTTCTCCTCCACGTGCCGGGTGCTTGAGTTCAGCATTCTTCTCATCCCACCAACTTCAGCTCGCACGTCCGCGCCAAATCCGGTCGGTAAGCTGGCGCCGCCGCCGGACGGACGGACGAAGACATATCCATCGACGGTGGTGAGTAGCGGCCTGCGTTTGTTGAAACGTCAGGCAGGCGGGTCATCCGGTAGCGCAGGCGCCTCCGTATCAAGCAGTTCGCGCGCGGCCGCCGCATCCTCGGCGCGCACGATCAACCGGACCGGGAAGCCAACTGCCAGGATCGGGAGCGCGCCGCCGGCCGTATCAGCCGATACCTGCGCCGCGATGCCGTTCGCCTCCAGGCTCATCGCCGCCACGCGCGCGGACAGTTCGTCGCCGAACAGTCGAAGCACCACGAGGTCTGTCGCTGACATCACGAGTCGGTCAGTCCCCGTAGGCGTGCGTCGGCTCGGCGGCCTTCACCGGCTTCTTCCCCATGACCCGCACCGCGAGATCATCCAGCAGCGTGTAAACAACGGGCACCACGAACAGCGTCAACAACGTGCTCGTGATCAACCCGCCAATCACCGCGTGCGCCATCGGGGCGCGTTGCTCAGCGCCTTCACCAAGCGCCAACGCCAGCGGCAACATGCCGAAGATCATCGCGAACGTGGTCATGATGATCGGACGGAGCCGGACGCGCGCGGACGTGAGAATCGCCGTGGTCCGCTCCGCGCCCGCCGCACGCTCCTTGTTCACGAAGTCGATCAGCAGAATGCCGTTCTTCGTCACAAGCCCCATCAACATGATGATCCCGATCATCGACATCACGTTGAGGGTCCCGCCAGTCACCAACAGCGCCATGGCTACCCCCAGGAAAGACAGGGGCAGCGACAACATGATCGCCAGCGGCTGCAGGAACGATCCGAACAGCGAAGCGAGAATGAGATAGATGAAGACCACGGCGAGCAGAATCGCCTCGACCACGTAACCCTTCGTTTCCTCCAGGTTCTGCACGTCGCCGCCGAACACGGTGTGATACCCTGCCGGCAGGCCGATCCGACTGATCGACTCGCGCGCGGCGTCGGCCACGTCACCCATGTTGAAGCCGCCTAACACGTTGGCGCCGATCGACACCTGCCGCTCCAGCGCCCGGCGCTCGATCTGCTGCGGACCCACACCGGCCTGGATCGTCGCCACCTGCGACAGCGGCACGGTCGCGGCCGAACCCGTCCGCGGATCGATGTTCGAGCTCAACACGGGAATACGCGCCACATCCTCGGGCGACACACGCATCGAGTCGGGATACACCACGATCACGTCGTGCGAGTACCCGTTAGGGTCCTCCCACCGCGTCGCGCGCTGGCCCTGGAACAATGGCTGCAGTGTGGAGCCGATGGCATTGATGCCAAGGCCCGCCGCCCAGGCCTGCTGCCGGTCCACCCGCACGTCGAGCTGGGGGATCTCCCCTTCATCGCTCGACGTCGGCTCCGCCATACCCGGCACGTCGCGCACCGCCTGCATCACCTGCTCCGCAGCAAGCTTCAGGCGCGACACTTCAGGACCCTGCACGTAAATACGAATCGGCTGGCCCATCCCCCCGAATATCGACCTGGACCCACCTATGGACGGGCGCACGCCGGTCACCTGCGGGAACTGCTCTCGCAGCGCCGCCTGAATCTCCTGCTGGCTCCGGGCGCGTTCGCCCTTGTCCGAAAGCCGAACGTACACCTGGCCGCTGTTCGAGCCGCGGCCGAAACCACCACCGCCGCCCACGGTCATGTACGTGAACTGGACTTCCGGCATCTGCCTGACGAGCGCGGCCACCTCGTGTCCCTTGGCGGTCGTGTACTCAACCCGTGAACCCGGTGCGGCACGGAAGCTCACATCAAACTCTCCGGCGTCGAAATCCGGCAGCCAGGTAAAGCCCAGCAACGGATACAAGGCGCCCGCTCCTACAATTGATCCGACCGCGATGCCCATGACGAGCACGCGATGCCGCAACGCCGACGCCAGCCACCCCTTGTACCGATCGGCCGTGCGCTCGAACAGGTCGTCAAACGCGAACGCGAACTTCCTGATGGGGTTCCGGGTCTTCTTCCTCGTCTCGGCGTGTCCCCCATGCTCGAGTTCCGGATCAGCCCAGATCGACGACAACATTGGATCGAGAGTGAACGACACGAACAGTGACACCAGCACCGCGAACGCCACCGTCACGCCGAACTGATAGAAGATCTTGCCGATCTGGCCGCCCATGAACGCCACGGGGATGAACACGGCCACCACGGCCAGCGTCGTCGACAACACGGCGAGTCCGATTTCGTCGGTCGCTTCCTTCGACGCCCGATAGTGATCTTTCCCCATCTCGATGTGCCTGACGATGTTCTCGCGCACGACAATGGCGTCATCGATCAGCAACCCGATCGCCAGCGACAGCGCCAGCAGCGTCATGGTGTTGATCGTGAAGCCGAAGATGTACATCGCGAAGAACGCCGAGATGACCGAGATCGGCAGCGTGAGGCCCGTGATCACCGTCGAGCGCCACGAGTTCAGGAACAGGTAGATGATGAAGATCGTCAGGACGGCGCCGAGCACGATCGTGATCTGCACGTCGGACAGGGCGTGCCGGATCTTCACGCTGTCGTCGCGGACGACGCGCATCTCGATGTCGGCCGGAAGCGATTGCGCCAGGTCGTCGATGCGGAGGCGGACAGCGTCGGCGACTTCCACGGTGTTGGAGCCCGAGATCTTGAGTACCTCGACCGACACCGCTCGCGTCTCTCCATTCTCGCGAGTGCCGAGGAAGGCTGAAGACCGCCGCTCGGCGGAGCCGTCGACCACCGTGGCCACGTCGCGCACGCGCACCGGAACGTTGGCGCGAGTCGCGACCACTATGTCATTGAACGCGAGGGGATCGCGGATGCGCCCCGTGACGCGGACGAGCCTCTCGGTGTCGCCGCGATACACGCGACCCGCCGGCACTTCCATGTTCTCGCGCGCGAGCGCCTGCGACACCTGCTGCGGACTCAGTTGATAGGCGTTGAGCGCGTCGGGATTGAGCAGAACCCGAATCTCGCGCGGCGTTCCGCCGTTCACGTTGACACCACCGACACCTGGAATCGATTCCAGACGGTTGGCGATGACCTGGTCGGCCAGGTCGGTCAGGTCGCGGATGGACCGGTCGGCTGACTGGATCGAGATCGACATGATCGGCCGGTCGTTAGGATCGTATCGGACGATGACGGGATCCTGGACATCGGGCGGGAGCTGCCGCCGGATGCGCGCGACCTTGGAGATGACGTCCTGCTGCGCCTCCATCACGTTCACGCCGAGCTGCATGTTGACGCGAACGCTCGAATTCCCTTCCTGCGACGTCGACGTGACTTCGCGAATGCCCTGCACCGTGTTCAGCGCTTCCTCGATGGGGCGCGAGACGTCGCGCTCCATGACTTCAGGCGACGCCCCCGGATAGCTCGTGTTGACGCTGATGGTGGGGTACGTGATGTCCGGGTACTCGTCGATCGCCAGGCGAGTATACGAGACGAGGCCGAAGGTCAGTAGCGCTACCATGAGCATGGTTGCGAAGACGGGGCGCTTGATGCTTACGTCGCTTAAGAACATCGGAATCCAGAGTTTAAGTCAAAGTCCAAAGACCAAAGACCTACGAGGTCAGAGCTCAGAGGTCAGAGTGATCGTCTCGCTGCTATTCCCCATCTGATCCACGCCTGCCTCTCCGACCGCCTGACGAGTCGGGCTTTGCTGCACTTCCGTTCATGGAGCTCGAATCCAGGGCCGAGGAATCGGGGCGCGCACCGCGGCCGCTGTCGGGACGCGAAATGCTGCGACCGGCTCGACTGCCGCGCGAGGGGTCGCCGGTGCTGCCGGCAATCCGCACCTTCACGCCACGACCGATTGCGCCGACGTTGCCGACGATCACGCGGTCGCCGGTTTCGAGGCCCGAGGTGACCTGCACAATACCGCTGGATTCGTCCACCACGCCTAACTGCACGGGCTGGTGCTCAACGGTCTCGTTGGCGATGCGGTACACGAACGGCGCGTTCTGCTGCTGGCCATAACGAATCGCCGACGTTGGCACGATGACGGTGCCGCTGATCGTGCGGGCGACGATGCGGCCGGTCGCGAACGTGTTTCCCTTGAGCGTGCCACCAGGATTCGGCAGCTGCAGATAGATCGTGACCGAACGGTTGGCGGGATTGATCGTCGGGCTCACGCGCGACACGCGACCGGTCATCTCCCGACCGCCGGCGTTGAAACGCACCGGCATGCCGGTCCGGACATCGCCCGCAAAGCGTGCCGGCACGGCCGCCTCGAGCTCCAGCACGTTGTTGCGCACGACGGTGAACATCTGCGCGCCGCGTGAGACGTGTTCGCCGGATTCAACCGATCTCACCGAAACAATACCCGTCGTCGGAGCAACGACCTTTGTGTCTTCGACGTCGCGCGCGGCCGCATGCAATCGCGAACGCGCCGCAGAGACGCGTGCATTGGCGGCGATCAAGTCCTGCTGCGCACTCCGCAAGTCACGCTCGGGGATCGCGCCGGCCTTGAACAACTCCGCTGACTGATCGGCGTTCCATTGGGCGTTGACGGAATCGGCTTTCGCCGATTCCACATCAGCCATTGCGGATCGCTCGGCACCAACCTCGGCGCTCGACTCGAAGCGAGCCATCTCCTGGCCGCGACCGACATAATCACCTTCGCGAACGTTCACCGCCTCGAGGTTTCCCTCTATCCGCGCGCGGACGGGCACTTCCTCGACGGGCCTGAGATCGCCCTGGATCCCCATCGCGAGTTCGATGTTGCCGAGGAGAACCGTGTGCACATCGGTGGCGCCGAGTACGACGGACGTCATACCGCGGCCACGTGCGGTGCCGGAGGACATACCACCAGGGCCGTTTGAAGCACCGGCTTGGCCTTCGCCGGCCGGCGCTTGCTCCTTGCCGTCCTTGCCGTCCTTGGCAACAGCCGCTTCACCGGAGCCCCCGCATGCCGCGAGGACGCCAATGATTCCGGCCAGAGCCAGTCCCTGTATCAGTCGTGCCACGTTAGGTGTTCTCAGCGCGAGGCGGCGGGACGCGTCGGCGGGGGAGGAATCTCCCGGCCGTGCGAGCGCGCCAGTTCAGCGGCCGCCAGGTAGTAGTCGATGGTCGCGCGCGCCGCGTTGACGCGCGCCGTCAGCAGGGAAAACTGGGCGTCGTTCACTTCGAGCTGAGTGCCCAGACCCCGCTCAAACCGGAGGGCGGCGATGCGGTACGCTTCGTCGGCTTCGGACGTGTTCTGCTGCTGCGCGTTGTAGGTCGCCTCGGCGCGTGTGAACTCCGCCTGCGCCCGTGCGATTTCGACCGTGACCTGCTCGCGCGCCAGGTCGAGCTGCGCGCGGGCGACGCGCTCCTGCGCGCCGGCGAGATCGACGCTGCCCTTGGTGCGCAGGCCATCGAAAATCGGCCACGCCATCTGTACGCCGAATGAGCGATCGGGATACCAGCCGTTGTTCTGGCAGACGCGCCCCGGCTCCGACCCCGGCGGACAGTTGGCGGCCGCAGTTTGGCCCCATACGGTCGGGAAGCCCGAAGCCCCCGGGAGCGCGGTGTATCCGTTGTTGAAGAAGGCACTGAGCGTGGGCATGAAATCCGCGCGCGCGATGCGAATGCCTTCGCGGCGCGCATCCACCGTCGCCTCGGCGGCTCGGACGGACGAACGGTTCACGGAACCACTGGCCACGCTGGCCACGATCGCTTCGACCGACGAGCGCAGTGCGGCGGTGTCGAGCTCATTCGTCAGGATCAGTACCGCGTTGCCGGGATAGTTGAGCAGCTGCTTGAGCTCGATTTCGGCGATGACGGCGTCGCTCCGCGCCTGGAGCACCGCTGGCTCGAGATTGGCGCGATCGACCCGGGCCTTGAGCAGGTCATAACGAGAAGCGCGTCCCGCCTTCTCCAACTGTTGCACCTGAGTGAGACGCCCATCGGCCAGTGCAGCGTTGCTCTCCTGGATCAGCACCAGCTCGCGAGCGAGGATGACGTCGAGGTAGGCGGTCTGCGCGCTGAGCGTGAGGCGGCCCCTGGTCTCGAGGAGCGTGTGTCGCGCGGCGTCGCGGACGTCGCCGGCGGCGCGCATGCCGGCGAAGATGCGACCGCCCTGGAAGATCGGCTGTGTGAGGGCGAGGGTGGTGGTATACGTGTAGTTCTGTCCGAAAATGCCGGCGCTGACGATGGACGCGCGGGCATTTCTCGTCTGCTGCGTGTAGCTGCCGCGGAGGTTGAGCGCGGGAAGACCGGAGGCGCGCGCCTGCGTGACCTGCGCACCGGTGACTTCCAGCTGCGCCTGACCGATCCGGATCTCGTCGCTCTCGCGAAGGACCCGGGTCAGCGCGTCGGCGACCGAAAGGCGAACGGTATCAGCGCGCTGCGCCCCGACCGTCATGGGGGCGAGGACCAGCGCGGCGAGCAAAACTCGACTCGAAATCATTGAAAGGAGTACGGCGTCGCCGCGGGATTCGTTGGGTTGAAGGCGGGCTGTAAGTTACCGTGCCAAAGAGGGTTCCGCGATTAGCGCAAAGCGCAAAGCGCAAAGCGCAAAGGGGGGCTCAGGCGAGATGGTCCGCGCGCGTGGACCGGACGTGGCGCTGGGGGCCCTCTTCCATATGTTTGCGCGTGCTCAAAACGCGTGCTGACAGCCCTTTGCGCTTTGCGCTTTGCGCTCTGCGCTCCCCAAGAACCGAGCCGCAATGCAGCTAACGACGCTTGACTGGCTGATCGTCGCGGTCCTGACCACCGTCTCCTTCATCCCGGCCCTCGTCCTGGCCCGGAAGGGTGGCTCGAGCACCGCTGAGTTCTTCACGTCCGGGCGGTCGGCGCCGTGGTGGCTGATCGGGGTGTCGATGGTCGCCACCACCTTCTCGACCGACACGCCGAACCTCGTCACCAACCTGGTTCGCGAGAAGGGCGTCGCCAACAACTGGGCGTGGTGGGCGTTCCTGCTGACCGGGATGATGACCGTGTTCTTCTACGCACGGCTCTGGAGGCGGTCGGGGGTGCTCACCGACCTCGAGTTCTACGAGATCCGGTATTCGGGGAAGGCGGCGTCATTCGTGCGCGGTTTCCGCGCCGCGTACCTCGGCCTCGTCTTCAACTGCTTCATCATGGCGTCGGTGAACCTGGCCGCGGTGAAGATCGCGAGTGTGGTGCTGGGGTGGCCCATGACGCAGACGCTGGTCATCTGCGCCGTGCTGAACGTGGCGTTCGCGGCGACGTCGGGGCTGTGGGGCGTGTTGGTGACCGACTTCATCCAGTTCGGCATCGCGATGACCGGCTCCTTCGCGGCCGCCTACTTCGCGCTCCAGCAACCGGAGGTCGGCGGACTGGCGAACCTCATCGCGCGCACCGATCCGGCAACGCTCGCGTTGCTTCCCGATTTCGGCGACTGGAGCCTGACGCTGACGGTGTTGATCATCCCGCTCACCATTCAATGGTGGTCGGTCTGGTATCCCGGCGCGGAGCCGGGCGGCGGGAGTTACATCGCGCAACGCATGCTGGCGGCGAAGACCGAGGACGATGCGCTCAAGGGAACGCTGTTCTTCAACTTCGCGCACTACGCGCTGCGGCCATGGCCGTGGATCATCGTGGCGCTGGCATCGATTCTCGTTTATCCGCAGCTCTCGGACATCGCCAGAACGTTTCCCAACGTCGATCCATCGCTGATCGGGCATGACCTGGCGTATTCGGCCATGTTGCGTTTCCTGCCAGTCGGGTGGCTCGGCCTGATGGTTGCGGGCCTTCTGGCCGCATACGTGTCGACGATCGCGACGCACCTCAACTGGGGGACGTCGTACCTGGTGAACGATCTCTACCGGCGATTCATCAAGCCCGGCGCCGAGGATCGTCACTACGTCGCGATGGGCCGGCTGGTCACAGCCTTGCTGATGGTGGTTGCTGCTTTGCTGACGTACGTGCTGGACACGGCCCGGGAGAGCTTCGAGCTGCTGCTGTCTATCGGCGCGGGGACCGGTCTGCTCTACCTTCTTCGCTGGTTCTGGTGGCGGGTGAACGCGTACAGTGAAGTGGCGGCGATGGTGGCCTCGTTTGCTGTCTCGTTAGGCCTGTTCATCGCGCGGAAGAACGGCCTCGAGATGGCATCACACGTGGCGCTGCTCTGGACCGTTGGTGTTACGACTGTCGTCTGGATTGGCGCGACGCTGATGACGGCGCCGACGGAGCGCTCGCGTCTGATTTCGTTTTACCAGCTCGTGCGACCGGCGGGGCCAGGGTGGGATTCGATACGCAAGGAATCCGGATTGCCGCCGTCGCCGGACTCGATGGCGAACTCGGTCCTGGGCTGGGTTCTCGGTTGTCTCTTCGTCTACTCGGCGCTCTTCGGCACAGGGAGCTACATCTATGGAAAGACGGGACAAGCGCTGGTATTCACGGTGGTGTTTGTCGTCTCGGGGGTGGGATTGTGGCGATTGATGCCGAAAATGTGGAAATGAGGTCAGCGCTCAGAGGTCAGAGGTCAGAGGAGCACCCGCGATTTCCCGATTCCCGATTCCCGATTCCCGATTCCCGACATGAAAGCTGTCATTCTCGCTCGCGGTCTGGGCAGCCGCATGCGCCGTGAGGAGGCCGGCGCGGCGTTGAGTGCGGAGCAGGCGGCCGCCGCCAATGAGGGCGTCAAGGCGATGATGCCGGTCGCCACGGGGCGGCCGTTTGTGCACTACGTCCTGAGCGGTCTGGCTGATGCGGGCGTGCATGAGATCTGCCTGGTCATTGCTCCGGACGCGGGCGATGTGCAGCGGCACTTTCATCACGAGATGACGCTTCGGCGCGTGCGGATCTCATTCGCGGTGCAACAGGAAGCGCGTGGCACCGCCGATGCCGTTCTGGCTGCCGAGTCGTTCGCGGGGAACGAGCGCTTCCTCGTGCTCAACGCGGACAACTACTACCCGGTCGAGGCGTGCAAGGCGCTGGTGAAGGTGGAGGGCTCGGCGCTGCCCGGTTTCGACCGCGAGGCACTCGTCAGGCTGGGGAACATCGACCCCGAACGCATCCGTAAGTTCGCATTGCTCAAGGCGTCGGCCGATGGTTTTCTCGAGGAGATCATTGAGAAGCCCGACGACGCGACCTTTGCTGCGATGGGTGAGCACGCGCTGGTCAGCATGAACCTCTGGGCCTTCACGCCGGTGATCTTCGAGGCGTGTCGTCGCGTGAAGCCGTCGGCGCGCGGAGAGCTGGAGCTGCCTGACGCGGTGCGAATCGCCATGAAGGATCTGGGCGAACGCTTTCGCGTGCTGCCTTTCGCTGCTCCAGTGCTCGATCTTGGGACGCGAGGGGATGTGGCGAAGGTCGACGCTGCGTTGCGGAATGTGAGGCCGATTCTTTGAAACCGACGCCCGAAGTCAGAGGTCAGAGGTCAGAGTGAACACCCACGATTCACGATTCACGATTCACGATTCACCTCCTTGCAACGCCTCATAGAGCTCGGCCTCTCCGAGCCCGAGGCCAACGCCAAGCGCCCGCTCTACGAGAAGGCGGACGCCGCTCTCGACAAACTCGGCGCGGACAAGCTGCGGTGGTCGCTCTGGGTGCCGGGACGCATCGAGGTCCTGGGCAAGCACACCGATTACGCTGGCGGGCGAAGCCTGGTGTGTGCATTGGAGCGTGGGTTCTGCGTGCAGGTCGCGCCCCGCCGCGATTCGATCGTGCGCGCGGTTTCGCTCGACAAGCGCGCGGTGTTCGAGACGAGCCTCGTGTCGCCGGTCGATGGAGAGCGTGGTTCGTGGACGCAATACGTCGCGACGGTCGTCAGGCGGCTCTCGGCGAACTTTGAACGCGTTACTCGGGGTGCCGACATCGCGTTCGCATCGGACCTTCCCGCCGACGCAGGGATGAGCAGCTCGAGCGCGCTGGTTGTCGCCACGTTCATCGCGCTGTCCAAGGCCAACGACCTTCGCAGCAACACGATCTTCCGGAGCGTGATCTCGTCAGGCGAGGAGCTGGCGGCGTACCTCGGCGCGGTCGAGAATGGCCGCCCGTTCCAGCACCTCGACGCCGATGCGGGCGTTGGCACGTTCGGCGGGAACCAGGACCAGACCGCCATTCTCTGCTGCGAACCCGGGCAACTGGCTCGTTATGCATGGGGATCGATCAGGCGTGAGGCGCTCCTCCCGGTGCCGCCCGGATACGTGTTTGCACTGG
Source organism: uncultured Gemmatimonadaceae bacterium (assembly GCA_964608035.1). Lineage (GTDB taxonomy): Bacteria > Gemmatimonadota > Gemmatimonadetes > Gemmatimonadales > Gemmatimonadaceae > JABWBJ01. The sequence continues at coordinate 16,327 of CAZSNV010000016.1, read as the reverse complement.
GCTCGTCAGGCGTGCATGCGCCGAAATCGGGGGCGGCGAAGGCGAAATACAATCGCGTGTCGCTGGCCGCGGCCCGGCTGGTCGCGCTGTGGAATCGTGACACCGGCCGGAACGACGCCATGCTGGGCACGGCCATCACTGAGGTTCACGGCGCCGCCGACCGGATCCGGGCGCTGGCGTCGCGCGCCCGTGGGGGCGGTTTCACTGCCTCGTACCTGAAGGGGCGGCTGGAGCAGTTCCTGGCCGAGACGTACGAGATCATTCCGGCGGCGGGTGACGCGGTGCAACGGGAATCTCTGACGGAGTTTGGAGTGGTCGTGGATCACTCCCAGCGGCTGGCCGAGGCTCATCTTGGCAACCAGGTACCGGAGACCGTGACCTTGCAGCGTTCCGCTCGTGAACTGGGAGCGGTGGCCGCGTCGGCATTTGGGGCGGGGTTCGGGGGAGCGGTATGGGCGCTTGTGGCTGAAAGTGATGCTGACGACTTCCTGACGCGCTGGTCGGAGGTTTACCGGAAGAAGCACCGGAAGCCATCGAAGGACGCGACGTTCTTTTTGTCTCGAGCCGGGCCTCACGCGTACCAGTTCTGACTGAGCTCAGAGCTCAGAGGTCAGAGGTCAGAGGCAGTGCCGAGTCACGAGTCACGAATCACGATTCCGATGCTCCCTCTACGAAGCGCGATCAAATCACTCCGGCGCAGTCCCGGTTTCGCGACGGTGTCCATCCTGTCGCTGGCGCTTTCGTTAGGCCTGGTCGCGGCGGTCTTCGGGCTGATTGACGGCATCCGTAACCCTCGCACGGCGACGCGCGATCCCGAACAGCTCTTCCGTGTCTTCATGAAGGGCGCCGGCGCGTCGGGCACCGTGACCATGGCCGACCACCTCGACGTCCTCGGGCAGTTCGTGCGTTCGGTGGACCAGATTGCCTATGAGTCATACGCCGCCGGCGATGCCCTCATGGCGCGCGACATCCGCGTATCCGGCAGCGGCACGCGCGTGAGCGCCAGCTGGTTCGCGGTTCGCGGAGTGCGGCCCATTGCCGGTCGCGCGTTCAGCGAGGCAACGGCCGATGAGGACGCAGTGGCGAGCGTGGTCATCTCCGAGCGCATCTGGCGGACCGTGTTCGACGCCGAGCCGCGTCTGGAAAAGCTCGCGGTGAGTATCGAAGGCCCCGCCGAGACGAGGCGCGTGCAGGTGATAGGCGTGATGCCGATTGAGCTCTCGGCGGAGACGGGCGAGGACTATTGGCTCTCGCTCCCGCGGGATATCCGTGCGTTCGCGGCGACACAGCGATACCTGACGGCGTTCGTGCGACTCCGGCCCGGCGCGACGATCGACACCCTGAATACGGAATTCAAGGCGACGACGGAGTACCTGACTCGAGTGCATGGCGCGGGCAGGATCGGGTTCGTGCATAACGCGCATCCGATCGCGAGAGATCCGTTGCGTGTCAGCGATTTCGAGTGGCTTCTGGTGGGCGCCGCGCTGGCGGTCTTGCTGATCGCCTGCTCGAACCTGGCGAATCTTGTGCTGGCGCGCGGGCTCGCACGTCAGCGCGACATGGCGGTGCGACTCTCGCTTGGTGCGCGGCGGAGCGACATCGTGAAGGGGGTGCTGGCCGAGTGCATGGTGATCGCGCTCGCTGGAGCGGCGTTGGGCATCCTGGCGGCGGCGTGGGGATTTGCATTGCTCCGCGCGAACATGCCCGAGCGGCTTCCCACGGGAGCGCTGGTCATCGCGATGAGCTGGCGCGTGGTCGCGCTCTCGTCAGGCGCTGCCGTGCTGTCGGCACTGTTCTTCGGACTGTTGCCGGCCCTTCGCCTGTCCGACATCCAGTTGTCCGAGCACATGAAGGAGAACTCCGGCACGACCACCAGCCGGCGTCGCGGCAAATTCCCTGCCCTGGTCATCGGTCAGGTCGCATTGTCACTCGCGATGCTGACGGGCGTTTCGTTGCTGCTACGGGCATCGCGGGAAATCCGGGCGATCGACTACGGTTTCGATCCGGCGCGGCTGTTGTCGGTGAGCGTCCGGTCGCGGATACGAGCCGATACCGCGGAGGCTGTGCGACTCGCGCTGTGGTCGGCGACCGAGACGCGCCTGCGTGCGTATGCAACTGTCGAAGCCGTTGCGTGGCAGAGCTGGATCGACACCAAGCGATCACCCGGCCTCACCGGAGAGCGTTCCGGAGCCGCGTTCAGAACGCGCCCGTTGGAAGGGTATTCGTACGTCAGTCCCAACTACCTTCGGACAATCGGCATCGGCATCGCCAAGGGTCGCGACTTTCAGGAACACGACGCGTTGAGCGAGGGGGCTGTGATCCTCGACTCGGCCACCGCGCTCAAGATCTGGGGGAGCGAGGACCCGATTGGAAAGCTCGTCAAGTTCGGGCAGCAGGATCGGATCAGTCCGTGGTTCCGCGTTGTTGGCGTTTCGCGATCGATGCGGTCAGGCCTCCCTCGACACGATGGCGAGGAGACAAATCCCCAGGTTTATCTCGTCGGGAAGACGGCGTTCTCCAAGCCTGCACTGGAGCCCGGGATTCGACCCATCAGGCCGTATGTGCCTCATCGGGCATTCGTGGTCCGCGCAACGGCAAGGAACATCGTTGCGCTGCGCACTGAGATCCCGCGTACGATGCACACTTTCCTGCCCGCGCGCGGTACCGTGCAAGTGTACGGATTCGATGATCAGCGACAGGATCTCCTGAAGACTCAGCGGTTTCTGGCGAGTGTGTTCGGGACATTCGGGTTGCTGTCACTCGCGCTCTGCGCACTCGGTCTTTACAGTGTGCTGTCCTACACGGTGACGCAGCGCTTGCGCGAGGTTGGAATTCGAGTCGCCCTGGGCGCGACGTCGAAGCAGATTTTCCTCGACGTGCTCCACGAAGGAGCGATCCTGGTCGTTGCTGGTACGGCGGTGGGCGGATTGGTCACGATCTGGAGCAACAAGCTCGTCGATCCGTACATCGGCATGCTGTACCACATCGATGTGATCGCGCTCGTCGTGGCGGAGGTCGCGCTGGTCGGAGTTGCGTTGCTGTCGATGATGCGGCCGGCGATGAGGGCGACGAAGACGGATCCGGTGGAGGTACTGCGGGCTGTCTGAATCCGGCTGAGTTGTTAGGGCTGGATGCTAGGACGATTTTGCTGGGACTGGGGCTGGTGCTTGCTGCTGGATGCTTGGAGATTCGAATTGATCTCCGCTGCCCGATCCTGCAACCCGTCGCCCGCCATGCCTTCCCGTCGCGACCTACTCAAATCCGCTGCTGCCGCCGGCGCGGGAATCGCGCTCACTCGCCTCGGCGTGGACGACGCCCACGCAGTGCCGAGTCACGAGTCACGAGTTACGAGTCACCCGTCACTGGCCGACTCGATGGCGGGCGTCCCGTTCGAGAAACGCGACGTCGTTCGAATCGGAATCGTAGGCACGGGGCTGCGCGGCAAGAGCATGCTTAACGAGTGGCTGGGCGTAGACAACGTCCGCATCACCGCGCTCTGCGACATCGTGCCGGAAAAGGTCGAGCAGGCGCGCCAGATGATGAAGAAGGCCGGTCACGACTACGAACCGGCCGCGTTCACCGCAGGTGAGCGCGCGTTCGAGGAGCTCTGCCGCCGCGACGACATCGATCTCGTCTACACAGCGACGCCCTGGCAGTGGCACGTGCCCGTCTGCGTGGCCGCGATGCAGGCCGGAAAACACGCCGCCACTGAAGTCCCCGCCGCGTACACGCTCGACGACTGCTGGAAACTCGTCGACACGTCGGAGCGCACGCGCCGGCACTGCATGATGCTGGAGAACTGCAACTACGGATACAATGAATTGCTCGTGCTGCAGATGGTGCGCGCGGGGCTCTTCGGCGAGATCAAGGCCGGTGGCGCGGCGTACAACCACGACCTGCGCTCCATCCTCTTCGAGAACAAGGACGAGGGTCTCTGGCGGCGCGCCGCGCATACCCAGCGCAACGGGAACCTCTACACGACTCACGGACTCGGGCCGGTCGCCTTCTATATGGATGTAAACCGCGGAGACCGCTTCGACCACATGGTTTCCATGAGCACTGAAGAGTTCGGCCTCACCGAATGGCGCGAGGCGCGCGAACCGAAGGACTCGCCAAAATGGAAGGAGAAATACGTCAACGGCGACCTCAATCGCTCGCTCATCCGCACCGCCAAGGGGCGTGTCATCCTGCTCGAGCACGACGTCACCAGCCCGCGGCCGTACAGCAGGATCAACAGTGTGCAGGGAACGAAGGGAATCTTCGAGGACTATCCGCCCCGCATCTACTTCGACGGTCCAGAGGCCAATCATCGGTGGAAGGCGATCGACGAATTCAAGGCCGAGCACGAGCACCCGCTCTGGCGCACGTTAGGCGAGAAGGCGCGCAGCGGCGGGCATGGCGGAATGGACTACGTGATGGCCTGGCGGCTGGTGCAATGCATGCGCGAAGGCCTGGCCCCGGACATGGACGTCTACGACGCCGCCGCCTGGAGCGCGCCCGGGCCACTCTCGGAACGCTCCGTGGCGAACCGGGGCCGTTCGGTCGATTTTCCGGACTTTACACGCGGCCGCTGGAAGGAAGCCCGGCGCAGCATCTGACCTGATCCGATGGCAGCTGTCTCACGTCTCCCGTCTCCCGTCTCCCGTCTCCCGTCTCATGAAAGAATGCCCCCGCTGCCGCGGCCCCATGTCCGAAGGCTTCGTCATCGATCGCGGTGACAATAACTCGAAGAACATCCAGAAGTGGATCGAGGGCGAACCGATCCGCAGTTTCTGGCTCGGCCTTCAAACAAAGGGGCGCGACGCGTATCAGGTCACGACCTATCGCTGCGATCGTTGCGGCTACCTCGAGTCGTACGCAAAGACGCCGGCCAAATAGCGCGTCGGGCCTGGGCGTGGGCACGAGATCTGACCTGATCCCCGTTGCAGTTTATCTCGCATCTCACATCTCACATCCAGAGTGCCAAAAGCAAAGGGATCCGAAGCTGATCCAATCTTTTTCAAGGGGCCGTCCGAGTTCAGAAAGTGGCTCGACCGGAACCACGACCGCGCGCCCGAACTCTGGATCGGATTCTGGAAGGTCAGCACCGGCAAGCCGAGCATCACGTGGTCGGAGGCCATTGACGAAGAACTCTGCTTCGGCTGGATCGACGGCATCCGGAAGAGCATCGACGCCGACTCCTACAAGCAGCGGTTCACACCGCGTCGCCCGCGGAGCATCTGGAGCAGGATCAACATCGGCCGGGTGGAGGCGCTCAAGAAACAGGGACGAATGATGCCCACCGGACTCGCCGCCTTCGAGAAGCGCGACGTGACGTCCGCCTACGCCTTCGAGCAAGGCGACGGCGCCACGCTCGGCCCGAAAGAACAGGCAGTGCTCAAGAAGAACAAAAAGGCCTGGGCGTTCTTCGAGACACAGCCGCCCTACTATAGAAAGGTCGCCGGCTGGTGGGTCATGAGCGCAAAGAAGGAAGAGACCCGCCAGCGGCGGTTGGAAACACTCATCAGAGACTCAGCCGCTGGCCGGCGATACGGATCCGTGACGCCGAAAAAGACCTGAAGCTGGTTGCTGCTTACTTCTTTCTGCCTGCTGCAGGCACGAAGCAACCAGTAAGCAGTAAGCAGCTTCAGACTACGGCTTTATCGTAACTCCAACCGTGAACAGCAGGTCGGTCTGACGCTGATCCTGCGGCGCTAACCCGCGCAGCGGCAGTTTCGCCTGATCAAACGCGCTCGGCAGGTACCGCAGTTCGCCGGAGATCTCGATCGCGCCGGCGCCTCCGCGGAAGCCGGCGCCCATGTCACCAGTGAACGAGGCGACCGACGACGCGCCGTTCGTCGTGAAGCTGTAGGCCTTGAGGCCGCCGCCGAGCCGAAGGGTCGGCCGAAGGTTTTCAAACCAGTCGGACGCTTCGAGCATCAGACCCGCCGTTCCGAGAATGATGGTCGCACCGCTCGAGCCAGGACCCGCGGCAACGCCGAGGTTCGCGCCGTGCTCCAGCGTCGAGAACGAGCCCGCGAGGCCGGCGTAGAGCGACCCGAACGAAAACGTCGCGTGCTGAACCTCCAGCCCGAACGTAGCGCCGGGGCTGAGGCGCGTGTCACTGTGGCCGGCGGGATCCACCACCAGCGCGCTGCCGTGCGCCAGTCCGCCCGAGATCGCGCTCACGCGCAACGGGCGTGACAGCGGTTCCGACTGCGCGGAGAGTTCCGTCGCAGCCAGGACCAGCAGTACAATCGAACGCGTTAGGCGCATGCCGATCGCCACCGAAGTCGTGATCATGAAAGGCCTCATGGGATGGTGACCGAACTGGTGACGGTGCTGCCGACTCCGAATCCCGCGATGTGCAGCGTGCGCGCGCCGGCGCCGCCGGTGAGATTCACGTTGAAGGTCGCCACGCCCGACACGGTGCTTACCGTGGTGAAGGTCGTTCCAGGGTTGAGCGCGCCGCCGCCGCTGAAGATCGTCATCGAGAGAGGCAGGCCGTTCACCAGCGACAATGCGCCATTCGCGTCTCCCAATTGCACTGTAACCGTGAAATTCGCACCCGAAGCGACGCTCGCCGGCGGTTGTTGCGTGATGGCGATGTGCGTCGCTGCGGATGCGGTAAAGATGACCGGGTTCCCGGTCACTCCGCCCGCGGCCACCGTCGCCGTCAACGTGTTAGGCGCTCCCGGGCCCACGATCCACCCACCGACTGTTGCCACTCCTGTGGCATCCGTGACCTGTGTCGCACCGATGACAACGCCTCCCCCGCCGGTCACCTGGAACGTGACCGGGACGCCGCCGGAGCCCTGCCCATTCAGGTCAGTGACCCTGACCGCGGGTGCTATCGGAAGCGTGGTGCCCTGCACGACGGCCTGGTTGTTCCCTCCAAACGCCACCACCGTCGTCGGCAGGCCCGTCGTCGTCGCGTTGAACGTGACGCTCGGCAAGCCGGTTGAACTCGCCACGACGGTATTGAGGCCCGCCACACTGCCAAACGTCCACGTGGTCACATCAGCTATACCGTTGTTATTGGTCACCGTGCTCGCACCGGCAAGCGATCCGCCACCGGCGGTCACGGCGAAATTCACGACGACACCAGCGACGGGATTGCCGAGCGCATCACGCACAACGACCGCTGGCCGACTTCCCGCCGCCTGACCCGAGATGCCGGGCTGCGTCACGAGCGAAACCGGTTGCATCGACGCCGCCGCGCCACCAGTCGCGGTGGCCGTGAATGTCACCGAGGTCAACCCGGTCACGGATGCGGTCAGCGTGTTGGGGCCTGGCGTTGACCCGAGTATCCAGGCGCCTATCGAGGCGCGACCACCGGCGTCGGTCACCACGCTGCTTACGACCGCGGTACCACCACCAGTTTCGACGGCAAAGTTCACGGTCAGGCCCGACACGCCGTTCCCGGCAACATCGAGCATACGCACCTGCGGCGCGATGGGAACTGGACGGTTCACGGCCGCAGTCTGGTTGTCGCCGGCCGTCTTCTGGAGCTGAGTAGGCGCACCGGCGGTCGCGGCTGCTGTGAAGACCACGGGTGCAATACCTGTCACCGTCGCCGAGACGGTGTTCGTGCCGGGCGTCGATCCAACTCGCCACGACGACACGGTCGCGACACCCTGCGAGTTGGTCGTCTGCGTGGCTCCGGTCAGCTGACCGCCGCCTGATGTCACAGCAAAAAGCACAGCCACGTTCGCGGCCGGGTTGCCACTGGCATCGCGCACCACCACGCTTGGCGCGCTCGATACCAGCGTGCCGACCGGCGCCGTCTGCTGCGTCGCCGACAACGCCGTTACTGACGCTGGCGCTCCGGCGGTCGCGGTCGCCGAGAAGACCAGCGGGTTGTTGGTCACTCCAGCCTGCGGAACCTGCGCCGAGAGTAATTGCGTTCCGGAACCAGGGCCTAACGTCCAGGCGCCCGGCGACGCGATGCCCAACGCGCTCGTCACCGCCGACGTCTGGGCGACGTTGCCGCCCCCGCTCAGGACGCCGAAGAACACCGTGACGCCAGCGACTGGGTTCCCGCCCACGTCGCGCGCGACAACCGACGGGTTGGTCGGCAAGGCGCTACCGGCAGCGACACTCTGGTTGTTCCCGGCGTTGACGGCCAATGCGGCGATGCGTGGCGCACCGGCAGTGGCCGTAATCTCAATGCTGGCACCGCCCGAAGTGCTGGCCGTGAGCGTTTGTTGTCCCGTCGTTCGGCCAAGCGTCCATCGCGTGCGCGCTTCCCCGCGGTCGTCGGTCAGCGTGCTCGCGGGATCTACGCTCGCACCCGTTGCGCTGACCGAGAACGTGACCGTGACGCCGGCGAGCGGATTCCCCGCAGCGTCCTCGACGAGCACCACGACGCGCTCGGCGAGCGCTTCACCTGCCGCTCCTGTAAGAGGAACACCGGTGACGTTGGTGACCGATGCAGGGGGAAGCAGCACGGACGGACCCGTTTCGCCGCACGCGGCCAGCATGGCCACGGCAACGATGAGGGGAACTGAGCGCTGCAGGGGGAAGGCGCGACGTATCATGGCCGGTAATGGATTGAGTGCTTGATCCGGCGCCGCAACAAAAAATCCGAACCATTCGTTGGTGAGTCGCGGCAGCTAAGAATAGTCCCGCGCCGTTCAGTTTCGAGCGAGCAGGTCAAGACACCTCGATTGCGCAGGATCCCTCACCCTTCATGTGTCTGCTTACCAAATGCGACTAAGAGGGCAGAATTTGTCCCTTTTGCTTCTTTGCCCTGATCCCAGGGGAAACGCCCCAGCCCAAGAATGGGTCTAAGCCGACGTGCCCCGCTGAGAGCCATATTCCGTTGGTGACGGATCTAACCGCTTCGTTCCTCCCCTGCTTCCTGCTTCCTGATTCCTGGTTCCTGGTTGTCGTTCCATCCCTGCCCTGACTTCCGTGAAATTCCGGTCCATCCTCCGACATGCCCTGGCGTTAGCAGCCTTTCTGGTCGCCGCGCCGCTGGCCGCGCAGCAGACGGATGTCATTCGTGGACGCGTAACCGGGCCGGATAACCGGCCGATTGAGGGCGTCCAGGTCACCGCGACTTCGGTATCGGGCGGAGTGAACCGCAACGCCCGCACGAACAACGATGGCCGGTTCACAATCACGTTCCCGGGCGGCGACGGCGACTACATCGTGTCGATGAACCGGATCGGCTTCGCCCCGCGCCGGTTCCAGGTCAAGCGAACGGCCGACCAGGACATCCTGGTTGCCGACGCGAAGATGAGCGTCGCCGCCCAGGACCTCGACGCCGTGACCGTGCAGGGCGAACGCGCCCGGGTCAATCGCAACAGCACGATACCTGACGTGGGCGGCACCGAACGGCCGGTCAACATCTCGGCGCTGACCGCCGAGCAGCAGGGCGACCTGGCGGCGATGGCCGCGTCGCTGCCCGGTGTCACGCTCATCCCCGGCGCCGACGGCGATCCCTCCGGGTTCTCGGTGCTTGGTCTCACCGCCGACCAGAACAACACGACGCTCAACGGGCTCGACTTCGGCGGTTCGAACATTCCGCGCGATGCCGCGGTGTCGTCGTCGGTCGTGACCGCGCCTTACGATGTGTCGCGCGGCGGCTTCTCCGGCGGGCAGATGGGCCTGCGCACCCGCTCGGGCACGAACTTCAAGATGCGTAGCGGGAGCCTCAACCTGGACTCGCCGTCACTGCAGTGGACGGACCCGGCAGCGCGCGACCTCGCACAGCAATATTCGCAGCTTTCGTTAGGCGGTGGCTTTGCCGGCCCCATCTCGTACGACCAGACCTTCTACAACTTCTCGTACCAGCTCGGCCGCAACGCGCGCGACTATCAGACGCTGCTCAATACCGGCAGCACCGGGCTGCAGGCTGCGGGCGTCGCCGCCGACTCGGTCACACACCTCCTGTCGATCCTTGGCCAGCAGCAGATCCCGACGTCGGTGGGCGGCATCCCTAACGATCGTCTGGTCGACAACGGAAGCATCTTTGGGGCTATCGACTGGGCGCCGCCGTCGTCGACAACGGGCCAGGCCTTCAACCTGACGTTCAACGGCGGCTGGAACCGGCAGGATCCACAGTTCGGCGGCGTGACCGATCTGCCGTCGCGGAGCGGCGACCGCACGGGCTGGAACGGCGGCCTTCAGGCGCGCCACACCAACTTCATCGGCTACTTCCTGAGCGAAACGTCATTCGGCGTCAGTGGTTCGCATAACGCGAGCTCGCCGTACCTGAGCCTTCCTGCCGGTTCGGTGCGCGTGAACTCCGATTTCGACGACGGGACGTCGGGCGTGCGGTCCCTGGGCTTTGGCGGCAGTCCGATGGCCAGCACGAGCGGGACGAACCTGAACGTGGCGTTCAACAACGCCCTGTCATGGTTCAGCATGGACAATAAGCACCGGTGGAAAGTCACCACCGAGCTCAGACGCGACGGCTACGCACAGGACCAGACCACCAATAGACTGGGAACGTTCGTATACAATTCATTGGCCGACCTGGCGGCGAACACACCGGCGTCTTACACGCGCAGTCTGTCGCCACGCACGCGCGAGGGAAACCAGATCATCGGCGCTGTCTCGCTCGGCGATTCCTGGCGGCTGAATCCCAACTTCCAGCTGCAGTACGGGCTGCGCGTCGATGCCAACCGCTTTGGCGCCACGCCGGACCAGAACCAGCAGATCGAGCAGACCTTTGGCGTCCGCAATGACGTAGTGCCTAACCGTGTTTACCTGACTCCGAGAGTTGGTTTTTCATGGACCGTGGGCACCGCCTCGCAGGTCGCCGCCTTCGATGGCGCCGTCAGGGGACCGCGCGCGGTCGTCCGTGGCGGTATCGGATTCTTCCAGAACTCGCCCGGCACGCAGCTCATCGGCAATGCGATTGACAACACCGGTCTTCCGACCGGCGTGCAGCAGCTCACCTGCGTCGGTTCGGCCACGCCGGTTCCGGACTGGGACCTCTATCTCACCAGTCCTTCGGCGACGCCAACGCAGTGCGCCGATGGCAGCCTGGGGACGCCCTTCGCCAACAGCGCGCCGAACGTTTCGCTCTTCGACAACGATTACCAGTCGCAGAAGAGCCTGCGCTCGAACCTGAGCTGGGCCGGCGCGATCCTCAGCAACCGCTTCATGACCAACATCGAGGCGACGTACTCGCGGAACATGAACCAGCCGAGCACGCTCGACCTCAATTTCAATCCCGAAGTCCGTTTCATGCTGCCTGACGAGGACGGCCGGCCGGTCTTCGTCCAGCCGTCCAGCATCGTGCTGACGACCGGCTCGATCGCGTCAGGCGCCGGCCGCAAGTCGGATCTCTTCTCGCGCGTGTCGCAGCAGAAGTCGGACCTGACGGGCGAAAGCAAGCAGCTCATGCTCCGCCTGTCGCCGCTCAGCTTCAACACGCGGTTCTCGTGGAGCCTGTCGTACGTGCTCTCGGACGTGAAGGATGAATTCCGCGGCTTCTCGTCGACGGTGGGCAACCCGCTGGAGATTCAGTCCGGCAGGTCGTCGTTCAACTCGCAGCACCAGCTCTCGTACAACTTTGGCTACAACTTTTTCGACGTGATGCGGGTGAACTGGAACGGCTCGTTCCGGTCCGGCGTTCCGTACACTCCGACCATTGTTGGAGACGTGAACGGCGACGGGTATTCAAACGACCGTGCTTTCGTTTTTAACCCGGCTCAGACGGCGGACCTTGGGTTGGCCTCGAAGATGCAGCAGCTCATCGACGCCTCGTCGGGCAGCGCAAAGGACTGCCTGCTCAAGCAGCTCGGACAGCTGGCCGGGCGCTCGAGCTGCACGGGTCCATGGACGCAGGCCGCAAGCCTGTCGATCTCGTTCAACCCGGTCAAGGTGCGCATGCCGCAGCGGACGACGATCTCGTTCCAGATTTCCAATCCGTTAGGCGCCGCCGACCTGATGTTCAACGGCACGGACGACCTGCGCGGTTGGGGGCAGCTCCGCACGCCGGAACAGTCGTTGCTCTACGTGCGTGGATTCGATCCCGTTACGCAACGCTACACGTACGAGGTCAACCAGCGCTTCGGTGCAACGACGCCGGCGCTTACGGCGGTTCGTGCGCCAGTTCGAGTGACGGCAATGATCCGTATGGACCTGGGTCCGTCGCGCGAATGGCAGAACCTGGCCATGCAGCTCGACCGCGGCCGGACGCTGCGCGGCAACAAGGCGCCGGAAGCGATGCTCAAGGCGATGTATGGCACGGGCGGAGTTCCGAACCCGATGGCAACCATCCTGCGCCAGGCCGACACGCTCAAGCTCACCGGTGTGCAGGCGGACAGCCTGGCGACGATGAACCGGTCGTACGTCATCCGGCTGGACTCGATCTGGGCGCCGATCGCGAAGCACTTCGCGACGCTCCCCGACACCTATGACAAGCGGGACGTGCAGGATCGGTTTGTGGCGGCGCGTAAGGCGTCGGTCGATCTCCTGCTCAGGCTGTCGCCGGTGATCAAGCAATTGTTGACGCAGGACCAGCTCCGGAAGCTGCCGAGTTTCATTGCGAGCTATCTGGATCCGCGGTACCTGGCGATGATTCGCTCGGGGACGCAGGGCGCCATGGCGCCGTTCGGGTTCCCGGGCGGTGGAGAGATGATGATGCCGGTTGGGGTGGGAGGCGGGGCGGCGGTGATTATCAGATAGGGTCGAGGCTTGAGGCTCGAGGCTCGAGGGAAGGGATCAGACGTCAGGCATCAGGCACGATTCACGATTCACCTCTTCGAAAATGAATAGATACATCCCACTCGCTGCGTTACTGGCTGCGTCGCCGTTACCCGGCCAAACACTTCCCCCCGTCCGTCCGATCGGCGCTACCGTGGCGCGATCCACTGAACCGATGGGGACCGTGACGACTGCGGTCGCTTTGCCAGGCGGCAGGGTGCTCGTGAACGACGTCCTCAAGCGTCGTATCCTCCTGCTGGATTCTACGTTTACGCAGGTGACTGTCGTTGCCGACTCCACCAGCAGCACGGCGAACGCCTACGGTGCGCGCCCCGGAGGGCTCCTCTCCTACCGCGGCGATTCGGCACTCTTCGTCGATCCGGCGTCGATGTCCATGCTGGTGCTCAACAGCGACGGAAAGATCACGCGGGTGATGTCCGCACCCAGGCCGCAGGATGTGGGCTTCCTTGTTGGCGGACCTAACGGGAGTCCGGGGTTCGATGCCAAGGGCCGGCTCGTATATCGGTCCAACATACAGCCCACGCGCATGGCGGCTCCGCGGGGTGGAGGCGCCGGCGGTCCAATGATGCCCGAGTTTCCCGACTCGACGCTGATCGTCCGGTTCGACCTGGGGACGCGTACGCTCGATACGGCGGGGTTCATCAAGATCAACCGCCCGAACATCACGGTCACGCAGACGGCGAACGGCGCGATGATGATGTCAATGACGACCAACCCGATCCCGACGGTCGATGACTGGGCGCTGCTGTCGGACGGCACGGTCGCCTTCATCCGAGGCAAGGATTATTCGATCGACTGGGTCGGGCCGGACGGCACGAAGTCCTCGTCAGGCAAGGTGCCTTACGAGTGGCAGCGGCTCGACGAGGACGGCAAGATCGCGCTGCTCGACTCGGCGCGGAAAGCGATGGAGGAGGCGCGCGAGAGGGCGCAGGCGCAGATGGCTGCCGGAGGACCGATCACATTTGGCCCCGGCGGTGGCGCGGCAGGCGCCGAGGTGGCCGTACGCATGGGCGTGGCCGCCGGCGCGGCGGCACCACCGACGCGCGGTGGGGGCGGTGGCGGCGCGCCCGGAGCTCCGGGCGCGAGGATGGAAATGCCACCGATCAACATGATCGACGCCGACAAGTTGCCGGACTATCGACCTGCGTTCACCGCCGGATCGGCACGCGGCGATCTCGATGGCAACCTCTGGATACGGACGACAAGCCCGGTTGGGAATGCTGGTCCGATCTACTTCGTCATCAACACGAAGGGCGAGGTCATCGATCGCGTACAGTTGCCCGAGGGCAGGTTGATCGCCGGTTTCGGGAAGAACGGCGACGTGTACCTGGCGCTGCGCGATGCCGAGGGGAACGCGAGGGTCGAGCGCGCCAAGGTGCGCTGAGCGGAGGCGGGCAGCTGAGGGGTGGCGACCCACCCCTCAGCGCTTCATACTCTGGGCTCCGACCTCGGAGCTCACATGGCGATCACTCAAATGCAGCGGATGGTCCTCACCGCCGTCGGCGTCGGGATCATTGTTGGCGTCGTCATCGGCGCACTCGGTGCGTTCCTCGGCCTGTCGGCGGGTATTCGTGGTGGCCTGACGGGCGCGGTCACCGTCGTCCTGTTTCAGTACATGCGCAAGAAGATGCGAATGGGTCCGAGGTCAGAGGTCAGAGATCAGAGTTAGAGGTAACAACGCTTTGCGCTTTGCGCTTTGCGCTCGCCCTTGAAGCATGCCGTCACCGCTGCCCCGTTTACGCAGACTCTGTCTCACGCTTCCCGAGGCTCACGAAGTAGAAGCCTGGGGCGAACCCACGTTTCGGGTGACGAAGGGAAAGATGTTCGCCATGTACGCGCGCGCATCGAATCACCACGGCGCGGGGCGGGACTCCGTGTGGATCAAGGCGACGAAGGAGAATCAGGCATTGATGCTCCGCGCGCAGCCCGATCGCTTTTTCAAGCCGCCGTACGCCGGACCGAGCGGCTGGGTGGGTGTGTACCTCGACAAGTCGCCGGACTGGGATGAGATCCGCGAGCTGTTGTGGGATGGCTGGCGGTTGATCGCGCCAGAAACTGCTGGCGAAGAGCGACGAGCGACGAGCGCCGAGGCCGATCAGCAAAGCGCCGAGCGCCAAGCGCAAAGCGTAATGACCGAGACCTTCGGGTCGCGCGTCGTGGAGTTCTATCGACAACTCAGGCCGCCCAGACTCAGCGGCCTAGGTGTCGATGTTTTGTTTCCGTATCGCGACCCCGCGGTCATGCAGGTCACCAGCGCGTTTTATCACAAGTTCTTCGACGACTCGTCGGCCCGTGTGTTCCTGATCGGCATCAACCCCGGACGGTTCGGCGCCGGCACGACCGGCATCCCGTTCACCGATCCCGTTTCACTCGAGAAGCAGTGCGGCATCCCTAATCACTTCCCCAGACGGCGTGAGCTCTCGGCCGAGTTCTTCGAGGCGCTCATTGAACGGTGGGGCGGACCACGGGAGTTCTACCGCACGTTCTTTTTCAGCGCAGCATCACCCATCGGCTTCACGAAGGGCGGCAAGAACTACAACTATTATGACAATCCGAAACTACTCGCGGCCGTGCGGCCCTTCATCGTGAAGACCATGCGAGCGCAACTGGACTTCGGCGCGCGACGCGATGTCGCGGTTGTACTGGGCACCGGCAAGAACTTCGCGTTTCTCAGCCGCCTGAATGCCGAGTACAAGTTCTTCGACAAGCTGCTTGTCGTGGAGCACCCGCGGTTCATCATGCAGTACCGTCGAAAGCGAGTGTCGGAGTATCTCGACAAGTACGAGATCATGCTCCGGAGTTTGTTGACGTGAATGAAAACAATTGAACCACAGGGGACACAGAGGAACGCAGAGGACTTCAGATGATGCATCACACGAATCCGGGATTAATCGCGCACGATGGCAGGAAGAACCTCTCTGATCATGAAATCGGGGGGCGTGGATTGGTTCGACCCGCCAGTCACCACGACGACAAGATCGAGCCGGCCCACGACGAATAGCCACTGGTTGAGGTTTCCTGAGCCAGTAATCATCACGTCCGCCGTCGCGCCCTCACCGATGGGAATGTGCCCAACGGTCACGCCGCGCTTGCGTTCGTCACCACGCACCAGCGAATCGTAGCCCGGCATTATTTCGATGATTCGACGGGCAGTCGTCAGCGCTCCTTCGGCAATCGCGATGCCGGTCACGAGCGATGTCACGCTCTTGGTCACCGATTGCATGGTGTGCACCTGCGACGCCGCCGAGCCATTGAAGTACTCCTCGACGGCGACGTACCCGTGCCTGACGACGATCAGTGAATGCAGGCCGGGGATGACGTTGGACCGGAGGCTCTCCACGAGTGCGCCGAGGCGCGAGCCGTCGAGTCCGACCTGGCGGGGATCCGCACGACGCCAGGATGCCGAGGGCCAATACGCGTTTCCATCACGTGCGAGTTGCCCGACCGGCTGCTGCGCTTCTGTAGCAATTTGGCAAGCCAGCACGCCTGCCGTTACAAGGCAGGCCAGCATGGACACTCGAGGAAGCATCCAAAGTCCCGAAAAAGACTTTAACACTGAGGTCACTGAGGTCACGGGGCCAACCTGCGTGTCACGAGATTGTCGAATGGGCTTGACCCGCTTTTGTGGACACGGGGTTAAGGATGGTTAGGCGACCATCCG
>CAZSNV010000015.1:0-37450 GCA_964608035.1 uncultured Gemmatimonadaceae bacterium | reverse complement strand
AGAGGTGGAACTCGGCTTCGACGCCGCGCTCTTCGGCGACAAGCTGACGACGCAAGTCACCTTGTACAATCGCGAAGTCGACGCCGCCTTGTTCAGTGCGCGACAGATTCCCTCGCTCGGTTTCCTGAACTCCCAGCAACAAAACGTGGGCGCGATGACGAGCAAAGGGTTCGAGGCTACGACGAACCTCATGCTGCTGCGGACGCCGGCGCTGGAATGGTCCGTTGGCGCCACGATTTTCACGAGCTCAGACAAGGTCACTTCGCTGGGCGGCGCGGCCGATTTCTCCATCGGCAACTTCGGATGGATCATGAAGGATCGGCCAATTCCTGTCATTCGCACCGACTTCTGCGTGACGAACCCGGACGAGCTCGGGGCGGCTCCCACCATCAGCTCGAATCCTAACGACTGCATCTACGGTCCCAACCTGCCCACCAATAGCTATGGCGTGAACACCAACCTGCTCCTGCCGCGCGGATTCAATCTGATCGTGCGAGGCGAGTATCAGGGGGGGCACTACATGTATGATGGCGCCGCGTTCAATGCCGTGACGCGGTCGGTCCGGTGGCCGGGTTGCTACCAGTTCTACACGCTGCAGGAAGCCGGCAAGACCTCCGAAATCAGGCCGCTCGATCAGGCCCGCTGTACGCCGGCTTCGTCTCGCGCGGACTATTTCATCTATCCGGCCAACTTCTTCAAGCTCCGCGAGGTCTCGCTCAATATGCCGGTGCCGGCCCGCTATATCCCCGGCGCATCGACCGCATCGTTCACGCTGTCTGGACACAACGTGTGGAGGTGGCTGAACAAGGACTTCCCGGTCTTCGATCCCGAGACGGGCAACAATGGAGGGTTCGACTCCCGCGTGCGCTCGATCCTCGAACACGTGCCACCCCCGGCGTCGTATACAGCGTCGCTCCGGGTCGTGTTCTGAGTTTCGATGCCCACACCACAGCCAACTCCAACCGGGAGAATCGACATGTTGAGCATTCGCACCTGCAGCGCGGCGCTGATCGTGATCGCGACAGCTGCCTGCGATACGACGGTGACCAACCCCGGTCCGGTTCAGGATGAGTTCCTGGCCGACCGGAATGCGGGCACCGCGATGGTCAATGGCGCTGGTCGGGCCCTGTCCGCGGGCCTGAATTGGATCTCGTATACGGGTGCCGCCGTGACGCGGGAAGTTCACCCCGCCGGCTCCACGGGAAGCTTCGGCATCTCCGCTCGTTGGCAGAACGGAGAGTTGAACGCGGATGACGGTGACTTGAACGCGCACTGGGAAACGGCGCAGCGCGCGCGCTGGCTGGCTGAGGAAACGCTCCGCCGTCTCGAGCTCGCAGGTCCACCCCCGGCTGGCAGCCTGCAGACACCGATCCAGTACGCAAACATCCTCCAGCTCGCGTATGTGTACGCGGGTTACGCCAACCGGCTGCTTGGCGAGAACATGTGCGAGGCTGTGATCGATGGCAGTGCGGCACTGCCTAACGCGACATTCTTCACGCGAGCCGAGAGCCTGTTCACCAAGGCTCTGACCGTGACCGGGGGAACCGCGGCGACTATGGCATCGCAATCACAAGCCGCCACCGCGGGGCGGGCAGCGGTCCGGGTCCATCTCGCAAAGTGGACCGACGCGGTTACCGATGCGGCGACGATTCCCATCGCGTTCGTCTACAACATGCCCTATTTCAACATCGGCAACGACGATCAACGGAACCGGATCGCATGGGCGGCCTTTAACACGCCATACCGCGCGCACACGCAGTGGAGCACGTGGTACTACGACTATCGCACGGCGACCAACGATCCGCGCGTGCCGATAACGATCACCACCCTGCAGGGCGACGCGGCGATCGAGTGCTGTGGCCGCGTGTCATTCTGGCCGGAAGCAAAGCACAACACATCGGCTTCACCGATCCGGTTGGCCAGCGGACGTGAAATGCGCCTGATCGAGGCGGAAGCCAAGCTCCGCAGCTCCGACGTTGCTGGCGCGATGACGCTCATCAACCAGGTGCGCACGAACGCGGCTGTGACGGGGACGTTGACGGCAACCGACCTCACCGATGCGTGGCGGCTGCTGAAGCGCGAGCGTGGAATCGAGTTGTGGCTCGAGGCCCGCCGTCTTGGTGACATGCGGCGATGGAAGGCCGGCAGCACTCCGGGCGTGCTCGATCCACTCGAGCAGGTCGGAACGACGTCGCATCTTGCGAAGCAGGACCTTTGCTTCCCGATCGCGCGCTCGGAACGTGAGACGAATCCGAACCTTCGGGGAGGATGACAGAATGCAAAATGCAGAATGCAAAATGCACAATGCAAAATGAAGAAAAGCCTAACGCTTCTTTTTCATTCTGAATTCTGCATTCTGCATTCTGCATTCTGCACTTTCACGGCCACCTGAGCGAGAACACGATTGCATCCGTGCCGCCGCCTCCCGGCAGCGGCTCCTTGCCAGGCCCCCCCGTCAGTGCCTTAACGAGCACGCCGCCGACGACGGCGGCTACCGTTCCGGCGACGACCACGGTCCGGACCCGATCGAGGCGCCGGACTTCGAGTTCAAGCAGGTCACCACGTGGAATCGAGACTCGCTGGTTAGGCGTCCTCCCGAATTCCCGGGTGTCAGCCATGACGGTCGGGACTTCGACGATTAGCGTATCAGCCGAATTCGTGATCAGGGTTCCGTCGAGCCGCCGTGCTTCGGTCGCCCCGAGCAGCGGCGCGATCCGCGCCGAGGCTGCCGCCGAGACCCTCGCGCGGACGGTCAGGCCCGGTTCAACCTCGCCGGGTTCGATGGGGAGATACGAGAAGCAGCCCGAGAACAGCAGAGCTGCGCAGACTGGATACGCGATTCGCATTACACGCAAAGTGCCGGCCCAGTCGCCGCGGAGCAAGCGGCAGCAACCGCAAACGGTTGGGGCGATGCGGTAGGAAGCAGACGTACGACGACGCAAGGGCGACGAGGCTCCGTGGCCACTGACTATGATTGACGCGTCGTCAATTTCCAGGACTGGTGACTGAACCAGAAGATTGAACCACAGTCTTTACGAGCTGACCATTCGCTCTCAAGCACACGATCGTTCAAGAACGCGCGATCCACGGCGCGAGCGGATGCACGTCCTGGAATCACAACTCAATCCGAGCCATTTTGCCCGCGTGAACCGTTCGGCGATCGTGAACCTGGATCGCGTGCGCGAGATCGTGCACGACAATCACGGCGATCATGTGGTGGTGCTTTCGACGGGTGCGCGCGTGAAGACCAGTCATCAGCGCTGGCTTGAGTTCCGGGACATTATGAGGCAGCGGACGAGACGATAGGAAGGCTGCGTGCTGATTGCTGCTTACTGCTGCTTCTGCTGCGTGCTTGCGCTGGCGCGGCATGCAGCCCCAGCCCCAGCCCCAGCATGCAGCAAGCAGGCCCAGTAAGCAGCAATCAGCACGCAGCTTGCAGTTGCCTAGAAATAGCTCAACCACGGGTACCGTCCCGTCGCCTTGAGCTCCGTCACCTTCCTGCACGGCCAGTAGAGCGCCGCCACAACGAGGATCCATACGCCGTACACGATGGGAAGCGGGAATCCCCATCCCGGTGGTGGCGTGAATGGGTACTGGCCCAGCGTCGGCGATTCGAACATCCAGTGCGCGGAACCGTGCCTGACGAAGGCAACGATCGCCGCCAGTCCGTGGATCAGCGCGAAGTGCGCGATGAAGTAGAAGAACGGCACGCGCCCGCAGGTGATGACCGGTCGCAGTGCGGCCGGTATTCCGCGATCGGTCAGGCGCAGGAAGAGCACCGCGGGGCCTAACGTCATGAGCAGGAAGAGCAGCGACGGCGGGTATTTGTTCAAGTTGAGAAACGACAGGAGCGAGAAGATGGGACGCTCCTGCGCCGACCACGGAATCGGGTCTCCGTAAATGTTGCCCGCCCGGAGCACGATGAAGCCGGCAACGGCGGCTAATCCGGTGACCAGCAGGAACCGCCGCCGGCGTTCAGGCTCCCACGCGTACACCCGGGCAAGCGCATATCCCAAGGCCGTCACACCTATCCATGGAATGAGAGGATAGGCTACAAAGACAGTCTGCTCTCCCTGAAGCACAAAGCCCGGCCGGTGCAGGATCGACCACAGCGGATTGTTCCACTGCACCGCATCGAATGCGTTGTGTCCGGCGATGAGCGCAAGCCCGATGGCCGCGATCGCGGGCACAGGCAGGAAGATGATCAGTCCCAGGAAGATCATCGCCCAGCCCAGTGCCCAGATCACGAGGAGGAGCGTGACCTGATAGTCGAAGTTGAACTGGTAGGCGAGACCGCGAATGACGGTGAGCTCGAGCACGATCAGCAGCAGCCCGCGCATGATGAGGTATCGCGACAGGTCGGTCGTTGAGCGAGAAGCCCGCGCGAGGCCGGCGCCCGTGCCGGTGAGCAGAAAAAACACCGGCGCGCAGATGTGCGTGATCCAGCGCGTGAAGAACAGCGGGACCGTGGTGGTGGAAAGGTCGGTGGGATTCGCTCCAAAAGTGCCGAAGAAATCGCGGGTGTGGTCGAGGGCCATGATGATCATGACCACACCGCGGAGGAAATCGACCGATTCGATCCGCGGCGACGTGTTGCCGGCGGTCATGGGTTCTGGTAAAGCCCCAGGATGTTGCCGGCCGGATCGCGGAATCGCGCCGTGATTTCCGGAGCATCCGCGCCGATGGGCTGCGTGATCTCGCCGCTTGCCGCGACAATCGTGGCCGTCGTGTCGGCGACGCTGTCGACCATGATGTAAATGAGCAGTCCGACTGTGGACATCGGCGGCCGTCCGGTCACCCAGACGCCGCTGACTTCACCGACGCTGTCATCGAAGGCGAGCGCACCGTCGCCACGTTTGCGCGTCTTCCAGCCAAACGCGGTCTGATAGAAGGCCGCCGACCGGGCCACATCGGTGGCAGGGATTTCGATGTAGCAGATCTTCCCGTGACCGAGTGTCGGAGGCATGGGTATTCCCGGGAGGGAGGCGTCCGAAGTTATTGGTTGCCGCGCCGCCAGTAAGCGGCTCGCCACGAAGCGTTTGGTCGGCGCAACCAACCGCGCCGGTTGCCTCGGGCGGGCATGATCGGCCAGATTACGGGCTCGCGGTTATGTGGTTGATGGGGTGTAGCTTAGCTGGCAGAGCGCCTGACTGTTAATCAGGAGGTCGGTGGTTCGAATCCACCCGCCCCAGTGATGGAAGTTGAATCTCGATCCGGATGAGCGCCCAGCCCCTGACGGTGGGCGCTTGTCATTGTAGAACCACGAAGGTTGGATCGCCCAGAATGGATTCTTCCAATGTTTGAGCCATGGGGTCACGTGGATTCACTCGATGAGTGCGGCTACACTATGAAGCGAGTATGACCGAATGAAGCGAGCATGACCGAGGCCCCATGACTATTGCGACTGCAAGAATCCGTTCCGAGCCGCACCTCGAGATCGGATCGATCATTTCGCAGGATGCTGCCGAGCTGGTCGACCGTTGGTGCGTCCGTGCCCTCGAAGAGCAGCCAACCGCGGCGCGGGTTTATTACGAGGTGTTGCGGAATGAGTTAGGCGGATTCCTGAAGGCCATGGGCCGCGAGATGCTGCAGGCGGGCGAAAGCCATCCAGAGCAGCATCGTGATCGCGCCAGCGACCACGGCGAGCAGCGCTGGGACAGTGGATGGTCGCTCACCGAGCTCGTGCGCGACTACCAGATCCTGCAACTCGTGATACTCGAGCACCTGTCGTCCACGCTGGATCGGCCGATGGAGTATCGCGAGGCAATGGCCGTCGGCGTGTACATCAATGACGCCATCGCCGCGAGTATCTCGGCGTACGTGGCGTCCCGCGACGATCGCCAACACGAGATGGAAAGCGCGGGGGTGGAAACACTGCGTGAAGCGCAGGCGCGGAAAGACGATTTCCTCGCGCTCGTTGTCCACGAGCTCAGAAACCCCGTGTCACCGATCACGACGGCCACCGCGACGCTCGAGATGATGCTGGATGATGCCGATGAACCGGCGCACAGCGCGGTGCGCATCATCAAGCGGCAGTCTCGGCAACTCGCACGGCTCCTGGACGACCTGTCCGACCTCACGCGAGTGACACAGGGTCGCCTGACGCTGCGGCGCGCCATCGTCGATGTCGCGGACGTGGTCGAGCAGGCCATGCAGACCTGCGAGGCACTCATGACGGAGCGCGGGCATCGGCTCGACACGAGTGTGGAGAACGCGCCGCTCCTGATCGAAGGCGATGCAGACCGTCTGGTGCAGGTGGTTGTGAACCTCCTCAACAATGCGGCCAAGTACACACCCCCCGGCGGGCAGGTCACAGTCATTGCGCGGCGTCGCGGTGAGCGAGTGGAGGTGATCGTCCGGGACACCGGAGCCGGCATCCCGGCGGAGATGCTGACGCAGGTGTTCGACATGTATACGCGTGTCACAGGACCACCGGAGGCATCCACCGTCGGGCTGGGTATCGGGCTCGCGTTGGTGAAGGAGCTCGTAGCACTCCACGATGGCTCGGTCGAAGCCTCGAGTGGTGGTCCTGGAAAGGGTGCGGAATTCGTGGTGTCCCTGTCGGCCTATAACGGCTCCGAGCCTGTAGCCCACGCAACACCAGAGCCGAGACCGCTACCTTCGTCCTGAATTATCAGGCTGGTTCCGGCGGCGGGAGCGCGAAACTGCCGCGCTTTCGGAATGGCCACGTCCTGTCAGCTCGACTCTGAGAAACGCCCGCGTCAGGGTCGTCGCGAGAGCATCAGAATAGGCGGGGACGCGCCCTTGGCGACTGAGCGATTGGAGGCCGCCTAACGGCCTGCGGTTCGAGGCGCCGGTGTTCCGGGATGGCACCTTTTACATCATGTCCGTACGACCAGGCGCGTACACCCTCAGCGCCGTTGTGAAAGGTGACTCAGCGGGCCCTGCGAGATCGCGGGTGAGTGTGGTCGTTCCTGCGATGTCGGTTGCTGACGCTCAGCAATCGCCGCCGAGGCTTGCGCAGGTCACTTTGGAAGTTGGCGCGGCTGCCCAACGAAACCCGATCCCTCCCTGCGCTGCCGGAGCGACCTGCCGGAAGTAGGAAGCTTCGGTGCTACGCCGCGCTCACGCTGTGGAGTTCTCGAACGGAGGAGCCGTTCTCTTCCTCAGCGAGCAGGCGCATGAAGAGTTCGACCGCCATCGGATCGAAGCGTGTCCCCACCTCTGCGCGAATGTAGTCGCGCACTTTTACCGGCTCCCATCCGCTCCGATAGGGACGGTCAGAGCGTAGTGCATCCCAGACGTCCACGACCGAGAACAGCCGCGACGACAACGGGATCTGTTCGCCCCTCAACCCACGCGGGTATCCGGTGCCATCCCACTTCTCGTGATGACAATACGGGATGTCGAGCGCGGGACGAAGGTAATCAATCGGGGACAGGAGCTGGGTCGCGAAGACCGGATGCATTCGCATGATCGTCCATTCGTCTTCAGTGAGCGGTCCCGGCTTGAGCAGGATCGCATCGGGAACGCCCATCTTGCCGATGTCGTGCAGGAGCCCTCCACGCCGAACGTGCACGAGCTCCGCATCGCTGATTCCCGCCAGACGCCCCAACCGCAGCGTCATTTCAGTCACGCGCTGCGTGTGACCCTCGGTTTCCTTGTCACGCAGGTCGAGCGCTCGCGACCAACCTTCAATCGTTCGGTCGTACGCGAGTGAGAGTTCGAGATTCTTCTGCTGCAGGTCTTCAAACGACTTGCAGCTCTCGATGGCCATCGCCGCCTGGCCGGCCAGCGCTTCACAGAACTCGAGCCAGTCCTCGCTTGCCGCATACGGCTTGCGAAAGAGCACGTCCAGGACTCCGATGACCTGCCCCTTGGCGATGAGCGGGATCGCGTAGACCGCGCGGATGCCTTCATCGTCGGCGACCTGGCGCAGGTTATCACTCATCTCGACGGCCGAGAGGTCAGGTACCGCGATGGTGCGCCGTTCGCGCGCGGCCTTGCCCGCCACGCCGTCGCCTAACGGCACGCGCTCACGCTCCGCGGCACGGGTCCGGTAGCCGATGCTCGCTGACGTGTCGACGGTCAGCGTGTGCGGGTTGAAGAGAAAGATCACCACCGCGTCCGGGTGCAGCTGCGCCATGATCTCGTTCAGGACGCTCTTGAGGAGCAGCCGGAGATCCGTCGTGCCCAGGATCGCAAGGTCGATGGCGCGCAACGCGTTCAGGCGACCCATCTGCAGTTCGATTCGTTCCCTGGATCCTGCCAGCGCCTGCTCGGCAGCCAGTCGATCCGTCACGTCGTTCGCCAGCGCGAACGAGGCCGGTTTCCCCTGCAACTCCACGTCGGTCCGGGCGATCTCGACATCGATGATCGATCCGTCCTTGCGACGGTGCTTCCACTGTCCAACACGCGAGGGCCCGTCGAGCGGTTCGGAAACCGCCGCGACCAGCGGCGGAACCTCGCCCGGGGGCCGGATGTCCTTGAGCGTCATCGCCAGGAATTCGTCGCGTGAATAGCCGTAGTGGCGAACCGCGGCTTCATTGACTTCGAGAAATGCCAGCGTCTGTCGTTCGTAGACCCACATGGGGAAGGGGTTTCGATCGAACAAAAGGCGATAGCGTTCGAGCGCACCGGCCAGTCGGCTGTGACCCGCCTCGATCTGCGCTGCCATGGAGTTGAACGACGTCGCGAGCAGGCCAAGTTCGTCTCCGCGAGTCACCGTCACCCGTGCCGAGTCCTCGCCAGCCGCGAGCGCGGTCGCGGCGCGCGTGACTTCCTGCAGCGGCCTGGTGATATGCCGGCTGACGACCAACCCCAGGAGCGCTCCAACAATCGACAGAAGGAGCGCGACCGCCAACGCTCGTTTCACGAAGCGGGTGGCCGGAGCAAGTATTGGTTCTTCCAGGAACTCCACGGCGAAGACCCAATCCGTCGTGGCCACCGGCCGCGTGCGCGCGATCACGCGTTCTCCAGTGGACCTTTGGAAGGCCACCACACCGGTGTCGGCGAGCAGTTCACGCGGCACCCCGGAAACGACACCCATAAGATCTGTCCATACGTCGCCGGAACGGCTGCCGACAATCAGGCGCGCGTTCCTTCCCATCAACTCCGTCAGGTTCTTTACTGATTGCGGCGTCGAGTTCAGCCGGCGCCGCTGGACAAGAAAGCCGAGGAGAGTTGAATCACGACGTGCCGAAACAATCGTTGCCGATTCGAGCGTGTCGCCAATGAGGCGATACGCGCTCGTGAACCCGCTCGGGCTGGTTGCAAGCGCGCTAATGAGCGCCGATCGCGTCGTTGCATCGAGCGAGACGGCGGTTGTGGAAGTCATCACCAGGCTTCCGCGCGCGTCCCAGAGTTCGAGGGCGCGAATGGTAGCGTTGCGCGATTGCTTCTGGAGGAAATCGCGGGCCGCTGAGTCAGTCGTACTGGCCGGTGAGGCGAGGTAGGCGAGAACGGGCTCCTTCGTCGCCTGACCCGTCATCGCAGCATTTAACTGCCGAGCGGAAACCTCGAGCATCTCCTGTAGCTGCGCGCTTACATGACCGAGACGCTCGGCCGCCACCGCCATGAGTTGGCGACGTACTTCCAGATATGCGAGCGCCACCGTGATCGAAGTGACCACGACCACGATCGCGGCAACACTGAGCGGCAGTTTCCGCCCGATGCTGAACTGCTTCAGGCCAATCATGAATCGTGCTCCATCCAGTGCCGCTTGTTTGGGATTGAGACGGCTGCGCGGGGCCTCCACTGAAGGACGGAGCAGGGGCAAGCTGCGTCACGGCACAATCGTGATCCTCCGTTTCGTGAGCATGTGGCCGCGCTAAACTGGAGCCGGCGATTGTGCGTTAGGTCACGCATACCAGACCGCAATGGTATGCGAGTCGAGCCGGCGCCCGGGGGTGGACCGCGTCCCTTTCCAAAAGCGGTCCTGCCTTTCGACGTGACGGTCAGGTGACGGGGTCCTGTTTTCGTCCCGCGACGGCCGACATGAGACGGCTCCATGACATCGTTGCTCGGGTGCGTAATGGGTCGGTGTGTGCCAACGAAGAGTTCACGTGCCCGACGAACTGCCCGCTTGCACATCGCCACCTGCTGTCCTTGCTCTTCTCGACGACGCAGCGAGGGCCGCCCGCCTCCGCACCGCATACGGGCACTCCCTCCAGGCGAGTAGTTGCGAGCAACACCTGATCGCGGCGAGCCGCCGGCCCGGTGTGGAACTGGTCATCCTCCCTCCACGCGGCAACAACGGTCGCTCGCTCACGACGACGGTGGCGGCCATCCGCGCCAGCCGGCAGGGTGCGGCGGTTTATGTCTACGCGGACCGAAGCGCCGGGTGCATGCGCGAGCTCATGCCGCTCGCCCGTGCCGGCGCCCAGGGCGTGATCATTTGGGATGTGGATGACGATGCGGTGAGCCTGCGTCGTCTGCTAACGCGCGGGAGCTTCGCCGGCGCGCTGGAGACGGTGACACTGGCCGTCCAGGAATTCGTGCCGGCCCGCCAACTCCCGCTGCTGTTGCTCTGCATCGAGAGCATCGCCGAGCCGCAGACCGCCGCCGACTTCGCTCGCCGATTGGGAGTGAGCCGCAGAACGCTGTCGGCGTGGGCGCGCAAGTCGGGCGCACGCGGCGTGCGATCGCTGACCTCGAAGTGCAGGGTCCTGGCGGCCATTGAGCTGATCCGGGACTCGGGACGTTCCATCGAGCATGTCGCCCATACGCTGCGGTTCGCGTCATCGGCCCATCTGCACAACACGATCCGGCGATACACCGGCGCCCGGCCGCGCGACGCGGCGGCGAAGGGCCTCTCGTACTGGTCCCGCAACCTCCTCGCTGCGTCACGCACTGGCGTCTCTTCCTCCTGAGGAAAAAAGCGCGCCTCCCGCGGAATGGCTGCGCCGGCCTAACGATGCAATCTTGCCCCCACAAGTCAGGGCGCGTCCCTGAGGAGCATCTCGTGACGACTCAACACGGTTCAGCACACGTCCGCCCCGGCGCCGCGCTCCTGAGCGTCATGCTCCTGGCGGTTGCTCAACATCCCGCGTTCGCGGCGCAGAGCCGGAACGCAGACCCTGCTCAGTGCAGCGTGCGCGCCGAGACGCCCCGGCGCCTGGAACTTGCCGACGGCCGGACCGTGTCGGTTGACGTGCAAAGCGTGGCGGTGTCCGGCGGGACCGCAATGGCTGTTGGCCGTCACGCCTACGTATTCCCGCGATCGGCGACGCCGGTCACGCCACCAATCATGCGCGATTCAATCATCGGGATCGTCACTGACGAACGTGGCAACACATCGCTGGTGCCGAATCCGCTGCGCAATCGCCGGGCATTCTTTCCGCGAGTCGCGGCGGGTGGCGACGGCTCTTTCCACGTGGTGTTCGTGACCGCGAGCGACAGTGCCGAGGCGTCAGTATTGCCGCTGGATACCGCGACCATCTGGTATGCGCGGTTCGTCAATGGCGCCTGGATTTCCACCGAGCGTGTCGGTGCGGTGCGCCAGGCCTCACTGCGATCCGAATCCGCCTCGAACCTCCTCGAGCGTGCCGGTGATCTGAGTTTCCTGTTTCCGTTCCTCGACCGCCGGAGCGCCGCCACGAGCGGAGGCGTTGTCCTCTTGCGTAGAATGGGCAGCGCATGGTCCGCTGACACGCTGCGCACGCACTCCATGCCGAAACACGTTCGCGCCGTGTACTCGCCCGGAAACGAGTACATCGTGGCGGGGATTGTGCAGGCTGTACCCCGCGTCAACTCGAGGAGCCAAGGCTCGAACCCGGCCGACGAGCTGTACCTCGCGCGATTTGATAGCGCATGGCGTGAACCCCGGCGAGCGGGCGGCGACGGACGTCGCACGGTGAGCATTCCCGTTCTTGCGACGGCAGGGGAGACAATCGTCGCCTCCTGGATCAGCTGGCGCCCATTGGACCATCAGACGAGCCGGATCGAGTGGCTCCGCGTCGGGCCCGATGGGCGCCCGACTGTCGGACCGACCATCGATTCAGGGAGTGGCACGTTCCCCTTCGAAATGATCGGCGTGGACAATCGGCATCCACTCTGGCTCTACCACGGTGATACTGGCGGTGCAGCGGTCGCGCTGGTCATGGCGTCGGATTCAGGCGTCACGCGGCTCGCCAGCCTGACGACGCCTTTCGAGAATCCGAAAGCAGTGGCCATCGCAATGACTCCCACACGGGTTCTCGTGTTCACGATGCAACAGGGGAAGAACGAGAACGAACCAATGGTCGCCTCGTACAAGACGGCCCTGGAGATTCGCTGCCCGAGTCCGGAGCAGCGGTAGCACCTCATCACCTGGAGGAGTAATGCGCGATCGGTATCTCAGTCTGGTAGCAACGATCGCAACAAGCGCCTTGATCGCTTGTGGCGACGCAGCCGTCGAGTATGTCACGGCACCACCGCTCGCTGCGACGCCGGCTGCGCCGGTCACGGATGAATGGCCCTCCGAGTTGGAATTTGAGGGCATACCCAGCGCTATCGGGATTCAGATCACCGTCTCGCCCAGGTTCGAGGACGGCAACAAGACCTTTGTCGTCGACGCGCGGGTCCGCTTCCAGTGGGCGAACGAGGTTTCGGCCAGCGTCGGCACGTCGGTCATCGACAAGGACGGCGCCACAATCAACAACGGAGCAGCCGGCATGACGTACCGGCGACTGGCCCTTCCTGTCCCACAAGGAGATTCAACGTTCACGGTCCGGATCTCGACCAACAACATCACGTGCGGACTGATTGGAAAGAGCAGCTACAGCGGAAGGGCAACGACGCGGGCCATCGATCTCAATCTCGTGCAACTGGTACTGTGGGAGCAGGAGATCAATGAGACGACTGGCCCCGATGTCCTCCAGCCGGCATGCCCGCCCCGACCGGGCTGCGAGCCAACTACGGCCAGCCGCGTAATTGCGGGCACGAGCGGCGTTCTCGCGTCAGAGAACGAGGACTGCGCGCCGGCCCCGCCGAGTGGCGGCCTCGGAGACGTTGATTTCGTGGTCTGCTACACGGTGTGGCGTGAGCTGTGGGTCTGGGACTTCTACGCCCGCTCATTCGGACTGGTTGCAGAATGGATCATCGGCACCTGGTGCTACGTCCTGGAACATTTGACGTAGCCCTGCGCATGCGAAATACGCCAGGAACCCCCTTTTCACACTCGACTCAAGAGACCAGCACATGCTGACACTTTCCAGATGCATCCTGACCTTC
Organism: uncultured Gemmatimonadaceae bacterium; assembly: GCA_964608035.1. Lineage (GTDB taxonomy): Bacteria > Gemmatimonadota > Gemmatimonadetes > Gemmatimonadales > Gemmatimonadaceae > JABWBJ01. Next base: position 24,277 of record CAZSNV010000015.1, on the reverse strand, counting down.
GCGGCGCTCGCGTATCTGACGCCGACAGTCGACGCGCAGCAGTCCGCACCACTCGGTAGCGCCCTGGTCACGCTTATCGCCGGGACGAGCCCATCGCGCGGGGGAAGGACCGAGGTTGTACGCCGCGCGCAACGCACACCGCAGAACCTCGTGATCGTCGACCGAAACGCGACAGCGGACGACCTGGCCGCGGCACTTGCCATGATCACGGCGCTTCGGATAGCGCACGGCGACAGTTTGACGACCGACTTGCGCGCCCGACCGGAGTCAGTTCGTCACGGGTCCAAGTGGCGGAACAGCGAGTACCGCAAATGGCTGCACGAACAACTCGTGCGATTGCGAACCGCGACGCAGAGCACCTTCCCCGGCCTTGGCATCGTGCGATCCGTCCAGATCACGTTGCCCGCTCCGGCCCGTGGGTTCACGGCGTCATCCGGGGGACGCGAATGACGCGGCAGTATTGAAGCCACAGCGTCGCAACGACGAATGGGGCGCCGCAACGAGCGGCGTCCCATTTGCATTATAGGGCGCTCACTCTCTAACGTCGTTCTCCAACTTGTCACGGCGCGTTCGAAACGTGGCAAATCCCGTTCACACACGACATGCACGAGCAAGCGACCGCGCCGAAGACGCGCCCACACCCAAGGCCGGCCGCCGGGAGTGGATCGGGCTCGCGGTCATCGCGTTGCCGTGTCTGCTGTACTCCATGGACTTGACCGTCCTGCATCTCGCGGTCCCGCAGTTGAGCACCGACCTCGAGCCAAGCAGCGCGGAGCTCCTCTGGATCATCGACATCTATGGCTTCCTCGTCGCTGGGTCGCTGATCACGATGGGTTCGTTAGGGGATCGCATCGGACGCCGGCGTCTGCTCCTGATCGGCGCCGCAGCCTTCGGACTGGCGTCGGTCCTGGCCGCATTCTCGACCAGCGCCGGCATGCTCATCGCCTCGCGCGCGATACTGGGTGTTGCCGGGGCGACCGTGGCGCCGTCCACGCTCTCGCTCATCCGCAACATGTTCCTCGATGCGCAACAGCGCACGGTGGCGATCAGCGTCTGGATCACCAGCTACTCGATAGGCGGAGCGATCGGTCCGCTGATCGGAGGCGTGCTGCTGCAGTCGTTCTGGTGGGGTTCCGTCTTCCTGATCAGCGTTCCGGTGATGGTTCTCCTCCTCATCGTTGGGCCGCGTCTGCTGCCGGAGTACCGCGATCCCTCGCCCGGTCCGCTCGATCTCATGAGCGCTGCGATGTCACTGATCGCTGTGCTTTCGGTCATCTTCGGACTCAAGCAGATCGCGCAGGACGGTCTCGCCGTGTTGCCCGTCATCATCTGAGTTGTTAGTGCTGGGTGCTGGAGCTCTTTGCCGGGACTGGGGCTGGTGCCTAACGCCTCATCGAGCGACAAGCACCAGCTCCAGTTCCAGCTAATCGCTCAAGCACCCGGTGCTAACACTCAGCGGCAGGTGGCCGCGACACGCTTCGTCACCGCCACCCCTACACCGTCCCTCCCTTGACGCACCTCGTAGGTGGGGCCCGCGCGACGCGTGTCTAGTACATGCGTCCGGCTGCCGCGCATGTGCGGCGAACCCGGCCAGTAGATCGATCCTACCAGCGAACGTGAGATGGGCCGAGCGAACCAATTGGAACTTTCCGTCGGGCATGGTGGATCGAACATCGCCCCCGAGTCGCGATCGGAAGGAGACGCCACCATGACTACCAGGATTCGCCGGCCGCTCAGTCGGACGCGGTCGCTTCTCGCACCCACCATTCTCGCGTTTGCGCTCGGCGCGCCAGCCGTCAGCCACGCGCAGTACTTCGGGCGGAACAAGGTGCCCTACGAACGTTTCAAGTTCGAGGTCCTGAGGACGCCCCACTGGGACGTGCATTATTACGACGAAGAAGCGACCGCCGCGCGCGACGCGGCCCGCATGCTCGAGCGCTGGAATGTGCGACTGTCGACTGTGATGTCGCACACGCTGACCAAGCGCAAGCCCGTGATTCTGTACGCGGATCATCCGGACTTCCAGCAGACGAACGTCATCAGCGGCACGCTGACCGAAGGCACGGGCGGCGTCACCGAATCGCTGCTGGATCGCATGGTCATGCCGATGACGGGCTATTACGCGGAGACTGACCACGTACTCGGGCACGAGGCCGTGCACGTCTTCCAGTATGACATCGCCAACAAGGCCGACAAGAACTACAACTTCGAGCGCATGCCGCTCTGGTTCGTCGAGGGCATGGCGGAATACCTGTCGGTCGGACCGGAAGACGCGCACACCGCGATGTGGCTGCGCGATGCGTTGCAGCGCAACGACCTGCCGACCATCGACCAGCTCACCAACAGCGGCAAGTACTTCCCGTATCGTTATGGCGAAGCGCTGTGGGCATTCATCGGCGGGGTGTGGGGCGACGACCGGGTGACGGCCCTGTTCAAGTCGGCGCTCGACGTGGGTGTCGACCAGGCAGCAATAAAGACGCTGGGCATGCGCACCGACACGCTTTCCAAGCGGTGGCATGAGGCGATTCGCACGGCCTATGGTCCGACGCTGGTAGGGCGCACCGCCCCGCGTGCCACCGGCCACTCGTTGCTCGCATCGAAACCCGGCCGCCCCGAATACTACGTTGGGCCCGCGATCAGTCCGGACGGCCGGCTGGTTGCGTACTTCCACAGCGGCATCAAGGGCGTGGAGCTCAAGCTCGCCGACGCCGCCACTGGCGAGGATCGCGGCACGCTCGCGTCGCCAGGACTCTCGACGCGATTCGACGCGCTCAGCTTCCTCTATTCCGCGGGAAGCTGGTCGCCGGACGGCAAGCGGCTCGCCTTCGTTTCGTACTCGGATGGCGACAATGAGATCGACATCGTCAATGTCGACTCGCGCGACATCGAGCGGCGGATCAAGCCACCCGGTGTCGGCGCCATCAGCACGGTGGCGTGGTCGCCGGATGGCCAACGACTCGCGTTCTCCGGCATGACGGGCGGCATCAGCGATCTCTATCTGTTCGAGTTCGGCTCGGGCCTCACGCGCCGCCTGACGAATGACCCGCACGCCGACCTGCAGCCCGCCTGGTCGCCGGACGGCTCCATGATCGCGTTCATCACGGATCGCGAAGGCGTGTTGCCGGAAGGGTTCGAAGCGGGTTCCGATTTCCGCCGGCTTTCGCATGCGCCGTTGCGTCTCGCGATCGTTGACGCGACATCGGGTCGCGTTCAGCCGCTGCCGGCGATTGCCGGCGCCAAGCACGTGAGCCCGCAATACGCGGCCGACGGTCGCTCAATTCTCTTCGTCTCCGATCGCGGCGGCTACAGCGATCTCTATCGGATGGAGATCGAGACCGGCGCGTTGTTCCAGGTGACGCGGGCGGCGACCGGCATCAGCGGCATTTCGGAGTTCTCTCCCGCGTTGAGCATTTCGCGTGGAACCGGCACGGCGGTGTTTTCGGTGTTCGAGCAAGGCGGACTCCTTCTCGCCTCGCTGAGCGCGGCCGAGATCGTCGGTGAGCGTATGAATGCGCCCTACGTGGCGATACCGCCGATCGCGGCGGTGCTCCCGGGAGGCGCCGTCGGTGGAGGCCGGATCGTTTTGGGCTATGTCGCCGATTACGCGACTGGACTGCCGCCGGATGACGTGATCACCGCCCGGCCCTATCGCGCCGGGCTGAAGCTGGCCTACATCGGCCCGCCGTCCCTGGGCGCCAGCATCGGCGGACCGTTCGGAACCACGGTGCAGGGCGGCGCCTCGGCGTTCTTCACGGACCTTCTGGGCAACCACTTCCTCGGCGTGGCGGCGCAGGCGTCAGGCACGCTGCGGGATATCGGCGGCCAGCTGCTTTACCTCAATTCCGAGCGCCGCGTGACCTGGGGCCTGAGCGTGGAGCGTAGTCCCCAGCTCTATGCCTGGGCAACATCGGGGCCAACCGGGCTCGACTACATCCTGGCCCACGTCGCGGTGACAGGTGGATCCGTCCTCACGCAATACGCCCAGGACGCGTCGCGCCGCGTCGAGCTGAGTGCAGGCTATCAGCACTACGGCTACTACTTCGAATCGCGGTCGTTGCTCGGCGACGAAGACGCGGTGCCTATCGAGTCGCCGTCGCCTCTGGGACTTGGTCGTGCGTCACTCGCGTACGTGGGCGATGACGCGACGATGGGCTACACCTCACCGATCGCCGGAACGCGGTTCCGCTTCGAGGCGAGTCCCACCATCGGGACGCTCAACTACCAGCAGTACCTGGCGGATTTCCGGCGGTACATCCACATGCAGCCCTTTACGCTCGCGTTCCGTGGGATCCACTTCGGTCGTTACGGACGCGATGCTGACACGGACCGCCTCGGCCCCGTCTTTCTTGGAGATCCGACGCTCGTTCGCGGATACTCGTACGATTCGTTCGACAACTCTGACTGCAATCCGGACCCGGGAGGATCGCTGGGCAATAGCGACTGCCCGCAATTCGATCGCCTCCTGGGAAGTCGCGTTGGCGTTGCCAACCTCGAGTTCAGGATTCCGCTGTTCGGCAGTCGCGGCCTGGGCCTGATCGAGACGTCGTTCCCGCCGCTCGAGATCGCGCCGTTCTTTGACGCGGGTGTCGCCTGGACGGGCTCGAGCGCGCCGGTGTGGTCGTTCGCGTCGAGTTCCGCGGATCGCACGCCGGTGATGTCGACTGGCGTGGCGTCGCGCCTGAACCTGTTCGGGTTCGCCATACTCGAGGTGTTCTATGCGAAGCCGTTCCAGCGTCCGGGGCGCGGCGGCGTGTGGGGATTCTCGCTGCAGCCGGGCTGGTAGCCCGTTCGAGTCACTGCGGCCCGTCTCCTGGCTTGGAGGCGGGCCGCTTTCTCATTGGGATCCTGGTCCTTCGACATCTCTTTGAGTTCGCTAGCCCCTGGCGTGCTCATGAAATGCATAACGCTTGTGCTCGCCCCCTTCTGCGGCACTTCGGGGTCATACTAGGAGAAGGATTAGGACTTTCCATGAGGGCTTCGGCGCCGTCGATCATGTCCGCAGCGATTGGCGACTCTCGTTAGGTGACCTGAAGCTCGGGTTCATGGGCTATGGAGCTCCGCGTTTAACCGCAAAACCGGACACGGAAAAATGTCGAGTCCACGGAGAACCAACGGGTCAGAGCCGCGTCACCAGATCCTGCTCCTCGAGGCTGACGAGCGGGATGCGCAGGATGTCGCACAGGCTCTGAACGGCAACGGGCATGAAGTGGAAGTCGTGCGCGTTGCGAGCGAGTCGGCGTATGCCGATGCGCTCGAAAATCTTGAGCCCGATGTCATCGTGTCGGGCAGCGTATTGGGCCTCAGCGCGCGCGACGCTCTCGAGATGTCGCGCCAACGACACCCTGAGGTCCCCTTCGTGCTTGTCGCCGAGAGTCTGGATCGCGACGTGGTCGAGTCGTTGCGGGCCGGGGCGGCGGATTTCGTCGGCAGGCAGGAGCTGGAGCGGCTGCCGTCCATTGTAGATACGGCGCTTGCCCAGCGCGCGCCGTTACGGCGGCTCTCGCGCCGGCAACGGGAGGTCTTTCGTCTGCTGGCCGGCGGCGTGACGATGCGCGACATCGCAACCCGCCTCGGTCTTTCGCGCAAGACCGTCGAGACGCACCGTGCACAGGTGATGGCACGGCTTGGCGCCCGTCATGTTCCTGAACTGGTACGACTTGCCATCCGCCTCGGGATCGTGTCAGCAGACGATCCGGTGGCGGAGCCGATGCGGGCGTAAACAACGAGTGAGAGTGCAATCATCGTCGCCCTGACTGGTCGTCAGGGCGGCTTTCCTCTCTCGCGTCCTGTTCGCGGGGTCGAATGGCGGACATAATTGGCGTTCACTTTCCACACGCCAACAATGCGTTCCCTTCGACGGATCCTGCTCGGCCTCCTCATCCCAGTCACCGCGATGGCGCAGCGCGGCGACTCGGTCATCGCGATCGTTGGCGCGACCGTGATCGACGGCAATGGTGGCGCGCCGATCCCTGGCGCTACGGTGGTCGTCCGGAACGGACGCATCGCGGCCGTTGGACGTTCGGCGACTGTGGTCACGCCTCGCGGCGCGCGGGTGATTGATGCCACGGGGAAATTCCTGACGCCGGGCTTCGTCGACGCGAACGTGCACGTGTCCATCTACAGCGGACTCGAAAACTTCGCGCGATACCAGGACCGATTCACCGACGTCGTGATCGAGGCGTCGCAACGCCATCTCAAGGCTGGCGTGACGACCATCCGGGACTCGTACGGGATGATCGCGCCGCTGGCGGCCGCGCGCGAGGCGTTTCGCACCGGGCGCGCGATCGGGCCGCGGCTGCAGTTCGCCGGCAACATCGTCGGATGGGGCGGACCGTGGTCGTTTTCATTCACCGGCCGTCCACCGGAAAACCTCTCGCTGCTCCAGGAGCAGATGCAGGACGCGATCACCCGCGGCGGCGGCGAAGAGCTGGTGAATATGGAACCGGATTCGCTGCGGCTGGCGATCAATCGCTATCTCGATCTGGGTGTGGATTTCCTCAAGTTTGGCGGGACGTCACACTTCGGCTACCCGATCTTTATCGGCTTTTCCGAGCGCGCGCAGCAGGTGATCGTCGATGCCGTGCACGCGCGCGGCCTCGTGGCGGAAACGCATTCGACCACACCTGAAGGCCTGCGCGTCTCGCTCGTGGCCGGCGTCGACCTCGTGCAGCATCCCGAAGTCCTGGACGTTCCGATCTCAGATGACCTGGTGAAGATGTTCGTGGAGCGCGGCGTTGTCTGCGGGATGCTCTCGAACACCATCACCGGAAAACCGTGGCAGGAGTACGCCAAGCGTCGTGTCCGGGAAGATTCGGCCCGGATCGCGCGTGCCGACAGCGCGAAAACACAACGCGGCGTTCGCGCGCGAACCGAAGCGGAATTGCGCCGCGACCGGGGAGACGTGGGACTCGGCGTTCGTCGCGCAAACGCGCAGAAGCTCATCTCGGGCGGTTGCATCACCGCGATCGCGACCGACAACTACCTCGGTCTCGCGCCTGAATTCCGCCGCGATCCCAAGCCCGATTGGCAGGAACCGGGCCTCGGATCGCTCGCCGCGATCGAGGGACTGGTGGAGCTGGGGATGACGCCGATGCAGGCGATCACCGCCGCCACAAAGAACGGCGCGCTGGCGAGTAAGGCGCTGAAGGACTACGGAACGATCGAGGTCGGAAAGTCGGCGGACCTGCTGTTGTTAGGCGCCGATCCTGTCGCGGACATCACGAACATCCGGAAGCTGGAGCTCGTCATGAAAGCCGGCGCGATCATTGACCACAACGCGCTGCCGACGGCCAGGATCTGGACTCGGTGACTCCGGCAATCCAGAAGCTGAGCCCGTCGAGCGAAGGAGCTTGGCGGACCCAAGCAAAAAACCGCCCCGGTTGTTCACCGGGGCGGCTCGTTTGATCCTTTACCGTCCGCTGTCGGCAGGCGGACGCCTGAATCGAGGTGCCAGTCGCGCATCGCCGTCATTCATCGGACGACGGCGCGGTGCGAACCCCTGACCGTCCGGTCCGACGCCATCGGGTGGGTTCATGCCACGGAAGCGACGCTGTGGGCCGATCGAATCGTCAGGCAGGGTACGGCGATCCTCGAACCGGCGCGGCGCGAATCCGTCCGGCCCACCAACGCGGCCACCCCGGCGCAGTCCGTCCACACCCATCCGGCCACCGGGCCGTCCCTGCCGCATGCGCGGACCCTCCATCCCTTGCCTCCCCTGACGCATGCCGCGCTGACCGCCGCGCATCGTGCTCATGCGGCCGGCCGCGAAACCACGCCGCTCAGCCACGCGCTCGCGAACGCGAACGCGCTGCGAATCGGTCAGTACGGCCATCGCCGCGCCGCGTGCGACCGAGTCATTCCGGACGATCACATTGCGTACCGCGCGCATCGAGTCGCTTTCGGCGCGGAATGCAGCTATCTCCGCTTCCGACGACTGGCGGCTGCGGGGCCGCAACGAGTCGAGCCTGGTGCGCAGTCGTTCACGCAGCCCCTGATTGCGCTGCAACAGCGTGCGCTCGATGGAGTCGAGCTGCGTGAGCTGCCGGGAGCTGAGATTCAGCTCGCGTCGCATGTCGATGAGGGGCGCAACGGGATTGCCACCGGCTCTACCGCCGCCGGGACCCGTGCCACGCTGCGCTTGTATCGCGACCGGCATGGTCATCGCCAGGGCGACGACCACGGCGCGTGTGCTGATGTTGATCATTCTGATAACTCCTCCACTGTGCCTGCTGAGTTCTATGGCGTGGCACGGCGTGGTCTGGGTCCTCCCGTCCTCCTCCCGTCCCCCGTCTGCCGTCGCATAATCAGACGAGCCCGACGGGGCGCCGTTAATCCTTGGTTTTCCCCGTGTCCTTGCCTGGCGCAGAGGTTGGGGCTGGACGAGGCGGAGCGGGCGGCCTCGGGAGACTGGGCGCCTTGTTGATGGCCAGGCGCATGGTCGCTTCGGCCTGCGCGCGCACCCTCAGGTCAGCAATCGATGCTCGAACCGAAGTCGCTTCGGCGCGATGTATGTCGCCTGACAGGACAATGCCCTCGGTCAGAGTCCGGTTGATCCCTTGCTCCGCCAACTGGCTGAGCCGCCCGATGAGCTCCGCCTCGGACACACGCGCGCGAGTCCGGAGAAAGTTCCGCATCTCCTCGCCCTTCACCCAGTCGAACCCGCGCACGAGGAGGTTTGCGCTTCCGACGTCGACGTCGAGGTCGGGCACATGGAGCTCCCGCCGTTCGCGGTCGAGCGCGGGAGTTCCGGTGAACCAGAGCCGCCCGCGCACCGCGCCCCTCACCGTGATGCCCAGCGCCACGCGTCCGCCGCCGATGCCCATGACCTCGACATCGGTGACTTTGAGCTTGCGTCCGGCTTGTTCGAACTCGCGTCCGACCAGGACCTTGGCCAGCAGCGCCTTCGCCACTGGATAGGCGAGCGAGCCCTCGAGCTGGACGTGCGCCCCCTCGCCAACGCGGGCCAGCGGCTCGAGCCGCGGCAGGGGTTTCATCAGCTCGAACTCGTTAGGGTACGGGCCGGTGACGATGCGCGGCGAGGCCACAAGCCGGAGCCGCGCGATCACCGTGTCGCGATTCGCCGTGATTGGCCCGAGCTGCGCGCTGTACGGGGCCATGAGCATGTAGATGCTGTCGGTGAACCGGACCGGGCGCTGCAAGTTGCGCCACAGTTGCTCGAACCGCGATCGCGAATCCCATCGTGCGACTCCTTCATCGATGGCGGTGAGCCCCAATTCGAGCAGGCGTCGCGTGTTGTCGATTACCCGGTTCGTGACGTCGATCCGGAATACGGTGACCCGGCACCGATCGCGCGCGCTGTCGGTGACAGGTTCCAGTCGCCCGATGCGCGTGCGCGTTCGCAGCCGCCAATCCGGCGTGATCTGGACGCTCGACACCAGTGTCGCGGCGATGCGCGGCCGCGGCACGCCGCCGGTTCCGCAGGCAGCGCTCATCTCCGGACCGATCAGTGGAAGGTACCAGCCCCGCGCCTCATACTCGACGATCGTAGAAAGGGAAACGGTTCGTCCGTCGAGGCGGAGGCGGAACGGCGAACGGGACACCGCGAACGCAAAATTGGCACGGCGGTTGGCGCCGGCCTGGAGGCGCTGCGTGATGTCGCCATATCGGCGGGGCATGGCGCGTTCGAGCGAGTCCATTGCCCCGGACATGTCGTACATGATGGGCGCTTCGACGATGGACGCGGGGAGCGGTGGCACCGAGTCGGCCAGGTCGGCGACCACCGCCGGGGGCGGCGCGTCGATTCTCAGCGGGCTGGCGAACGTGCGCCACGTGTAGAAAGCCGCGAAGACGGCCACGACCAACAGCACGTACAGGATGCGCCGCCGGACGGGGTGCTCCAGAGCCCGTACGGCGACTTCGACGGTATCGCGCAGGGACCTGCGACGCGAGAAAAACGGCACCACACTACGCTAGCACTCGCGTACGCACCGGCGAAAGCCACCCGGAAGAGGCACATCACACTCCTCCGGTTCGATGCGGGAGACCGTAAATTGGGGTCGGTGCGATGTTCATGGCTGTCCGGCCGACGGAGCCCTCACGTATGCAGCTGATCGTCATTCGACACGCCATCGCGATGGACCGCGAGGAATATGCGAAAACCGGCCGGCCGGATTCCGACCGACCGTTGACGGATACCGGACGGCGCCGGATGCGCAAGAATGCGCGTGGCCTGCAACGGATCTCGCCACACCCGGACCTGATCGGCACCAGCCCCTGGCTCCGCGCGGCCGACACGGCCGCGGTGGTCGCCGAGACGTTAGGCGTGGAGCGGGTGGAAACGGTGGAGGCGATGGTGCCGGACTGCCACCCGCGGGAACTCGCGAAGTGGCTCAACGAAAAGAGCGATCTGTCGACGGTGGCCGTCGTTGGACATGAGCCGCACCTCGGCGAAGTGGTGACCTGGCTGCTCGGCGGCCAGGGCTCGAACGTGGAGTTCAAGAAGGGCGGCGCCTGCCTGTTGCGCATCGATGAAGAGGTCGGCGCCGGCTCGGCGCTCCTGCTGTGGCACCTGACGCCGGCCCAGCTTCGTGGACTCGCTGATTGACCGTCGAATGACTTTCGACACGTCCATCCTCGACGACACCGCTCCACGATCCGCCCGACTCGTCGCGCTGTCGCTGATCGAGGACCTGGCGCGCGAGCGCGACCGCCTGGCGGTCGAGCGCGACAGCGAGTCGTTGCACGACTTCCGCGTCGACCTTCGACGACTGCGCAGCTGGTTGCGCGCCCTGGCGCCGTCGCTCGAGGACAGCCTGCCGCGCGCGGGTGTGCGGCGCCTCCGCCGGATCGCGCGCGAGTCAAACGCCGGCCGCGACGCCGAAGTGTTCCTTGCATGGCTGGCGACAACCGGGAGTCAGCTCAAGCCCCGCGACCGCGGCGCCGTCCGCTGGCTCACGGAGCGGTTCCAGCGCCAGGAACGTGAAGCCGAATCGGAACTGGAGGCTCGGCTGAAGCGCGACTTTCAGCGGACGAGGGATCGCCTCGCGGAACGGCTTTCGACATATCGCATCGAAGCGCACGTGCACGGCGGCATTCGCGAGCCGCTGTTCGGTACCGTCATCGCGTCGCTCTTCGTGGAGATGGGTGAGGACCTCAAGCGGCGGCTCAAGCGCGTGCGTTCCGTCGATGACGTGAACGACGCGCACCAGGCGCGCATCACGGGCAAGCGGCTGCGCTACCTCCTCGAGCCGATCGCCGAGCAGGTTGAGGGCGGTCCCGCGTTGCTCGTGCAGCTCCGCGGGCTGCAGGACGCACTGGGCGATCTCCACGATGCGCACGTCTGGCTCCTCGTACTCCGTGACGTGGTTGCCGAGCTGGCGCTCGAAGAAGGAAGGCGAATGGCCAACGCGCTCACGGCGAGCCAGCGTGGGCGCAAGCGTGCGCCGCGAGCGAAGGGTCCGCCGCGATCCGGCCTGATTTCACTCGCGCGCCTCGCGCACGAACGTGCCGAGGCAGCGTTCGTGCGATTCCGCGGTGAATGGGGAGAGGGGAAGGCAAAGGCCTTCCATAACGAGCTTCGCGACCTCGCCACCCGGCTGAAGGCGAGGGCGCCGACCGTCCTCGAGATCGAGCGGAAGTTTCTGTTGAAGGGGCTTCCGGAGACCATGCCGGAGGCCACCGCCGTTCGCATCGAGCAAGGCTACCTACCGGGCGATCGGCTCGTCGAGCGCTTGCGTTCCGTGGAAGCGGGCCGCGAACGCACGTACTTCCGCACGGTCAAGGTGGGCGCGGGCCTGGTCCGGAGTGAGCTCGAGGAGGAAGCCAGTCCTGAGGTATTCAAGGCGATGTGGCCGTTGACGAAAGGCAAACGCCTGACGAAGCAGCGCCACCGCGTTCCTCAGGGTGATCTCGCCTGGGAGATCGACGAGTTCACGGATCGCGACCTGGTTCTGGCGGAGATCGAGCTGCCTTCTGCTGATACAGCCGTTGAGATCCCCGACTGGCTCGAGCCATACGTCGAACGTGAAGTCACCGGCGACGCGGCGTACCTGAACTGGACGCTTGCTAAATAGATGTGAGATGTGAGATGTGGGATAAACTGCGCCGGCGCTCATCAGCGGGGACGGAAGCAGATCTCCAACAGAATCCGACCTGATCGAGTTGCAGTTTATCTCACATGTCACATCTCACATCCGCTCTCCAGGAGGAACGAGGCATCAGGACGCGCCGTCGCCTCTTAAAAAGCTTCTCCTATACCGACGCTGATCCCAAACGACCCGCGCCCGAACCCCAGATCCACGCGGGCGACGGTGCGGTCCCTCGGCACCAGCACGTAGCGCAGGCCCGCACCGACACTCGGATACCAGGTCTGGCTTGCCAGCTTCGAAAACGCCGGCGCGACGGCCCCGGCGCCAGCGAATGCGACGGCGCCAACACGCCGCCAGTGTGCGGAGCGCACTTCCGCCTGCACGGTGAAGGCGTGGTTGTCGCGGTACCGGCCGCGCGGATACCCGCGCATCGCCGTGTCGGCGCCGATCGCCATCTGGTCGAACGGCGCCGTTCCGGCCAGGCCGTCGTACTGCACTTGAACGGCTGCGACGTGACTGCCGCCAAAGGCGCGATAACGTCGGGCGTCGAGTGTCAGCCTGCGAAAGGCAAAATCCGACCCGATCGCCTTCGCGGCAATGGAAGGCACCAGTCGGGCGTACGTTCCGCCACGTGGCGCTCCAAGGTTGTCGCGCGAGTCGATCACCAGTCCAACCTCCGCGCTGACGACATCGCTGCCTGACGAGCCGGGAAGTGTGCTGTCCGCGACCGCGCGATCGGTTTCGACTTCGCGAAGTCGGGACCGCGCGTACCGAACGCCCGCGTGAGCGTATTCGGCGTTGCGGAGCCTTCGCTGCGTGAAGAGTTGCACCGTGCTGACGCCGCTGCTGTACCATTCTTCGGCGCTGTCCGGCGTCTCCGCGCCGATGCCGAAGAACGGCAGCGGATAGGAAACGTGCTCCACGCGCACGCGCCACCGCGCCGAGTTGCCTGACGACCAGCGATCGAATTGCACATGGGATTTTACATGCCCCTTGGCCGTCCTGGCCGCGTACAACGAAGCGGAGGATGACCGCGTGAGCGTGTCGATGCCGACGCGGAAGCCGCGGAACACCGTCGCGCCATACTGTAATCCCGTCACGTCCGAATAGCTGACGACGGGCAGCGCGGTGAAGCGGGAGCGACGAGGCACTGAGTCAGTCGCCACAGGTGCGTCCTGGACCAGGACAGCAGAGACGAGCAAGCCGGCCAGTGAAAGCACAACCGATTATCCGCTCCCGGATCTGCATGTGCAATGGCAGCCGAACCAACTCAATCTGGAAAACGAGGTGGCGGCTGCTACGTTGCACCCTCCGACATCTGCCATCCCCCACCCGCCATCCGGTGAACGTTTTTGTCGTCACCAATGACTTCCCGCCTCGCATCGGCGGCATCAACTATTTTGTCGACCAGCTGATGCGCCGCTTCCCACCGGGGAGCGTTACCATCTTTTCATCGCGGTTCCCGGGCTGGGAAGAATTCGACAAGGAGTATCCGCACGAGGTGATCCGGCTCGAAACCGGGATGATGCTCCCCACGCCGGCAGTGAGGCGGCGGCTGCACGAGGAACTGCGGAGCCGGAAGCCCGACATCGTCGTGTTCGGCGCAACCTGGCCGCTGGGCCACATGGGACCGGCGATCAAACGAAAACTCGGAATACCGTACCTCGGCTTTACGCACGGGCTGGAGCTGACCGGAACGCTGGTGCCGGGCCTCCTGCGTCACATCGGCCGGGATGCGGCGATGCTGACGGCCGCCTCGGTGTGGTCGAGCAGGAAACTCGAGCGATCCTTCGGCTGGGAGAGCCGGATGGAGGTGTTGACGTCCGGCATCGACACCGACCAGTTCCATCCGGGGGTGAGCGACGCCGCCATCCGGGAACGTCACGCGTTAGGCAGCGCGCCGGTCATCTGTTGCGTGTCGCGGCTCGTGCCGCGCAAGGGACAGGACATGCTCATCCGGGCGCTTCCGGCGATAGCGCGCCAGGTGCCTGAGGTCCGCCTGCTCATCGTCGGGATCGGTCCCTACGAGGCCTCGCTGCGGAAACTGGCGGCCGACACCGGTGTGGCCGACCGGGTGGTGTTCGCCGGCGCCGCCCCGTACGCCGAACTGGCCGCGTATTTCAGGGCCGGCGACGTCTTCGCGATGCCGTGCCGGTTGCGATGGTTCGGGTTCGACGTCGAAGCGTTAGGCGCCGTCTTCCTGCAGGGCGCGGCGGTGGGTCGCCCGGTCATCGCCGGCGACTCGGGTGGCGCACCCGAAACGGTGATCCCCGGCAAAACGGGCCTGGTCGTGGACCCCACCAGGCCCGAGCTCCTGGCGGAGGTCATCACGCCGCTGCTCATCGATCGCGCGCGCGCCGAGGCCATGGGTCGGGCCGGCGCGGAATGGGTTCACCGGGAATGGACCTGGGATCACATGGCCGACCGGCTGAAGGACATGCTCGTCAGGGCGTCGGGGAAACCGTAGTCGCGGGCGTACAGCGCAGACAGCGCAGGACCCAGACAGCGCAGAACCCGAACGGCGCAGAGCCCGAACAGCGCAAGGCCCAAACAGCGCAAGGCCAGAGCAGCGCACGGCAAAAAGGTCGCAGGCCAGAAGCCGACTGTATTACTGCATAGACAACGCAGGGCCAACGCGGCATGCCGAGTTCCGCCCATGCGCAGTCGCGCAGTTCGCGCCGTTCGGGTTCTGCGCCGTTCGGGTCCTGCGCCGTTCGGGTTCTGCGCCCTTCGGGTCCTGCGCCCTTCGGGCTCTGCGCCGTTCGGGTCCTGCGCCCTTCGGGCTCTGCGCCGTTCGGGTCCTGCGCCCTTCGGGTCCTGCGCCGTTCGGGTCCTGCGCCCTTCGGGTCCTGCGCCCTTCGGGTCCTGCGCCCTTCGGGCTCTGCGCCGTTCGGGTCCTGCGCCCTTCGGGCTCTGCGCCCTTCGGGTCCTGCGCCCTTCGGGCTCTGCGCCCTTCGGGTCCTGCGCCCTTCGGGTCCTGCGCCCTTCGGGCTCTTCCCGTTAAGCCACGCCGGCCACGACCACCGAGCGATACACGTCCACCAGCCGCTCCGTGATCGTGTCCCACGCAAAGTCATGAGCCCGGAGCGCGCCACGCTCGCCTAACGATCTGGCGAGCCGGGGATTGTCGAGGATCTCGCGCACCGCTGTCACCAGCGCGCCCGCGTCCCCAGGGGCCACCAGCAACGCCTCGAGCCCGTCCCGCGCTACGTCGCGATAGCCGTCAATGTCGCTGGCGACGATGGGCAATCCCGCCGCCATGGCTTCCGCCAGCACGATCCCGAAACTCTCGCCCCCCGTCGCCGGGCCGATATAGAGGTCGGCGGCCTTCAGGTACGACGCCAGCCGGTCATCGTCGACGCGGCCCAGCATCTCGACGCGCGAGCGGACCTCCGGCGGCAGCGAATCCACCGCATCCCGTTCGCTTCCTTCGCCAACCACGAGCAGGCGGAGGTCCGCGTGCACCACGGCCAGTTGCGCGAAGGCCTCGATCGCGATCGGGAATCCCTTCCGTTCCTCCAGGCGCCCGACGAAGAGCAGGTGCCGGCCCGATGGCAGTGACGCCGGCCGGGCCGCCGCAAACCGTTCCACGTCCACACCGTTAGGCACGATGAGCAGGTCGCCCTCGCCCATGCGCGAGGTCACGCTGTGCCGCGCGGCCTCCGACACGGCGATCCGCCGCGCCAGCCGGTTCCAGACCGGCCGCACCAGCGGCGCCGCCAGCGTGAACCACAGGCTGCTCACCCGCTCGCGCCCGACATTCGAGTGGAACGTTCCCACCACCGGCGCGTTGGACTGCAATACGGCGTGCATCGACACGCTCGGGACCAGCGGCTCATGCACGTGAATGATGTCCGGCCGGGCTTCGCGCAGTGCCCGACTGACGGAGCTGGCGACCTGCGGGCCGAAACTGATCCGCGCCACGGAACCGTTGCCGCGCACCGGCACCGCGCGACCGACAATCCAGGCATCGTCGCGACGACCGCGAAGACGGCCGGGCGCGAGGATCCGCACCTCGTGGCCGAGCTTCCGCAGGTGCGCCGAGAGGTCGCGAACGTGAACCTGCACTCCGCCGGGCACATCCCAGCTGTAGGGGCAGACCTGCACGATTCGGAGTGTGCCGGTGGCCATCACCCGCTCACGGCGCGCGAAGCGCGCGATCGAGCCGGAACTGTGTCCACGACGCGCCCAGCGTGGAGACGATCACGAGCAGACCAAAGACGAACATGGCGACGGCGTACGGCGTGTTGGCCAATGATTCGAGAAAAGCGATCGTAAAGCCGACCAGGGTATTGAACGCCATGAACGCAGCGCCGAGCACGAGGTCGCGCGTGGAGAAGACGAGTCCGCGCGAGGTGCGCGGCGACCACTCGTGCAGCAGCGTGTCCATGGAAACCAGGACGGGGGCAAGCACGGCACCACCCACAAAGGCGATCGGCACGAAGATGGCGTAGCTGAACCAGATGCTTCCGCCGAGCATGAGCACGCCCATCAGGAGGCAACCGATCACCATCATCCAGCGTTTGTCCCACCGCGCGCCAACCGTGCCGACCAGAAGCGAGCCAACGATCATGCCGCCCGCCAGCAAGCCACCAAGAAAGCCGACTCCCTTGGTGCCGACTTTCAGCACCGCAATTGAGGCGGCCGTCAGGATCACGTAGATCGACCCGGCGAGAGCGCCCAATACGACAACCATCAGAAAGACGAAGCGCAGGCCATGGTGTGAACGGATCAGCAAGAAAGTCTCTCGCATGTCGCCGGCTATGTGCGCCACTTCTCGACGAACGACCGCCGCCGACTCCGCGATCGGGTGGAGCGCTGCCCTGCGCTTTACGGCCGCGTGACTGAGCAATGCAATCATCACCAGTGTCAGGAAGGAAACAGCGTACGACAGCGAGTCAATGTAGAAGCCAGCCTCCCAACCCTCCCAGCCAATGCGCTGCCAGCTGGTCCAGCCCACCATCAAGCCCCCGCCAACGATCCCCGCCACCGTTGCGAATCGGCCAATGGTCGCCAATGCCGCGTTGGCCGGAAGGAGCTGGTCCTCATCAACCAGATCGGGGATGAGCGCCATCTTGGCGGCGTTGAAGAAAACGCCGGCCAGACCGACGAAGAACGCCATGACATAGACGGGCCAGATGTAACCGAGCGTGACATACAGCAACGGAATGAACGCGACGATCATGGCCCGCATCAGGTCGCAGACGATCATGGTGAATCGCTTGTTCCAGCGATCCACCAGGGCGCCGACGATTGGCGCGAAGAGCGTCGGAAGAAGCGTGGCGTTCCCGATCTTCCCGATCTCGATACCGGTTGTCGATGCGTCCGCGGCGGCCGCCACGAGGGCGATGAGCGCCATGTTGTGCAACCGGTCCCCAAGCTGCGAGACCGTTTGTCCAATGACGAGCAGCGTGAATTCCGGCCGCGAGAGCACGCCGCGGATTCCGCCCGCTACCCGCTTCTCAGATCCGTCAGACAGAATCACGCGTGATCCAGTTCGGTTGAAAGACGAACCACTGATCAGGATTACGACGGACGGCAGCCGACATTCGTTCCACGATGGCGTTCATCAATCGAACGCGCTCAGCCTCGTCGCGGCCCTGCGGGATCAGGGGTGGATCGAACTCCATGACGTATCGGGGTCCCTTGCCCGGGTTGGGCCACGTGAATGCGGTGACAATCGGCGCGCCGGTCGCTTGCGCGAAAACCGCCGGCCCGGTCGGCAGCCGCCGGATGCCGCCGGCGAAGGGGAGTTCAATTGCCCCTCGCGCGTCGCCTATGGCGCGGTCGGCCACCAGGGCAAGAAAGTGGCCCTGACCAAGGATCCGGTAGGCAGAGCGCAATCCATCCTTGATGTTGACGAGCTTCATCCCGGTCGCCGACCGGTACGCCGCCAGGGCATCGAGTAGCGCCGGGTCCATGTCCTCCATCAGGCCGTAGACCTCATTTCCCAGGCCCGCGAAGCAGGCCGAGGCGAGTTCGTACGGCCCCAGGTGCCCCGTGACGAGGACAGTTCCTCTGCCCCGCGACTGTGCGGCTTCGACGTGCTCGAGGCCGCGGATCTCGAACAAGGCGCGCAGATCTTCCGGAGAGATGCTGGGCAACCGGAACTGGTCGACCGCAGTGACCGCGAGGTTGCGAAACGTGCGCCTCGCCAGACGGCGTCGTTCCGAGATCGGTCTGTCGGGGGCTGTGTAGGAAAGATTCTCGAGTAACGTCTGCCGGCGCGTTCCCTGAGTTGCCCAAGCCACGGTGCCGGCCGCGGCGGCAAGGGCGCGCATGATGGGAACGGGTATGACTCGCAGGAGCGCGATCGCGGCGCGAATGACCCTTGGTGACGGAATCAATGCGCGCTGGCTGGACGAGACTGCGGCGTCGAGGTAGAGCGCTCGCGTGCGGCTGCCGGCCGGGACCTAACGAGGCAACGCCCCGCGGAGGGCCGCTCCGTGAGGTGGGAGTCAAAGGGCGTCGTGCCAGTTCTCGGCGGTTGCTTCATGGGTCCGATCCTCTGCAGATCGGACCAAAACTACGTCACGGTCGAGGGTCCAGTGACCCGGAGACTTGCCGTTAGGGGGTCGGCGGGAGCGGGGTGGATCCGCTCCCCGCGGGCCCGCAGAAGACGGCTCCCGCTTCCCGTGGCGCAGACTCGCGGCCCATCGACGTCAGGCACTCACGGTTGGGAACACCGCTGTGCGTCGCGACGGCCGTATAGCCACCCAGGATGTCCTCGCTGGTAATCCTGATGCTGACGTCCCTGGTGATTCGCAACTCGAGTGAGGCCGTGTCCGTTGCATAGCGCTGATGCTCGGCCCAGAACGATTCCTCGGCGATCTTGAGGCTCCCCAGGTCGCTCTGCATCGCGGCGACGAACGCGCGGATCTTGTACTCCCGGAACCGCGGCACTGCCATCGAGCTCAGCGCGCCGAGCACGAGCATGACCACCATCAGTTCTACGAAGGTGAACCCTCTACGTCGATTCATCGCTAGTCCGGTCCAGGAGTGACTTCTTCGCCATCACAGGGTAGGACCGGTGCCAGCCGATCGAACAGCGTAAGTCGTTGCTTTCCAACGAATTGCCAAACGTCACGCCGTGGGACAAAAGCGCACATTATTGGATCACCGCCACACCCGGCCTGCCTTCAAATCGTTTCCGCGACTGCGGTTAGCGCGTACCAAGAAGCCGCGTTTCCGACACTCTCGGCCGGGTCGGCAAGTCGCCGTCTGAAAAATGTCACGAAACCTCTCTGGGGGTTCCACGTTGTATGCAAGCGCCTACTTTCATCGGACCGAAGGTTCCCAGTAAGAAGCAATCAGCACGCAGCCATGACACCCACCGCCACCCAAGTCAGTCGACAAAAACTCCTCGAGGCCGCCATGCGCGTCTTCGCGGAGTCCGGATTCCGAGGCGCAACGACGCGGCGAATCGCCGAAGCGGCCGGGGTCAATGAGGTCACCCTCTTTCGTCAGTTCAAGTCGAAGACCGCGCTGATCAATGAAGTCGCGGAGCTGTACGCTCGGCGCCGGTCGGAGGAAGCGCTTCCCTCGGGTCCGGAGTCGCCACTTCGCGAGCTGTCCGAGTGGTGCGATGCGCATCTCTTACTGCTGCGCAACAGTCGCGACATGATCCGGAAGTGCATGGCCGAGGTCGATGAGCATCCACAGATGGCCGGCTGCATGCGCCGCGGTCCTGACGTCGTACATCGGCAGCTGAAGGATTATGCGACCAAGCTCGTGAAGCTCCGCGGCTTGCCGATGACGCGCGACGACATCCACGTCGCCTGCATGATGCTCCAGGGCTCGCTGTTCGCGGACGCCATGGGGCGTGACATCATGCCCGACCTGTACCCGCCGCTCCGCCGCGCCGGAGCGGGATACGCGCGGTTCTTCCTCAGGATGCTCGGCGCTGAGGATGACGCGACGTCCGCCGGAGATCCCGAACCGGTTGAACAGAATGGCGCGAAACGCTCTCACGGCGGCCGGGCGGCCGCCGGTGCCAGACGCCGCGATGGTCAGGGCCGCCAGGTCCGTCGGCCACGCGGTACCTAACGAGACTTCCATGAAACGAACTGTCATAACGATCCTGGGCTTCGCCGCCACACTCCCGGCCGCGGCGCTCGCTCAGCAGGGACGTCAGCTTTCGCTCGATGAAGCCCTTCGGCTGGCCGAATCGCAAAGCGAGGGCATTCGCATCGCGCAGGCAGGCGTGCTGCGCGCCCGGGGCCAGCAGTTGCAGGCCCGCAGCCAGTACCTGCCGCAGGTCGGAGCAAGCCTGACGTACACGCGCACGCTGGCTTCGCAATTCGAGGCGCTGGCCGACGCGGGCCCGCCGTCGCCTCCAGCGGGAACGCCGCCGGTGCCGCCTGACGACGGAACGACTTATTACGCGCCCTGCACGCGCTATCTGGCGGCAGCCGGCGCCACCGAAGCACAGCGCGTTGCGAGTCTCGAGGTGTTTGCGAGGTGCAGCGCTGGAACGGGTGGGTTCCCCATAGACTTCAGCAAAGTCGGCTTCGGGTCGAAGAACCAGTATCAGCTTGGGCTTCAGGGTTCGCTCGACCTGTACTCGGGTGGGCGCGCCCAGGCGCAGACCCGCGCCGCCGAGGCGGGGCGCACCGCCGCTGACATCGAACTGGTGTCACAGCGTGCACGGCTGGCCCTCGATATCACCGAGGCATACTTCGACGCGGTGCTGGCCGACCGGCTCGCCGCGATCGCAGAATCGTCACTCGCCCAGACGGAGAGTGTGCTGGGGCAGACCAGGCTGGCACGTCAGGTCGGCAATCAGTCCGAGTTCGACCTGCTGCGCGCCCAGGTCACGCGCGACAACCAGATGCCGGCGCTGCTGCAACGCCGCACGGATCGCGACCTGGCGTATGCCCGGGTGAAGCAGATGCTCAACCTTCCAGGCCCGGAGCGGATCACGCTGACAACGGGCCTCGGGAATGAACGGGACCTGATCCAATTGGCGCGCGCTGGCGGCGCGGCCGTGTCGATCGCCGAGAGTGACACGAGCTCCGTGGCCCGCGCTTCAGTTCGACAGGTAGGGGAGTCGTTGCGCGCGGAGCAGGAACAATTGCGCATAGCGAAATCCGCATGGATCCCAACGGTCTCGCTGTCGACGCAATACGGGCGAGTGGCGTTCCCCTCTTCGGGATTGCCGGACCTTGGCAACTTCCTCACGAACTGGACGGTGAGCCTTACGGCCAGTGTCCCGTTATTCACCGGGGGCCGCACCAAGGGAACGACCATGGTGGCGGAGGCCGCGGTCCGTGAAGCGGAAGCCCGTTACGAACAGGTGCGCGAAGCAGCTTCGCTGGATGCGCAGCACGCGCTCGCGTTGCTGGCGCAGGCACAGGCCGCCCTGGCGGCGAGCCAGGGGACGTCGGAGCAGGCGGCGAAAGCCTACAGCATCGCCGATGTCCGCTATCGCGAGGGGCTATCGACGCAGGTCGAACTCAACGACTCACGGCTGTTGCTGCAGCAGGCAAGCGCCAACGCCGCTCTGGCGGTCCGGAACCTTCAGGTTGCTCGAATGCGGGTTTCGTTGCTTCGGGACCTGCCGCTGGGCGTCGGGACGATAACGATTCCCCTGTCGTTTGGCGGTCCATCCGGCTCGGTGGCTCCGCAGCAAATCGCGCCGCAGGGCGGGGTGGGGGGCGCATCGGCCGGCACGGTCCGCGCGTCGGCGGCCGTCATACCCCCTGAGATGTGAAATGGAGACGGGAGACGGGCGACGGGAGACGGGAGAACAAACAGCAGACCGATCACTTCTGAACTCACTACTGAGATTGACTTCAATGAAAGCAAATCATTACCCGGCCTCGTTAGGGTTCCTGCTCGCTGCAGGCCTGGCCCTGGGCGCTTGCAACGGGAAAGAAGCAGAAAGCGCCACGCCATCCACCCCGCCCGGTGTCGCTGTCGGCGCCGAGAACATTGCCGTCGTGACCCGGGGAGAGCTTTCGAGCGGGCCCGCGATCTCCGGCGCGCTTGGCCCGGAGCGTGAGGCGACGGTGCGGGCGCAGGTGCCCGGTGCGGTCATGAAGGTGCGCGTGGATCAGGGCACCCGCGTTGCCGCCGGCGCCAGCCTCGCCCAAATCGATGATCGGACGCTGCGCGATGCCTTCCTGTCCGCGCGATCCGGATTCACCACGGCGCAGAACGCGGCGGAACGCGCCAAGCGGGACCTGGAGCGGTCGGAGCGCCTGGCACAGGCAGGAGCGATCGCCGAGCGCGACCTGGAGCAGGCGCGATTGTCGAACAACGCGGCCGCGTCCCAGCTGGCGGATGCCCAGGCGCGCCTGACGATGGCGCAGAAACAGCTCGACGACGCGCAGATTCGCGCGCCGTTCTCGGGCGTCGTCAGCATCCGGTCCGTCTCCGAGGGTGATGTGGTCCAACCAGGGACCGCGCTCTTCTCCATTGTTGATCCGGCCAGCATGCGGTTCGAAGCCTCCGTGCCGGCCGCCCAGTTGTCGCAGGTGAAAGTGGGCGCCCCCGTCACGTTCACCGTGAGCGGCTATCCTGACCGGCGATTCACCGGACGCGTGGCGCGCATCAGTCCGACGGTGGACCAGGGCACCGGTCAGGTGCGGATCGTCGTCGCGGTGCCTAACGTGTCGAGCAACCTGGTCGCGGGCCTGTTCGCCGACGGACGTATCGCGGCGGAGCGTCGCACCGGCATGACCGCGCCGTATTCGGCGGTCGATCTCCGCGGCCTCAAGCCCACAGTGCTGCGCCTCAAGGGCGGAGTGGCCGAACGGGTGGAAGTGACGCTCGGCGTGCGCGACGAGGATCAGGAGCGTTACGAGATTCTGTCCGGAGTCGCGGTGGGGGACACCCTGCTGATCGGAGCCGCGCAGGGCATCACGCCGGGCACCGCCGTTCGCGTCAGCGTGCCGTCGGACCAGCCACCGGCCAAGTGAGGATCTGACCAATGTTGATTTCCGATTTTGCCATCAAGCGGCCGATCGTCACCGTCACGGTGATGCTGGCCCTGGTCGTGTTTGGCCTCTATTCGCTGTTCCAGCTGGACACCGATGAATTCCCCGACGTCGTGGCTCCGGTCGTCACCACGACCGTCATCTATCCCGGCGCCTCGCCCGATGTGGTGGAGCGCGAAGTGACGGATCCAATCGAGGAGGCGATCTCGGGGATCTCCGGCGTCCGCACCGTGCGCTCCCAATCGCTGGACGGCTACTCGTGGATCATGACCGAGTTCGCCTTCAGCAAGGACATCCAGGAAGCGATGCAGGAGGTGCGCGACAAGATCGGTGAGATCCGCGGCGATCTGCCTGTCGAAATCGAGGAGCCGATCCTGGGCAAGTTCAGCGAAACCGACCAGCCGATTCTCTCGATCGCCATCGCGTCGAACGTGCTGGATGGTCCCGAACTGACGCGCGTCGTGGACCCGACGATCACGCGCGAGTTGCGTGCCATCGCCGGCGTTGCCGACGTGCGCCTCACCGGCGGCGTGCAACGCGAATTGACTGTGGAACTGCGGCCGGAAGCGTTGCAGCAGGCGGGCATCGGTATCGGGCAGGTGGTCGGCGCGCTCCAGGCGCAGAACCTGGCCGCGCCGGTCGGACGCATCACCGGATCGCTCCAGGAGAAAACCATTCGCCTCCGCGGCCGGCTTGACGGCCCGGAGGACTTCCTGCAGCTGGTCGTCGCCGAGCGAAACGGGCAGGTCATCCGGCTTGGCCAGGTGGCGACGGTGCGTGACGGGACTGAGGAACAGCGGACGGCCGCGATCTACAACGGGCGTGACGCGGTCGGCCTCGACGTGAGAAAATCGAAGGGGTACAGCACCACGGACGTGGCTGATCGGGTGACGGCGCGACTCGATGAAATCGCGCGAACGTTGCCGACCGGCGTGCGCGTGGACGTGGTCAAGAACTCCGGGGAACGTGTGGAGAGTTCGGTGGCCAGCGTGGAAGAGGCGCTGATTGCGGGCGCACTCCTGACCGTTCTCGTCGTCTTCGTCTTCCTCAATTCGTGGCGATCGACGGTGATCACCGGCCTGGCGCTCCCGGTCTCGGTGCTGGCGTCCTTCATCGCGGTGCTGGTGTTTGGCTTCACCTTGAACACGATGTCGCTGATGGGGCTCTCGCTGGCGATCGGCATCCTGATCGATGACGCCATTGTGGTACGCGAGAACATCGTCCGGCATATCGAGATGGGGAAAGACCACTTCACGGCCGCGCGCGAGGGCACCGACGAGATCGGCCTCG